>PWWI01000254.1 GCA_003561535.1 Nitriliruptoraceae bacterium
AGCGCATCGAGGCGTACCGCTCGCGGGTGAACATCTTCACCGAGCCGTAGTCGAGGAACGCGACCCGGGCGCCACCGTCGGCGGCGGCGCCACGCTCGATGAGGTAGTTGCCCGGGTGGGGGTCGCCGTTGAACAGGCGGAAGCGCCCGATGGAGCCGAAGGCGTAGCGGAAGATGATCTCGCCGACCCGCTGCCGGTCGGCCTCGTCGGCGCCGGCGGTGAAGTCGGAGAAGCGTTCCCCGTGTATGCGCTCTGAGACCAGCACGCGGGGGCGGCACAGGTCACCGACGATGTCGGGGACCCGGATGAAGGGGTGGTTGGCGTACCGGGTGGCGAAGGCCCGCTGGTACATCGCCTCCCGCTCGTAGTCCAGCTCGTCGTCGATGCGCTCACGTAGCTCGTCGAGCAGCGGTTCGATCTCCTGGTTCGGCGACACCAGCCGGGCCAGCGGAGCGAACGCGGTGGCGTTGTCGAGGTCGGCGCGCACCGCCTCGGCGACACCCGGGTACTGGACCTTGATGACCACCTCGCGCCCGTCGTCGAGCTTGCCGACGTGGACCTGGCCGATCGAGGCGGCCGCCAGGGGTTCGGGGTCGAAGGAGGCGAACACCGCCTCCGGGGGCCTCCCGTACTCCTCGGTCAGTACCTCGGCGATGGCGTCGGCGTCGAAGGCAGGCGCCGCGTCGCGCAGGCTGGCGAGCGCGTCGTGGTAGGCGCTGCGGACCTCCGGAGGGACATCGAGGTCGACGAAGCTCAGCAGCTGGCCGAGCTTCATGGCCGCGCCCTTCATGTCCCCGAGGACCAGGGCGAGGTTGCTGGCGAGCTCCTCGTGGGCGGTGACATCATCACCCTCACCGCCGGCGAAGCGGCGGGCCCGTGCGCCGGCGAAGCCCGTGGCACCCCGCAGCCCCGTCCGCGCGAGACGGGATCCACGCTGCACGCGCCCACCGAGCCCCTTGCCTGCCACCTGCTACCTCCGCGTCGCGCGTCGTCGATGTCGGTTCGTGGCCACCCGGTTCCCGGGTCGGCTCACTCCACCATCTCCGCCAGTGGGTTGCCCTCGCGCCTCGCTGCCGCGAGTCGGGTCGCCAACTCGCTGCGGCGGGCGTCGCTCAGGCAGGCGCACCCGACCTCGTAGGGGGCGTAGTGCTTGACATCCATGCGGTGGGTGGGGCAGGCCGCCACCTCGAGGCGGGTGATGGGCTCGCTGCGTGGCATCGCGTTCGACCTCCGGGGGTGGGGGGCGGTTTCGGGGGGGATCCTGGCGTCACCGGTGGGTGTGACGCGGTCGGCCCCGGTGCTCAGACGTTGAAGCGGAAGTGGATGACGTCACCGTCGGCGACCACGTAGTCCTTGCCCTCGATCCGGAGCCTGCCGGCGTCGCGTGCCGCAGCCTCGGATCCGAGCCGGTCGTAGTCGTCGTAGGCGATCACCTCGGCCTTGATGAAGCCGCGTTCGAAGTCGGTGTGGATCTCACGGGCCGCGCGGGGCGCGGTGGAGCCTGCCGGCACGGTCCACGCCCGGACCTCCTTGGGACCGGCGGTGAAGAAGGTGCGCAGCCCCAGCAGCGTGTAGGCGTGTTCGATCAACCGCTCGAGCCCCGAGCGGTCCAGGCCGAGGTCGGCGAGGTACTCCGCCCGCTCGGCACCGTCGAGCTCGGCGAGCTCCGCCTCGACCTGCGCGGAGATCACCACCACCTCGGCGTCCTCACGGGTGGCGATCTTTCGGACGACCCCGACGTGGGCGTTGCCGGCACCCTCCCCGCGCTCACCCAGCTCGTCCTCGGCGACGTTGGCCGCGAACAGCACGGGCTTGGCGGTGAGCAGGGACAGCTCCCGGGCGAGGGTCGGATCGAGCTCGCCGGGGAAGGTCCGCGCCACCTGTCCGTCGGCGAGGTGGTCGAGCAGGGCGGAGAGCTGGTCCCGTTCCTTGACGGCCTCCTTCGCGCTGCCCTTGGCGGCCCGCCGGGCGCGTTCCAGACGCCGCTCGACGGTCTCGAGGTCCTTGAGCACCAGCTCGGTGGTGACGACCTCGATGTCGCGGGCGGGGTCGACGGAGCCGGCGACGTGGACCACGTCGTCGTCCTCGAAGCAACGAACGACGTTGCACACGGCGTCGACCTCGCGGATGTGCGCCAGGAACTGGTTCCCGAGGCCTTCGCCCTGGGAGGCGCCCGCGACCAGCCCGGCGATGTCCACGAACTCGATCGCGGTCGGGACCACCTTCTCCGGCCGGGCCAGCTCCGCGAGCCGGTCGAGCCGGTCGTCGGGAACCGGGACCACGCCCACGTTGGGGGCGATCGTGCAGAAGGGGAAGTTCGCGGCGCCGGCACCGGCCTGGGACACGGCGTTGAACAGGGTCGACTTCCCCACGTTCGGCAGACCGACCAGGCCGACCCTGAGCGCCATGTTGGGTGATCCTTCTGGGATGTCGGGCCGGCTCGCTGGCCTGCCTGTGGGTGCGGGGGGTGCGCACGGTCCGATCGAGAGTCGCTGCGGCCCACCACGGAGTCGGTCGAAGCGGCGTCCCGGGAAGCTCCGGACGCAGCGCGACCCGCCGCATCGGCCGCGTCCACGGAGGTGGTGGCGCTGCAGACCGTCGGGTGAGTCCGGCGGTCCGCCGTCCGATGCTACCGGAGCCGGTGACGCCGTCGGTGGGCCGGGGCCGCGCTGGTAGCGTCCGGCCCATGCGCATGCTGATCGCCCGGTGCTCCGCCGTCTACGACGGGCGGTTGTCGTCCACGCTGACCTCTGCCGTCAGGTTGGTGATGGTCAAGGCCGACGGGTGCGTCGCGATCCACGCCGACGTGGGCGCCTACAAGCCGCTCAACTGGATGAACGCCCCGAACCACCTCGTCGAGGACGGGGACACCTGGGAGGTCACCAACCCCAAGGGGGAGCGGCTCACCATCACCTTCGAACAGGTGCTGGACGAGCTGAGCTACGAGCTGGACACGGAGCGGGGGCTCACCCTCGACGGCGTCGAGCGGGAGTTGCAGCTGCTGCTGGCCGACCCCCCGACCCACCTCGAGCCGGGCCTGAAGTGCGTGCAGCGCGAGTTCCGGACCGATCTCGGCCCCGTGGATCTGCTGTGTCGTGACGTCGACGGGGGTGCGGTCGCGGTGGAGATCAAGCGGATCGGGGAGATCGACGGGGTCGAGCAGCTCACGCGCTACCTCGAGCGGCTCCAACGCGATCCGATGCTGGCACCGGTGCGTGGAGTGCTGGCTGCAACCACGATCAAGCCCCAGGCCCGGGTACTGGCCGAGTCACGTGGTATCGGCTGGGTGGAGGTCGACCTGGGGGTCCTGCGGGGCGAGGAGGAGCCGCACCCGCGCCTGTTCTGAAGCTGCCGCGCGGTCAGGACACCGAGAAGTGGTACCGGGACACGTGGCGATAGGTCCGCCCGGGCTCGAGCAGGATCGAGGGGAACCGAGGCTGGTTGACCGAGTCGGGCGCGTACTGAGGCTCGAGGCACAGACCACCGTGGGGGCCGTAGCGTGCACCCCGCTTGCCCTCGAGGTCCTCGAGCCGGTTGCCCGAGTAGCACTGCAGGGACGGTTGGTCCGTGGCGAGCACCATGGTGCGACCCGACGGCAGATGGCGCAGCATCGCGACGTCCCTGACACCTGACGTCGAGGATCTGAGCACGTAGTTGTGGTCGTAGCCCAGGGTGGGCTCGCTGGCCAGTTCCCTCACCCCGGCACCGAGCGGCCGCGCGCGACGAAGGTCGAGGGCGGTGCCGTCCACCGGCGCCTCGAGGCCGGTCGGGAGCAGCTCGGCGTCGACCGCCGTGGTGCGGTCGGCGTCGATCGCCAACTCGTGCTCCAGGATGTCACCGCTGGCGTGGCCACCGAGGTTGAAGTAGCTGTGGTTGGTGAGGTTCACCGGCGACGTCCGGTCGACGGTGGCCTCGTAGATGATCGTCAGCGCAGGGCCGTGCAGCCGGTAGATCGCCGTGGCCTCGAGTTCGCCGGGATATCCCTCCTCGCCGTCGACCGACCGGTACCGGAAGACGACCTCTCCACGGCTGGCGGCGATCGTCTCCCACCGGACCTTGTCGAAGGAGCGGGCGGCCCCACCGTGCAGATGGTGCGGGGGCTCGTTGACGGCGAGCCGGTACACCTGGTCCCCGATGGAGAACCGTCCGTAGGCGATCCGGTTCGCCACGCGTCCGATCGTCGCCCCCAGGTACGGGTTCTGCGGGGAGCGGTAGCCGTCCACGGAGTCGAAGCCCAGGACCACGTCGGCGAGCCGCCCGTCGCGGTCCGGGACCTCCAACTCCACCAGCGACGCCCCGTGGTCGGTCACCCGAGCCACGATCGGGGTCTCGCTCTCGAGCGTGTACAGGGTCGCCTCGCTGTCGCGGCCGGCCCGAGGGGCACCGTCGAAGGGCCGGCCGGCGTGCTGCGGCCCGGTTCGCGTCGGCCGTGACGGGTCGGGGGTGCCGCTGGAGGCCCGGGCAGCGCTGCGCTCGCTCATCCTTCGAGCCTAAACGTGGACCCACGGCACCGGGCCGGTCGCGTGCGGACGGTTCGGACCCTGGGTCAGCGCGACACCGTCCGTGCGGCCCCGATCGCAGCCAGCGTCGAGGCGTCGCTGACCCTCGCGGCCTCGTCGGTGTCCCACCAGCCGACGTCCGGTGACTCTCCGGCGGCGGGCCGCAGCGCCACCTCGGCGTCGCCGTGGAGCAGGTAGCGCAGGTCGAGGTGAACGTGGCCGCGCGGCCCCTCGTGGACATCGACGTGCAGGAGGAACGGGCCGGTGTCGGGATGGCGGGCCACCAGCCCGGTCTCCTCGACGGTCTCGCGCACCGCCGCCTCCCAGGGTGTCTCGCCCGGGTCCAGGTGCCCACCGGGTTGCAGCCACCGCCCGAGCCGCTTGTGACGGTGCAGCAGCACCCGACCGTCGGAGGCGAGCACGATCGCCGAGCCCGTCACGTGGGTCGGGTCGGCGTGCTCGTCCAGTGGCGCCGACAGCCAGGCCACCAGGGCGCGGGTCCGGGCCAGGGACCTGGCCTCCACCGGATCAGCCGGAACGTGGTCGGCGAGGTGGTCGAGCAGCCGCTCGCGGCTCACGTGCTGCGTTCGAGACCGATCTCGGCGACGGCCTCGGCGGGGGAGCGGCGGATGCCGATCACGAAGGGCCCGAACTCGGCGTAGCGGACCGATGCCTCGTCGTAGCGCAGGGTGTAGACGATCGACTTGATGTCGGCGAGGTCGTGAGCGAACAGGCTCACGGCGTACTCCCAGTCGTCGAGCCCCGTGGAGGCGCTCACCAACTGCAGCACCCGCCCGGTGTAGGCCCGGCCGGAACGTCCGTGCTCGCCCATCAGGCGCTTGCGCTCCTCGTAGTCGAGCGCGTACCAGTTGTCGTCGCCCTCCCGACGGTGGGACATCGGGTAGAAGCAGAGCAGCTGCCAGTCGGGCATCTGCGGGTGGAGCTTGGACTCGGTGTAGGCGGCGATGCGCTCCGCGTACTGCTCGACCCGCCGGTCGAGGTCCTCGCCGGTGACCCCCTTGGCCGCCATCTCCTCGCGGTAGCGCTCCGGGGTGTCGGTGTACTCGCTGCCCTCGGTCAACGACAGGTAGGAGTCGGCGAGGTGGAAGGCGGGGGCGGCGGCGGTCGTCGACAGCTCGGTCTGCAACCCCCGGAGCAGGGTCAGGTCCTCGCTCAGCGCCATGACCATCAGGTCGGCCTTGTGACCGAGCCCGGTGAACAGGTGCAGTTGGAGCCGGTCGCTCCACGCCTCGAGCCGCTCGACGAGTTCCTTGGCGGCGGTCGTGGGCAGCTCGGCTGCGGCGGCGTGGTCCACACGGAACATCAGGTGGAGGACGCCCCAGCCGATCCCGGGGCGGGCAGGTGCGAGCATGGCAGCGGTCCTCGGCCGGGGGCGCGGGTGCCGGAGCGGTGGTACGGGGCGCCGGTGATGCGGGGCGGCGGTGGGGTGCGGCGCCGGTGGTACGGGGCGCCGTCACCGCCGGGAGGGTAGCGAGGGGGACCGTCGGGCCACCTCACCGGCGGGTCGAGCGGCGCGCCGGAGCGCGCTCCGCTCCCGGGCTCACTCCAGGATCGTCTTATCCCGCACGGTGCCGTCCTCGGCGAGGTCGTAGACCAGCGGGACACCGGTG
Source organism: Nitriliruptoraceae bacterium (assembly GCA_003561535.1). Lineage (GTDB taxonomy): Bacteria > Actinomycetota > Nitriliruptoria > Nitriliruptorales > Nitriliruptoraceae > T1Sed10-7. Next base: position 6,131 of record PWWI01000254.1, read on the forward strand.
CCGAGCTCCAGCGACAGCACGCCCTCCTCGTCGAGTTCGTCGAGCCGCATCACGATCGAGCGGTTGGAGTTGCCGTGGGCAACGACCAGGACCTCCTTGCCCAGCTTGATGTCGCCCAGGATCGCGCGCTCGAAGAAGGGGAGCGTGCGCTCCGCGGTGTTCTTCAGCGCCTCTCCGTTCGGAGGCGGGGTGGCGTAGGAACGGCGCCAGGTGTGGACCTGCTCCTTGCCGTAACGCTCAGCGGTCTCGGCCTTGTTGAGCCCCTGCAGATCGCCGTAGTGCCGCTCGTTCAGTGCCTGGTCACGGATGATCGGCAGGTCGTGGAACCGGGCGACCTCCATGATGATGCGCAGCGTCTCCTGGGCACGGCTCAGGGAGGAGGTGTAGGCCACGTCGAAGTGGCGACCGGTGAGGCGCTCCCCGGCCTGCCGGGCTTCCTCCTCGCCCTGGGCGGTGAGGGGGACGTCGACCCACCCGGTGAAGCGGTTCTCCAGGTTCCACAGGGACTGGCCGTGGCGGACGAGGACGAGGGTTGGCATGGTCGGTCCTTCTTGGCAGATGAGCGGGACGGAGGAGCCGGTCGCGGGAGATCGGCTCCCCGGTGGACCCGAGACTAGATGGCGGGTGGAGCGGTGTCCGATGGCCGCGTGGCCAGACGGAGCTCCTCGACGGCCCGGTGCAGGGCGAGGCTGCCGCGGACCCGGATGCGCCGGGCGATGGCCGGCTGGGTGACGCCGAGGGCCGCCGCGATGTCGACCTGCCGCTCACCGTCCAGCAGGCCCAGCAACGCCCGGCGGTCCCGGGCGTCGAGCCGGGCCAGCAGCTGGTCCTGCAGCAGCAGGTGGGCGTTCACCGCGGCGGCCAGCGTCGGGTCGGCGGCCGCGCAACGGCTCCGCAGCGAGTCGGGCCAGGTCCGCGACATCGGCAGACGCTCCGCGGCAGCCAACGCCTGGCGCGCCCGCTCGGTGGCCGCGCGCAGTGCGGACGACGCTGGGGAGTCCGTGCCCTCGGGCCCCGCGACGACCCCGATGCCCAAGCGCAGCTCGACGGGCTCGTCGACGCCGTCGACGGTGGGCAGCACCAGGCCGTCGGTCGCCAACCGCAGCCGCAGCGCCGCCGTCAGGGCCACGCCGAGGTCGCCGTAGACGCCGAGGAACACATCCCGCTCGGTGCGACGCAGCGCGTGGACGCCCGGTTCGGCGGCCTCGACCCCGGCGAGCGCGTCCTCAAGACCGGCCAGCAGACCCTCGAGATCGACGAAGCGTCGGGAGGTGACCACGTCGCCGGTCACCACGACGGGCGAACCGTCGGCACTGACCGGTCCACCCGGCGGGGTCGGTTCGTGGGACACGGTGGGGCTCCTGTGGATGACGCTGGGCGGTCGACAGCCGAGCGACATGCATAACCGATACAGTTATGCTACACCGTTGTCGTCGGGGCACACGGGTGAGCTAGGTTCGACGCCCCGCCGCCCCGTCACCACCTCGATCCGGGAGCTCGACGATGGACACCTTCGCTGCCCGCGCCACCCTGTCGGTGGGCGAGAACGACTACGAGATCCACCGGCTCGACGCCGTCGAGGGGGCGGGACGTCTGCCCTTCAGCCTGAAGGTGCTGCTCGAGAACCTGCTCCGCAACGAGGACGGCGTCAACGTCACCGCTGACGACATCCGGGCCCTGGCGGCCTGGGACGCCGCAGCCGAGCCCTCGACGGAGATCCAGTACACGCCCGCTCGGGTCATCCTGCAGGACTTCACCGGCGTCCCGGCGGTGGTGGACCTGGCGGCCATGCGCGAGGCGATGGTCGAACTCGGCGGTGACCCCTCCCGGATCAACCCGCTGGTCCCGGCGGAGCTGGTCATCGACCACTCCGTCGTCGCCGACGTGTTCGGGGTCGCCGACGCGCTGCAGCGCAACATCGAACTGGAGTACCAGCGCAACCACGAGCGCTACCAGTTCCTGCGCTGGGGTCAGGAGGCCTTCGAGGGCTTCAAGGTCGTCCCACCCGGCACCGGCATCGTCCACCAGGTCAACATCGAGTACCTCGCCCGCGTCGTGTTCGGCGAGGAGGGTGCCAACGGCGTGCGTCGGGCCTACCCCGACACCCTGGTCGGGACCGACTCGCACACCACCATGGTCAACGGCCTCGGCGTCCTCGGATGGGGCGTGGGTGGCATCGAGGCCGAGGCGGCGATGCTGGGCCAGCCCGTCTCGATGCTGATCCCCCGGGTGGTCGGGTTCAAGCTCGAGGGCCGGCTCCCCGACGGCGCCACCGCCACCGATCTGGTCCTCACCATCACCCAGATGCTCCGCGAGCACGGCGTGGTGGGCAAGTTCGTCGAGTTCTACGGCCCCGGTGTCGGGGCGGTGCCGTTGGCCAACCGAGCGACCATCGGGAACATGTCACCGGAGTACGGCTCGACGGCCGCGATGTTCCCCATCGACGAGGAGACCCTGACCTACCTCAGGTTCACCGGGCGAAGCGACGAGCAGGTGGCGCTGGTCGAGGCCTACTGCAAGGAGCAGGGCCTGTGGCACGACCCGGACCACGAACCCGAGTACTCCGAGACCCTCGAGCTCGACCTGTCCACCGTGGTGCCCTCCCTCGCCGGCCCGAAGCGCCCCCAGGACCGGGTCGACCTGTCACGGGCCAAGGACGCCTTCCGGCTCGCCCTCGACGACTACATCGACGAGGTGGATGTCGAGGAGGGCGAGGGCCTCGATGCCGGGCTGGCCAAGACCTTCCCGGCCTCCGACCCGGTGGCCGTCCCCGGGACCGCTCCGAAGGATGGCTCACCCGCCCCGGCCGAGGCACCGGGCCGAGCGCTGGCCCGGCGGCCCTCCCGGCCGACCGAGGTGACCCTGGCCGACGGGACCAGCTTCACCCTCGACCACGGCGCGGTGACGATCGCCGCGATCACCTCCTGCACCAACACCTCCAACCCCTCGGTGATGATCGCCGCCGCGCTGCTGGCCAGGAACGCGGTCGAGCGCGGGCTGGAGCGCAAGCCCTGGGTCAAGACCACGCTCGCGCCGGGCTCCAAGGTCGTGATGGACTACTACGACCGCGCCGGGTTGACCCCCTACCTCGACAAGCTCGGCTTCAACCTCGTCGGCTACGGCTGCACCACCTGCATCGGCAACTCCGGTCCGTTGATCCCCGAGGTCAGCCAGGCCGTGCAGGAGCACGACCTCGCCGTGGTGTCGGTGCTCAGCGGCAACCGGAACTTCGAGGGCCGCATCAACCCCGACATCAAGATGAACTACCTGGCCTCACCGCCCCTGGTGGTGGCCTACGCCCTGGCGGGCACGATGGACCTCGACCTCTACCAGGAGCCGCTGGGGACCGGGAGTGACGGGCAGCCGGTCACACTGGCGGACCTCTGGCCCTCCCCCGAGGAGGTCCAGACGGTCGTGAACCAGGCACTGCAGACCGAGATGTTCGGCGACAAGTACGCCTCGGTGTACGACGGTGACGAGCAGTGGCGGGCGCTGCCCACGCCCGAGGGTGACACCTTCGAGTGGGACGGGGCCTCCACCTACATCCGCCGACCCACCTTCTTCGACGGGATGGGGGCCGAGCCCGATGCGGTCACCGACATCGCCGGCGCGCGTGTGCTCGCCAAGCTCGGTGACTCGGTGACCACCGACCACATCTCGCCTGCGGGCGCGATCAAGCTGGAGAGCCCGGCGGGGGAGTACCTGATCGCCCAGGGGGTCGAGCGGCGGGACTTCAACTCCTACGGCTCCCGACGCGGCAACCACGAGGTCATGATCCGGGGGACCTTCGGCAACATCCGGCTCCGCAACCAGCTCGCCCCGGGCACCGAGGGCGGCTACACGCGCGACCTCATCGGCGACGGCGAGGTGACCTCGATCTACGAGGCGGCGGAGCACTACCAGGCCGAGGGGGTCCCGCTGGTCGTGCTGGCCGGGGCCGAGTACGGCTCCGGGTCGTCGCGGGACTGGGCCGCCAAGGGCACCCTGCTGCTGGGGGTCAGGGCCGTGATCGCCACCTCCTTCGAGCGGATCCACCGCTCGAACCTGATCGGGATGGGGGTGCTGCCGCTGGAGTTCCCCGAGGGACAGGACGCCGACGCGCTCGGGCTGAGCGGCGAGGAGACCTTCGACATCAGCGGGGTCACCGCACTCGACGAGGATCGCATCCCCGCCACGGTCACGGTGACCGCCCGGGATGCCGAGGGCAGGGCGACCACCTTCGAGGCCCGGGTCCGGATCGACACCCCCGGCGAGGCGGCCTACTACCGCCACGGCGGCATCCTGCGCTACGTCCTGCGCTCGCTCCGCGATGCCTGAGCCGGCCTGACCCGAAGGCGATGTGGGCCCTGTAGCCCTGTCGCCCGGGCCGGTCCCTTCGGACCCTGGTGGGTGCACCGCGGGCTCTGGCACGGTGTGCTCGAGGACGGCGACCGGGAGGGGCGGCCATGACGACGGGCAGCGTGGAACTGGTCCGCGACGGTCCGGTCCGCCACCGCATCCCACGCACCGGGGCGATGCGCGTCCCGGGGGTGGTGTTCCTGTCCGACCGGCTGCTACCGGCGGTCGAGCAGGACGACGCCCTGCACCAGGTCGCCAACGTCGCGACGCTGCCCGGCATCGTCGGCGCGAGCTACGCCATGCCCGACATCCACCTCGGCTACGGGTTCCCGATCGGGGCCGTCGCCGCGACCGACGTCGACGCCGGCGGGGTGATCTCCCCGGGTGGGGTCGGTTTCGACATCTCCTGCGGGGTGCGGCTGCTCGCCGCCCCACTGGAACGCACGGAGCTCGACGGCCACCTCGAACAGCTGATGGACGCCCTGGCCGCGGTGATCCCGGTGGGGTCGGGGCCCGGTGGGGTCTGGGAGCTCGACGACGAGGCCGAGCTCGACCGGCTCCTGCTCGGTGGCGCTGCCGAGGCCGTGCGGCTCGGCCGCGGGGAGCCCGACGACCTGACCCGGTGCGAGGACGGCGGGGCACTCGAGGGCGCCGACCCGGGGGCGGTGAGCGTCAAGGCCAAGCGTCGCGGCATGCGCCAGGTCGGCAGCCTGGGCTCGGGCAACCACTTCCTGGAGGTCCAGGAGGTCGTCGAGGTGATCGACCCCGCTGCCGCGGCGGCGTTCGGGCTCGCGCTCGGTGGGGTGTGTGTGATGCTCCACTGTGGATCCCGGGGCCTTGGGCACCAGGTCTGCACCGACCACGTGGAGGTCATGCGGGACGCCATGCCCCGGGCGGGCATCGAGGTGCCCGACCCGCAGCTCGCCTGCGTCCCGGTCGACAGCCCGGAAGGGCGGCGCTACCTCGGGGCGATGGTGGCGGCGGCCAACTTCGGCCGGGCCAACCGGCAGCTGCTGACCGAGGCGACACGCGATGCCTTCGCGCGGGTGCTGGGTCGGCGCGACCTCAGGCTCGTCTACGACGTGTCCCACAACCTCGCGAAGCTCGAGGAGCACGAGCTCGAGGGCCGGACTCGCCAACTGTGCGTGCAGCGCAAGGGCGCCACCCGGGCCCTGCCCCCCGGCCACCCGGAGCTGCCCCCCGACCTGCGGGACGCCGGCCAGCCCGCACTGGTCCCCGGATCGATGGGCACCAGCTCCTACGTGCTGGTGGGCCTGCCCGGCAACGAGGCGTTCCACTCCACGGCCCACGGCGCCGGCAGGGTGATGAGCCGCCACGCAGCACGCCGCCGCTGGCGGCCCGCCGAGCTCGACGCCGAGCTGTCGGGGATCGGGGTGGTCGTGCGTGCCGGCTCACGACGGGAGCTCCCCGAGGAGGCACCGGGGGCCTACAAGGACATCGAGGAGGTCGTCGCGGTCTCGGAGCAGGCGGGCCTGGCCCGGCCGGTGGTGCGGCTCCGGCCGCTCGGGGTCGTGAAGGGCTGACCCGTGAGGGTCGAGCCGGGAGAGGCCGACCGTGCTCGCGTCGTGCAGGCCGCCCGACAGCTCGCCGAACGCGGCTTCGGTGACGTCTCCTGCACCATCACCGCGCCTCGCGGCTGGTTGCGCACGCAGCGTGCCCGTTCGCACGACGACCCGGCGCGGCTCTTGCGCGGCGCACAGGACGAGCGGTCGGTGTTCCGGTCGAGCTCCGGCGAGGAGGGTGGGAGCCATCGGCCTCGCGTGCTGAGGCGAGAACCAGCGACCATCCGCTGGTTCTCGCGGGGGATCGGCGGTGGGCCGGCCGACCGCAGGGTCCCGCGTCGAGAAGCAGCGGCTATCGGCTGTTTCTCGCCCGGCGGCCGGCCCGCGGCCGGGCAGCGGCCCACCCGGCGCCCAGCCAGCGGCCCACCACGCGCCCACCACGCGCCCGGCCAGCGCCTGTCCGCCGTCACCGGCTGAGGAGGCCGCGCCGATACGCGGACTCGATCCGCGCCGTACCCTGAGCCAGGCGCAGACCACGAAAGGTCGACACCGGTGTTCGGTCGCAGCAAGCTCCAGGCGCTCCGGCCCGAGGAGGCCCTGCCCGGCCGGGCGGAGGCCATCGCGGTCCAGCAGCCACACCACGTCCATGGCCGGTCACTCACCCCGCCGTGGCCCGACGGCCACGAGCTGCTGGTCGTCGGGATGGGCTGCTTCTGGGGGGCTGAGCGGATCTTCTGGCAGCTGGAGGGGGGCTGGACCACCTTCGTGGGCTACGCGGGCGGCATCACCCCCAACCCGACCTACCGCGAGGTGTGCACGGCCAGGACCGGGCACGCGGAGATCGCCGGCGTCGTCTACGACCCGTCGGTCACCGAGCTCGAGCCGCTGTTCGCCGCGTTCTGGGAGAACCATGACCCCACCCAGGCCGACCGGCAGGGCAACGACATCGGCCCCCAGTACCGCTCGATCCTGCTCACCACCACCGACGAGCAGGCCGCCGCGGCGGCGCTGAGCCGCGATCGCTACCAGGCCCGGCTCGCCGAGGCCGGCTTCTCCGGCTCGATCACCACCACGATCGAGCCCCTCGGGGACTTGTACTGGGCCGAGCCGGAGCACCAGCAGTACCTCTCGAAGCACCCTGGGGGGGACTGCAACCACGGGTTCTGCCAGGTGACCTACTGACGTCAGCTGGCCCGCCGGTGTAGCGTGCGGGTCACCCGTCCCCAGCGCGCGGGCGCGCCGGCCGACCCCTCGACCTCGAGGTCACCTCGATGATCCCCCGTGAGCTCCGCCTGCCCCCGGAACACCTCTTCCCGCCCGACGAGTGGCGGCTGGTCGAGCGCGGGTTCTCCAACCGCTGGATGGGCAACGCGGAGACGATCTTCTCACTGGGCAACGGCTTCCTCGGCATGCGCGGCACCCTCGAGGAGGGACGCCCCGCCATCGAGCCGGGGACCTTCGTCAACGGCTTCCACGAGACCTGGCCGATCGTGCACGCTGAGGAGGCCTACGGCTTCGCCCGCACCGGCCAGACCATCGTGAACTGCCCCGATGCCACCCTGCTCAAGCTGTACGTGGACGACGAGCCGCTGTTCCTGCCGACCGCCCGGATCGTGGAGTACGAGCGCAGCCTCGACTTCCGGGAGGGCGTGCTGCGACGGGCACTGAGCTGGTCCACGCCCAGCGGGAAGAAGGTGATGCTCAGCACCTCCCGGCTGGTGTCCTTCGTCCACCGCCACGTCGCCGCGATCTCCTACGAGCTCACCGTCGACAGCGATGCGCCGGTGGTGGTCTCCTCCCAGCTGCTCAACCGCCAGGACGCCCGGGCCGAGGACGAACCCCGCAACGGCAGCGGCATCGATCCTCGCCGGTCCCGTGGGTTCGGCTATCGGGTGCTGAACAACAAGGAGACCGCCGAGGAGGGGCACCGGGTGGTGTTCGGCTACCGGACCACCAACTCCCGGATGACGCTCGGCGTGGGCGTCGACCACGTGATGGAGACCGACAACCCGTGGCGGGCCCAGCGCACGACCTCCGAGGACCTCGGCAAGGTCGTGTTCACCGTCGACGCCCGTGCCGGCGTGCCGATCCACATCACGAAGTTCCTCACCTACCACAGCTCGCGCAACGTGCCCCCCGCGGAGCTCGTCGACCGGGCGTGGCGCACCCTGGACCGCGCCATGACCGAGGGCTACGGCGCGCTGGAGGCCGCGCAGCGCGACTTCCTGACCGATTTCTGGGCCCGGGCGGACGTCCAGGTCGAGGGGCCTGCCCGGGTGCAGCAGGCGATCCGATGGAACATCTTCCAGCTCGCCCAGGCCTCGGCCCGGGCCGAGACCACCGGGATACCCGCCAAGGGGTTGACCGGGCAGGCCTACGAGGGCCACTACTTCTGGGACACCGAGATCTACGTCGCGCCCTTCCTCACCTACACCGAGCCCAGGGTCACGCGCAACCTGCTCAGGTTCCGGCACTCGATGCTCCCGCTCGCCCGGGAGCGCGCGCGGGAGCTCAGCGAGGACGGGGCGCTGTTCCCGTGGCGGACGATCAACGGCGAGGAGGCGTCGTCCTACTACGCGGCCGGCACGGCCCAGTACCACATCGACGCCGACATCGCCTACGCGATCAAGCGCTACATCGACGTGCGCGGTGAGCGGCACCTGCTGAAGGAGGTCGGGGCCGAGATCCTGGTCGAGACCGCCCGGATGTGGTCGGGCCTGGGCTTCTTCAGCCCCGACGAGAACGCCTTCCACATCCACGGGGGGACCGGGCCCGACGAGTACACCACGGTCGTCAACGACAACGCCTTCACCAACCTCATGGCCCGGGCCAACCTGCGGTACGCGGTCGAGGCCGTGCTCTGGCTGAAGGAGGAGGAGCCCGAGGAGTACGCCGCGCTCGAGCACACCACCGGGCTGATCCCCGACGAGGTGACCCGCTGGCAGCAGGCCGCCGACGCGATGTACATCCCCTACGACCCCGAGCGTGGCATCCATCCCCAGGACGCCAACTTCCTGGAGAAGGAGCGCTGGGACTTCGAGCACACCCCCGAGGACCGCTACCCGCTGCTGCTGCACTACCACCCTCTGGTGATCTACCGTCACCAGGTCATCAAGCAGGCCGACGTGGTGCTGGCCATGGTGTTGCTCGGCAACGAGTTCTCCGCCGAGCAGAAGCGGCGGAACTTCGACTACTACGACCCGTTGACCACGGGCGACTCGTCGCTGTCGGCCTGCGTGCAGTCGATCCTGGCGGCCGAGGTCGGCTACGAGCGCAAGGCGCTCGAGTACTTCCAGTACGCCCTGCTGATGGATCTCGCCGACATCGCCGGCAACGTCGTCGACGGCGTCCACGTGGCCTCGGTGGGCGGGGTGTGGATGACGTTGGTCTACGGCTTCGGCGGGCTCCGCGACTTCGACGGCGAGCTGTCCTTCGACCCGCGGCTGCCACAACCGTGGACCCGGCTCGCCTTCAACCTGCGGTTCCACGACCGGCAGGTCAAGATCGACCTCACCCACGAGACCTTCACCTTCGAGGTGCTCGAGGGGGAGGAGCTCACGATCGACGTCCGAGGCACCGAGCTCACCCTGCCGCCCCGCGAGCCGGTGGAGGTGCCGTCCTCGATCGGGACCACCCCCAAGCCGCTGGGCGCCTCGACCTGAGCCAGCGGCCCGTCGCCGCCCACCCCGACCGCACCCGTGACCCGAGAGGAGGTGCCCCCATGCGTGTCCGCCTGCGCAACCCCGACCGCGACGTCGAGGTGGCAGGTCCGCTCACCGTCGCGGACCTCCTCGACCACCTCGACGTCCTGCCCCACACGGTGCTCGTCCTCCACGACGGCGCCCTGGTCACCGCCGCGCACGAGCTGCCGGCCGACGCCGAGGTGGAGATCCGCCCGGTCATCTCCGGAGGCGCGGAGGGTGCCCCGCGGTGCGTGGTGTGCCGCGCTCCGGCGGTGCTGGAGGAGCGGCGCCACCGAGCGGCGTGGTGCACCGCCCACCTCGAGGACCACATCCACAACCAGATCCGCAGAGCGATCGATCACCCGCCGGGGCTCCCCCACAGCGAGCGGATGTGCTCCTACGCGGACCGGCTGCTGATCGCGGTCTCGGGCGGCAAGGACTCCCTCGCGCTGTGGGCCGCCCTGGTCGACATGGGCTACCGGGTCGACGGGCTGTACGTCGGGCTCGGCATCGGCGGCTACTCCCAACGCAGCCAGCAGGTGTGCGAGCGGTTCGCCGCCGAGCGCGGCCTCCGCCTCCACGTCGTCGACCTCGCCGAGACCTACGGGTACACCACCCCTGGTGGGGCGAGCGCGGCCGGCCGCTCGACCTGTGGGGTCTGCGGGCTGTCGAAGCGCTACGCCTTCAACCGCGTGGCCGTCGAGCACGGCTACGACGTGGTGGTCACCGGCCACAACCTCGACGACGAGGCCGCGACCCTGCTCGGCAACGTGCTGCGCTGGCAGGACACCTTCCTGGCACGCCAGCACCCCGTGCTGCCGGCCACCGGGACGAACCAGGTCCGCAAGATCAAGCCGCTCTACCGGCTCTCGGAGCGCGAGACCGCCGCCTACTGCGTGATCCGCGGCATCGACTACGTGGTGGAGGAGTGCCCGCTGGTGGACGGCAACACCGGTCACGAGCTGAAAGCGGCCTTCGACCTGCTCGAGCACGCCTCACCGGGGCTGAAGGCCCAGTTCCTGTTCGGCTTCTACGAGCGGCAGCAGCGGCTGGTCGACCGCAGCGTGGAGGAGCAGGTCGAGGTGGGGGAGTGCACCGGCTGTGGCATGCCGACGACCGGGCGGCTGTGTGCCTTCTGCCGGCAGCGGGAGCTGATCCTGGCCGTGCTCCCGATGACGGCGGGCGCGACCGGTCCCGCTGCTGGCCCCGTCCCGACCGCACGACGATGACCGAGCCGTCCCCGACCCCGACCGGCCCTGTGCTCCCCGGCACCGACGCCCCCCTGGCCGCCGGTGAGCTGGTGCTGCTGCTCGACCGCAAGGGCCGCCGCTACCTGATCGACCTGGAACCCGGGGCGCAGTGGCACAGTCACGGCGGACTGGTCGACCACGACGACCTGATCGGCAGACCGGAGGGCTCCGCGGTCCGCACCAGAAAGGCCATGGAGGTCCTCGTGCTGCGGCCCACCCGTGAGGACGTGGTCCTGAAGATGCGGCGTGGCGCCCAGGTGGTCTACGCCAAGGACCAGGCGATGATCGTGAGCATGGCCGACATCCGGCCCGGCTGCACGGTGATCGAGGCGGGAGCCGGCTCGGGTGCGCTGACGCTGGCGCTGCTCGCCGCGGTCGGAGCGGACGGGCACGTGGTGTCCGTCGAGCGACGCGAGGACCACGCGCGCATCGCCCGCGCGAACGTGGAGCGGTTCCACGGCAGCGCGCCGGGCAACTGGGAGCTGATCATCGACGACGTCGTCGAGGTGCTGACCAGCCGCACCGCCCACCGCGTCGTGCTGGACCTGCTCGAACCCTGGCTCGCGATCCCCGGCACCGCCACGGCACTGCCGCCCGGAGGGATCGTCTGCGCCTACACCCCCGGCGTGCCCCAGGTGATGCGGGTCAGCGACGAGCTGTGGGCCCACGGCCGCTTCGCCGAGGTCCGCACGACCGAGACGCTGGTCCGGCCCTGGGACGTCGACGGGCTCGCGGTGCGACCGGCGCACCGCATGGTCGCGCACACCGCCTTCCTCACCACCGCGCGGCGGGTCCCGGCCCGCGAGGACGGGGGACCAGCTCGGCGCCGACGCAAAGCCGACACCGGCGGCCACGTCGACTGGGAGGCCACCGACCGGGCCCGCGACGCCCAGGCGCCCGACTGATCCCGTCCGGACACGGTGGTGTCCGGAACCTCAGCCGCGCCGTCGACGTGAGGCGGTGTAGGCGACGACCCCCACCACGGCCACGCCCGGCAGGGCGAACACCAGGCTCGCGCCGACCGCGAGCACGGCGATCAGCGCCCCGGCCGCTGCTGCACCGATCATCGCGACCAGTTCGAGAGGGCTGGTCACGGTCGGCTCCGAGGTCGGCGTCGAGCACGGCTTGCGGCAGGGTCGAACATGCCCATGTTCTGCGGCAGGTGCAGCCTGCCGGATGGCACGGTCGATGTCAGGGTGTCGGCACCGTCCGGATGGCCAGGGTGTGATCGACGCCAGCATCGACACGCACATCCGCGCGTCGCAGGGGGGCTGTGCCGCGACAGCCGTGCTCGTACACTTGTCGCGCGAGCGGCCGGGGTGACCGCACATCGGCCGCCGCCGCGACGCGAGGAGGCCACGTGGTGGGTCCAGAGCAGGACGCGAACGGCACCGAGGCGACACCGCCGGACTCGGGCGCTGAGCCCCTGACCTCCAGCGCCTGGGCCTTCGACGAACCGCCCATCCCGCGGCCCGAGCCGGCCGACCCCAACGATCCCGACGCGGTGCTCGCCGAGGTCAAGATGCTCCGCGAGGAGGCGGAGCTGCTGCGCCGACGCCTGGCGTCTGCGCCGACCCGGGTCCGGGTGCTCGAGGAGCGGCTGCTGGAGACCCGGAGCCGCCTGCAGTCCGCCATGGCGCGCAACGCCAAGCTGTCCGACACCCTGCACGCCGCCCGCGAGCAGCTCGCCGCGCTGAAGGAGGAGGTCGAGCGGCTCACGGCACCGCCCCAGACCTACGGCACCTACCTCGGCATCGGCACCGACGAGGGCACCGCGACGGTGATGACCTCGGGCCGCAAGCTCGAGGTGTCGACCGCACCTGGCATCGAGGTGGAGGAGCTCGAGCCGGGCCAGCAGGTGCGACTCAACGACGCCATGAGCATCGTCGGCGTCGGGGAGTTCGACGACCGTGGCGAGGTGGTCACGATCGCCGAGCTGCTCTCGGACGGCCGGGTGCTGGTGGTGGGCCGGACCGACGACGAGCGCGTGGTGAGCCTGGCCCACCCGCTGCGGGAGCTACCGCTCAAGGCCGGGGACAGCCTGCTGCTCGACCCCCGGGCGAACACCGCCCTGGAACGGATCCCCAAGGCCGAGGTCGAGCAGCTGATCCTCGAACAGGTCCCCGACGTGACCTACGAGCAGATCGGCGGGCTCGGCGACCAGGTCGAGGCGATCCGGGACGCGGTGGAGCTGCCGTACCTCCACGCCGAGCTGTTCGTCGAGCACGAGCTGAAGGCCCCGAAGGGCATCCTGCTCTACGGTCCGCCCGGGTGCGGCAAGACGATGATCGCCAAGGCGGTCGCCAACTCCCTCGCCCAGCGGGTGGCCGAACGCACCGGGCGCGACGACGTCACCAGCTACTTCCTCAACGTCAAGGGACCGGAGCTGCTCAACAAGTACGTCGGAGAGACGGAGCGGCAGATCCGGCTGATCTTCCAGCGTGCCCGGGAGAAGTCCGCCCAGGGCTTCCCGGTGATCGTGTTCTTCGACGAGATGGAGTCGCTGTTCCGGACCCGCGGCTCGGGCGTGTCCTCCGACGTCGAGACCACGATCGTGCCCCAGCTGCTCGCCGAGATCGACGGTGTCGAGAGCCTCAAGGACGTGGTCGTCATCGGCGCCTCGAACCGCGAGGACATGATCGACCCCGCCATCCTGCGCCCCGGTCGGCTGGACGTGAAGATCAAGGTCGACCGACCCGCCGCTGCGGCGGCCCGGGAGATCTTCGGCATCTACCTCCATGACCGGCTCCCGTTGGGAGAGGAGGAGGTCGCCGAAGCCGGCAGCGGCGCTGCCGCCGTGGAACGGATGATCGACCGTACGGTCGAGAAGATGTACGCCACCGACGTCGACAACGAGTTCCTCGAGGTCACCTACGCCAACGGCGAGAAGGAGATCCTGTACTTCAAGGACTTCAACTCCGGCGCGATGATCGAGAACGTCGTGGCCCGGGCGAAGAAGCTCGCGATCAAGCGGCTGCTGGACACGGGCCGGCGGGGGTTGACCAGCGCCGATCTGCTGACCGCGATCCGTGAGGAGTTCCGCGAGAACGAGGACCTGCCCAACACGACCAACCCCGACGACTGGGCGCGGATCAGCGGCAAGAAGGGCGAGCGCATCGTCTACGTCCGC
>PWWI01000153.1 GCA_003561535.1 Nitriliruptoraceae bacterium
CCCACGCGATGAGCGATGGCGGTCAGGTCCGGCGGAGCGACCGCACGGAGCAACAGCCCGACGAGCAGGTCGAGGCGAGCGCCGAAGCCGCAGCGCGAGAGGTGATCGACGACGTCGACGAACTGCTCGACGAGATCGATGACGTGCTCGAGGAGAACGCCGAGGAGTTCGTCCGGGGCTACGTCCAGAAGGGCGGCGAGTAGTCCACCCCGCGGTTCGGGCACGTTCCGTGGCGATCGCTGTCGCGCGGCCCCGCGCCGGGCCGGGCCGCGGGACCGCCAGCGAGGCGGCGTCCGCCGTACCTCGCCTCGCGGCCCCGAGCGTTGCTCGCGTACCGCAGCGGGGACAGGTCCGGCCACGGTGCGCGAGCAACGGTCGCCAGCACGGTCGCGGGCCGCGGACGGCCGGGCTGCGTCGGCTCGATCCCGAGCTCAGACGGCGGACGGGCTGGACGCCCGGCGACGCGCACGCCAGCGTCGGTACCGGGGGAGCTGCCAGCGGATGATGCCGGTCCATGCGACGAAGGCCACGACGCCCTGACCCATCACCGTGTTGACCGTGTCGGACCAGCCATCCTCCGGCATGAACAGGAAGTAGGCCGAGATCAGCATCCCGGACAGCAGGTGGACCCAGCGCAACACCGTCGCGGTTCGGGGTGGCCGTCGCTTGGAGGTGGCCACCGACGCTGGGATGGTCTCGCTCATGGTCGTTCTCCGTCATCGATCCGCTCATGGGTGCACGGCGCAGGGCTGCGCCCGGTGACGGCACTGTCGGGCCTCGACGTCCACCGCACGATGGTGCAACCACCCGGTCCGGGGTGCGGCTGACCTCCGTTCCCGGTGCGGCGGATGCGAGCCTCACCCGCGGGGACAGCCGAGGCGAGCTGAGGCACTCACACACCCCGCCTCGACCTGCGGCTACGGCACGACATCGGCCGCTCCGGCAGGGTCGACGGTGGCACCGCGGGCACGGCCCCGCAGAAGTGGTGCTTGCGCTCTGCGGGGGGGCCGCTAGCGTGCCCGCATGTACTACCGCAGTAGGTGGCGCTGTAGCTGGCAAGGTGCCATGCGGGTCGGCACGGCAAGAGGGGCCGGCCCACCCAGGGCCGTCCCACCCGGGGGTGACCGCGGACCGGTCGTTCCCGGAGGTCCGACCCGAGGGTCGGACGGGAGTTCGCAGGTGACCACGGGGTCACACAGGGAACACAACCAAGGAGTGGGCATGCGATCAATCACCCGGAAGCGGAGCCGGACCTGGCGTCTGGCAGCAGCGGTCGCCGCCACCGCGCTGGCGCTCGCAGCGTGCAACGGCGACGACGACGTCGTGGACGACGTGGACGACGTCGTGGACGACGTCGTGGACGACGAGGACGACGACGAGGCAGCAGCCGATGGTCAGGCCTTCCTGACCCTGGCGACCGGCTCGACCGGTGGGACCTACTTCCCGCTGGGTGGGGCGATGGCCGGGGTGTGGAACGACAACCTCGATGCCGCCCGGGTCAACACCCAGTCCTCTGGCGCGTCGGTCGAGAACCTGCGACTGCTCGACGGTGGTGAGGTCGACATGATCCTCGCCGTCAACGGCGTCGCCGACACCGCGGCGGCCGGGACCGGCGAGTTCGACGGCACACCGCTGGACTTCGTCACCATCGCCAACATCTACGGCGAGGTGACCCAGATCGTGGCCACCGCGGACTCAGGCATCACCGAGATCGCCGATCTCGCTGGCGCCCGCGTCGCCCTAGGCCCACCGGGGTCCGGTACCGAGGTCATCGCCCGGACCATCCTCGAGACCCAGGGCATCGACCCCGACACCGACATCACCCCCTTCAACGACACCTTCGGTGAAGCCGCCGACGGGCTCCGCGACGGTCGGCTCGACGCCGCCTTCGCGATCCTGGCGCTGCCGGCCGGCTCGATCGAGGAGGTCGCGACCTCGGTGGACATCACCCTGGTGTCCATCCCGGACGACCTGATGTCGACCCTGCTCGCCGACGACCCGACCCTGTCGGAGCTGACGATCGAGGCCGGGACCTACTCCGGTCAGGACAACGACGCGGTCACGGTGACCAACTGGGCCACCCTGTACACGACCGCCGACCTCTCCGACGACCTCGTCTACGAGCTGACGCGCGTGCTGTTCGAGGAGACCGAGTCGATCGCCAACGCGGTCGCCGTCGGGAACCAGATCCAGCTCGACACGGCGCTCGACGGGAACACGATCGACGTGCACCCCGGCGCCCAGCGCTTCTACGACGAGCAGTGATCGTCGCCGCCACGGCGTCCGGGACGGGTGCGACCAGGCACCGTCCCCGGACGCCGTGGCGGGCTCGTCGTGGCTGGCTGCTCCTCGGCGTTGCCGCGGTTGCCGCGGTCGCCGCGGTCGCCGGCCTGCTGCTGACGGGGCTGCCCACCAGCACCCAGCCGGTGCTGGTGCTGCGTGATGTGGACACCGGCACGGAGCTCCACCGGCGTGACGTGGAGGTGGGGGAGCGCTTCGAGTTGCGCCACACCCACTCGGTCACCCGGCGCGCGGTCGTCGAGACCTTCGGGGTCGACGACACCCCCGGCCTGACGCTGGAGGGCATGGTCTTCGACCACCCCGGTCCCAACCTCCCGACAGGCCCGGAGCAGTTCGGGGACCGCATGACGACCTTCACCGTCGCCGACGGCGTCTATCGTGTCGACCACCACGGGTATCCGATCGGGAGGGTGACGATCCGCGTGGGCACAGCGCCGGTGGACCACACCCTCGCGTTCGACGACGGGACGACGCTGCGGTTCCTCGACCTCACGCGGGCCGGCGGCGGGATCGAGCTCGAGGTGGAGCCAGCCTCCGCCAGCAGCATCCGGGACTGACGGGCACGACGAGCAGGGAGGTGGGGGATGCCGCCATCGCCGCAGGACGGGAGAGGTGATCGCACGCCGGGCGGGGATGCCGAGCGCCCGGAGCTGCAGCCCAGGCGCCCGAACGCCGCGCTGGAGGAGGCTCGTGGGCAGATCGCCGGGCTCCCCGACGAGCTGCGCGAGGAGCTGGAGGCGGACATCGCCCAGCTCGAGGATCTCAGCTTCGCGGACGTCACGCCCGGCACCCGTGACGACGTGCGGGCGACGTGGCGCTGGATCATGTTCGGCACCGCGCTGGTGCTCAGCAGCTTCCACCTCTACACGGCCCAGGTCGGCCGCCTGCCCGGCCTGCAGCAGGGCTCGTTCCACCTCGCCGTCGGGCTCTGCCTGGTCTTCCTGATGTACCCGGGCAAGCAGGAGTTCGAGGGCCGGGAGCGGCTCAAGAGCTACCTGCTGCTCGGTGCCGGCGTGGGGGTGCTCACGCTCATGTACGTCCGCGACACTGCCGAGTGGTTCGTGCTGGTCGGGTTCTCGCTCGTCCTCGGCTCGGTGATCGTCTCACGGCATGTCCCGATCCGGATCGGCGGGATCCCCCTCGGCGATATCTTCCTCGCGCTGCTGAGCCTCGGCACCGGTGGGTACGTCTTCTGGAACTGGAGCGACATCGGGCGGGCGGTCGGCGCCGAGACCGACTTCACGGTCGGCCTGGCGGCGGCCGGGGTGCTGCTCGTCCTGGTCGCCTGCCAGCGTGTGATCGGCACGCCCCTGACCATGGTGGCCTCCGGGGCGCTGATCTTCGCCTACTTCGGACAGATCATGCCGGGCTTCCTCGCCCACCGCGGCTTCGCCGTCGAGCGCATCATGGCGAACATGTTCCTCGGCACCGAGGCGATCTTCGGCACCCCGATCCAGGTGTCCTCGACCTTCATCTACATCTTCATGATCTTCGCCGCCCTGCTGCAGCGCACCGGCATGGAGCGGTTCTTCACCCAGCTGGCCTTCGGTCTGACCGGCTGGATGACCGGCGGCACCGCCAAGGTGGGCGTGCTCACCAGCGCCTTCTCCGGGACCATCACCGGCAGCTCGGTCGCCAACACCGTCTCCAACGGGGCCTTCACGATCCCGATGATGAAGAAGTCCGGCTACCGGGGTGAGTTCGCCGGTGCCGTGGAGGCCGCCTCGTCCACCGGTGGGCAGCTGGCGCCACCGATCATGGGCGCGGCCGCTTTCATCATGGTCGAGATCACCGGGCTGACCTACGCAACCATCATCCAGGCGGCGATCATCCCCGCCATCCTGTTCTTCACCGCCCAGTTCATCGTCGTCCACTTCGAGTCGAAGAAGGTCGGCATCATGGGGCTGCCGCGGGACCGGCTGCCCAAGCCCCGACAGCTGATGCTGACCAAGGGCTACCTGCTGCTGCCCATCGTGGTGATCTTCGTCCTGCTCGCCCAGGGACGCTCCCCGATCCGTTCCGCGCTGATCGCGGTCTACGCGGTGGTCATCATCAACGTGGTCGTCCAGCTGATCGCGGCGGTGATCGGACGCTGGAGCGACCTCGAGGACAAGCTCAACCCGGTCGGACTGCTGGAGTCGTTGGTCGATGCCGCTCGGATCGCCCTGCCGATCATCGTGGCCTGCGCTGCGGCCGGCATCGTGGCCGGCGTCATCACCCTGACCGGGGTCGGCCTGCAGCTGGTCGGCGGCCTGCTCAACCTCGCCGGCTCCAGCCTGATCCTCGTGCTCGTCTACTCGATGTTCGCCTGCCTGGTGCTGGGCATCGGGCTGCCGACCACCGCGAACTACGTGATCACCGCGACACTGGTCGCCCCCGCCATCACGCTCGCGTTCTTCCCGGACGACCCCCGCAGCGCGGTCGCGCTGCTCACCGCCAACCTGTTCGTGTACTACTACGGCATCATGGCCGACATCACCCCACCGGTCTGCCTGGCCTCCTACGCCGCGTCCGGGATCGCCCAGTCCAACCCGCTCAAGACCGGCGTGCAGTCGGTCAAGATCGCGATCGGTGGGTTCCTGCTGCCGTACATGTTCGTGTTCTCGCCCGAGCTGCTGCTCCAGGAGACCACGATCCTCGGCGGGTTCCTGGCAGGCGTCACCGCGCTGGTCGGCATGTCCGCGGTCGGGGTGGCCGTCGTCGGCTACATCGACCGGCGCCTCAACCTGCTCATCCGTGCCGTGCTGATCGCGGCCGGCCTGGCGCTGATCAGCGCCGACCCGCTCTACGACGCGATCGGGCTCGTCACCTTCGCCGCGGTCTACGGCTGGCAGCGTCTCAGCGGCGACGCCGGCCGGCGTCGCACCGCTCGCGAGGGCGCAGCGGCGACCGATGGTGACACCGAAGAGCCCACCACCGACGACACCGCGGCGGCGTCCGGGCACCTTCCGGGTGCGAGCGACCGCCGTGAGGAGGACCCCCGATGACCATCCTGGTCGGCTACAACGCCTCGAAGGAGAGCGAAGGCGCCCTGCGCGAGGCTGCGGTCGCAGCCCGGGCCCGCCAGGTGCCGCTGCACCTGCTGTGGTTCCACGTCCACGCACCGGGTGACTCCATGCAGCAGGTCGAGCGGGAGCTTCACCAGGGGGAGGAGCTGAAGGCCAGCCTCGACGCGATCGGCGAGCAGCTGCGCGACAGCGGCATCGAGGTCGAGACCGACCTCAGGCACGGGCTCAAGACCCAGGTCGCCGACACCCTGCTGGAGATCGCCGACGACATCGACGCCCAGATGATCGTGCTCGGCTGGCGTCCACGGTCCCGGGTGACCGAGGCCGTGCTCGGGGGGATCGCCCGGGAGGTGCTGCGCAAGACCCACCGCCCCGTGCTGTCGGTCCCGCTCGACCCCGAGCACCGTTGAAACTGCGCAGCCGGTGGCGGCCGCGCGTTACGCTCGGCGGCCCCACCGGAGGTCGTCCGTGATCGAAGCTCCCGACCCGCTGCGCTCGGCCTTCCCGTCGGCCTTCGACGTCCAGCGCAGCTCCTTCGCCGCCACGCTGCGCACG
>PWWI01000112.1 GCA_003561535.1 Nitriliruptoraceae bacterium
CAGCAGGCCGTCAAGGACGTGCTGGACTTCTGGGCCGAGACCGGCGTCGACGGGATGCGCCTGGATGCGATCCCGTACCTGTTCGTCCGCGACGGCACCAACGGCGAGAACCTGCCCGAGACCCACGCCTTCCTCAAGGAGCTGCGCAGCCACCTCGACCGGCACCCCGACCGGATGTTCCTGGCCGAGGCCAACCAGTGGCCCGAGGACGCCGCCGCCTACTTCGGTGACGGCGACGAGTGCCAGATGAACTTCCACTTCCCCCTGATGCCGCGGCTGTTCATGGCCGTGGCACAGGAGGACCGGTTCCCGATCGTCGACATCCTGCAGCAGACGCCGCAGATCCCCGAGGAGAGCCAGTGGGGGATCTTCCTGCGCAACCACGACGAGCTCACCCTCGAGATGGTCACCGACGAGGAACGCGACTACATGTACCGCGCCTACGCGCGGGAACACGACATGCGCGTCAACCTCGGGATCCGGCGCCGGCTCGCCCCGCTGCTCGGCAACGACCGCCGGCTGATCGAGCTGATGAACTCCCTGCTGTTCAGCCTGCCCGGCACGCCGATCCTCTACTACGGCGACGAGATCGGGATGGGCGACAACGTCTACCTCGGTGACCGCAACGGGGTGCGCACCCCGATGCAGTGGTCGAGCGACCGCAACGCGGGGTTCTCCCGAGCCAACCCCCAGAAGCTGTACCTGCCCACGATCATCGACCCCGAGTACCACGTCGAGTCGGTCAACGTCGAGGCGCAGCAGAACAACCCGCGCAGCCTCCTGTGGTGGATGAAGCGCATGATCGCGCTCCGCAAGCGGCACCGGGTGTTCGGCCGCGGCGAGATCACGATGCTCTCGCCCGACAACGCCAAGGTGCTCGCTTTCGTGCGGTCCTGGACCGATCCCGAGACGCGGGTGGAGGAGCAGGTGTTGGTGATCACCAACCTCTCGCGCTACGCCCAGGCCTGCGAGCTCGACCTCGGTGACCACGCCGGGCGCTTCCCCGTCGAGCTGCTGGGGCGGACCACCTTCCCGCGCATCAGCGACCAGCCCTACCTGCTGACGCTGGGCCCCTACCAGTACCTGTGGTTCTCGCTGGAGCGCGACCCCGCCAGCGTCACACTGTCGAAGCTCCCGGAGTTCGCCGGCGACGCCGTCGTCCACAAGGAGGAGGAGGTGGCCCTGCCGGAGGTGACCGTGTCAGGGGAGTGGACCGCGTTGCTGCGCGGTCCCGGCCGCGGGCGGCTCGAGACGATCCTGCCCGACGTGCTGCAGCGCCAACGCTGGTTCGGGGGCAAGGCCCGCACCGTGCGGGGGACCTCGGTGGTCCACGCGATCCCGGTGGGCCGCAAGGACAAGCCCGTCCTGCACGTCCTGATCGTCGAGGGGGAGTACGTCGACGGCGAGCCGGAGTCCTACGTCGTCCCCGTCACCTTCGCCGAGGGCGAGGAGGCCGGCCGGCTGCTGGCCGTCCAGCCGAACGCCGTGCTGGCCACCGTCAAGGGGCAGGGCGCCAAGGGCAGCTCCGGCGTGCTGGTCGACGCGCTCACCGACGAGGACGCCCAGCGGGCCCTGCACCAGGCGATGGCCAAGCGCCGCCGTCACGAAGGCCAGACCGCGACGTTGGTGGGCAGCCGTACCGCCGCCTTCGAACGCGCGGTGGACGGTGGCGACCTCGAGCCGAACCTGCTCAAGGGCGAGCAGTCCAACACCTCGGTGCTGTTCGGCGACGCCGTGCTGATGAAGGTGCTGCGCCGGCTCGAGGACGGGATCAGCCCCGACGTCGAGGTCGGCGCCCACCTCGACCACCTCGAGCACGTCCCCGCCGTCGTCGGCGCCCTGGACGTGGAGGCGGTCGGCTCCGCGACACCGCGCACCCTGGCGATGTTCCAGCGGTTCGTACCCAACGAGGGGGACGCGTGGTCGTTGACCCTGGACGAGCTCGGCCGCTTCGCCGAGCGGGTCGTCTCCGATCCGGACGGCACGGTGCCGGGCCGCAGCAAGCGCGCCGACGACCCACTCGGTCTGGCGATGGCCAGAGGTGGGTTGCCCGAGAGCGCCCACGTCGCGATCGGCCCGTACCTGGCCAGCGCGCGTCTGCTCGGGGTCCGCACCGCGGAACTGCACGTCGCCCTGTCCGATGATCGTGGGGACGCGGCCTTCACCCCGGAGCCGATGACGCGCCTCAGCCAGCGCAGCCTCTACCAGTCGATCCGCAACTCCGTGCGTCTGGGGCTGCGGGCCGCGGGTCGGGAGGCGAGGAACCTCGTCGATCCCCAGCTCGCCGCCGAGGTGCGGCGCATCGTCGCGGCGGAGTCGGAGCTGCTCGAGCGCCTCCAGGCCCTGACGACCGAACCGATCACCGCGACCCGGATCCGCACCCACGGGGACTACCACCTCGGGCAGGTGCTGTTCACCGGACGGGACTTCGTCATCATCGACTTCGAGGGCGAGCCCGCCCGGCCGCTCGGGGAGCGGCGCCTGAAGCGCTCGCCGCTGCGCGACGTGGCGGGGATGCTGCGGTCCCTGCAGTACGCCACGGCCTCCACCCTGCGTGACGAGGTCGACCGCGGCCTCGTCACCCCCGACCATCCGAACCACGACCTGCTGACGGTGTGGCTGGACCGGTGGCTGACCTGGGTCAGCGCCGCGTTCCTCGACGGCTACCTCGACGTGGCTGCCGAGCAGCCCTTCGTCCCCGACGATCCGGACCAGCTCCGGCTCCTGCTGGATGCGTTCCTGCTCGAGAAGGCGGTCTACGAGCTGGGTTACGAGATGAACAACCGCCCCGCGTGGGTGGGGATCCCGCTGGCCGGGATCGCACAGGTCCTCGACCGAGAGGCGACACGATGACGCTGGCAACCTCCCTGATCACCGATGACGATCTGTTCCTCTTCAACGAGGGCACGCACCTCCGGCTCTGGGAGAAGCTGGGCGCTCACCCCGTGACCGATGCGGACGGCGTGGCCGGCGTCCACTTCTCGGTCTGGGCCCCCAAAGCCCGAGAGGTGACCGTCATCGGTGACTTCAACGGCTGGGACAAGGGCTCACCCGAGGGACGGATGGGCGCGCGGGGGGGGTCCGGCATCTGGGAGGTCTTCGTCCCCGGCGCCTCGCACGGCGACAGCTACAAGTACCACGTCGTCTCCCACGTCGGTGGGCACGGGGTGGACAAGTCCGATCCCTACGCCGTGCACACCGAGACCCCTCCGCTGACGGCCAGCAAGGTGTGGGAGCTCGACTACGAGTGGGGCGACGAGGAGTGGATGGAGACCCGGGGTGCCCCCCAGGGCCTCGACGCTCCCGTCGCGATCTACGAACTGCACCTCGGTTCCTGGCGGCGGATCGATGACGGCTACGGATCGCGCCCGATGACCTACCGCGAGCTCGCCGAGCCGCTGATCTACCACGTCCAGGCCATGGGCTTCACCCACGTGGAGTTCCTCCCCGTGATGGAGCATCCCTTCTACGGGTCCTGGGGCTACCAGTCCACCGGCTACTTCGCGCCCACCAGCCGTCACGGCAGCCCCCAGGACCTCAAGGCGCTGATCGATCGCCTCCATCAGGCCGGGATCGGCGTCATCCTCGACTGGGTGCCGAGCCACTTCCCGACCGATGAGTTCGCCCTCGGCAGCTTCGACGGCACCCACCTCTACGAGCACGCCGACCCGAAGCAGGGGTTCCACCCCGACTGGTCGAGCTACATCTTCAACTACGGCCGCCCCGAGGTGGTCGCGTTCCTGTTGTCCTCGGCGATGTTCTGGCTCGAGGAGTACCACGTCGACGGGCTCAGGGTCGACGCGGTGGCCTCGATGCTCTACCTCGACTACTCCCGCCGGGAGGGTGAGTGGGTCCCCAACATCCACGGTGGCAACGAGAACCTGGAGGCGATCGAGTTCCTGCGCAGGTTCAACAGCGAGGTGTTCCAGCGCTTCCCCGACGTGCAGACCTACGCCGAGGAGTCGACGTCCTGGCCGATGGTGTCCCGACCCACCTACCTCGGCGGGCTCGGCTTCGGCATGAAGTGGGACATGGGGTGGATGCACGACTCCCTGTCGTACTTCCAGCACGATCCGATCCACCGCAAGTACCACCACAACCAGCTCACCTTCCGGTCCGTGTACGCCTACTCGGAGAACTTCTGCCTGCCCCTGTCCCACGACGAGGTGGTCCACGGCAAGGGCTCGCTGATCGGCAAGATGCCGGGGGACACCTGGCAGCGCTTCGCCAACCTGCGGGCGTTGTACGCCTACATGTTCACCACCCCGGGCAAGAAGCTGTTGTTCATGGGGTGTGAGTTCGGGCAGTGGTCCGAGTGGGCCCACGAGCGCTCCCTCGACTGGCACCTGTTCGACGGTGACCCCCTGCACCGCCAACTGCTGCACTGCGTGAAGGACCTGGCCACGCTGTACCGCGAGACCCCGGCCCTGCACGAGGGCGACTGCGAGCCCTTCGGGTTCGAGTGGCTCGACGGCAGCGACTGGCAGTCCTCGGTGGTCAGCTTCCTACGTCGCGCACGGGACGGCTCGGCCGCGCTGGTCGTCGCCAACCTCACCCCGATCACCCGGGACAACTACCGGGTCGGCCTGCCCCACGGTGGGCACTGGCGTGAGGCCTTCAACGGTGACGCGATCCAGTACGGCGGGTCGGGCGCGGGCAACCTCGGTGGGATCGACGCGCTGCCGCACCCCTTCCACGGTCGGTCCCACTCCGCCGTGCTCACCCTGCCGCCGCTGTCGATCGAGGTGTTCCTGCCCGCCGACGTCTGACCGGCTGGTCACGTAGGCTCCACGGTCAGATGCGGCGGCGGCCGTGTGGCCGCGCCGCGACCCGCGGCATCCCCTGACCACCTCCCTCGGGAGCACCTGTGGAACGCTTCATCTGTGTGCACGGGCACTTCTACCAACCGCCGCGGGAGAACCCGTGGCTGGAGCTGGTGGAGCAGCAGGACGAGGCCTACCCGTTCCACGACTGGAACGAGCGCATCACCTCGGAGTGCTACGACCCCAACACCCGGGCGCGGATCCTGGATCGGCACGGCTGCATCACCCAGCTGGTCAACAACTACGCTCGGATCAGCTTCAACATCGGGCCGACGCTGCTGTCGTGGATGGAGGAGTCGTCCCCCGCGACCTACGCCGCGATCCTGGACGCCGACGCCCAGAGCCGCCGGCTCTTCGATGGGCACGGCTCCGCGCTGGCGCAGGTCTACAACCACGCCATCATGCCCCTGGCCCACCCTCAGGACGCCCGGACCCAGGTCCTGTGGGGCATCCGCGACTTCGCCCATCGGTTCGGCCGGGAGCCCGAGGGCATGTGGCTCGCTGAGACGGCGGTGGACGACGCCACCTTGGAGCTGCTCGCCGACCAGGGCATCCGCTTCACCGTCCTGTCGCCCTACCAGGCCGACCGGGTCCGCCCGCGCGGACAAGCCCACTGGACCGACGTCACCGGCGGACGGGTCGATCCCACGATGCCCTACCTGGTCACCCTGGCCTCGGGGCGCACCATCTCGGTGTTCTTCTACGACGGACCGATCTCCCAGGGCGTGGCCTTCGAGGGCCTGCTGGCCGACGGGCGCCGCTTCGCCGATCGGCTCCTCAGCGGCTTCGGCCACCGCGATGGGCCGCAGCTGGTCAACATCGCCACCGACGGGGAGTCCTACGGTCACCACCACCGGCACGGGGAGATGGCGCTGGCGGCGGCGCTGGAGCAGCTCGATGCCCGCGACGACGTGTCCCTGACCAACTACGCGGCGCACCTGGAACGGTTCCCGCCCACCCACGAGGTCGAGGTGGTGCAGCGCAGCTCGTGGAGCTGTGCCCATGGGGTGGAGCGGTGGCGTTCCGACTGCGGCTGCGGGGTCGGCCCGGGGATGCACACCCGCTGGCGGGCGCCGCTGCGCGTCGCCCTCGACGACCTGCGCGCCAGCCTCTCCGAGCGGTACGAGGACCTCGGTGGCGAGCTGTTCGTCGACCCCTGGGCCGCCCGTGACGACTACATCGAGGTGCTGCTCGACCGTGACGGCCGGCTGGAGAGCTTCCTGGAGCGGCACGTGGCGGTCCCCCTCGACCACGGTCGGACGATCCAGGCCCTGCAGCTGCTCGAGCTCCAACGTCACGCCCTGTTGATGTACACCAGCTGTGGTTGGTTCTTCGAGGATCTCGCCCGTCCCGAACCCATCCAGGTCCTGCGCTACGCGGCCCGGGCCCTGCAGCTGGCCAGGACCGCCACCGGACGTGACGACCTCGAGCCCCGGTTCCTGGACCTGCTGGCCCGGGCGGAGTCCAACGATCCCCGCTACAGCGACGCCCGCGCCATCTACGAGCGGGAGGTCCGGCCGGAGGTGACCGGGCTCGAGCACGTCGCGGCCCACTTCGCGATCGCGCGCCTCTCCCAGCCCTACGGCGAGGTGGAGCGCATCGGCGCCTACGAGGTCGTGCAGGAGGACGAGGTCCGCTCCCGAGCCGGTCGTGCGCAGCTGGGGACCGGCCGGATCACGGTCCGGTCCGTGGTCACCCAGCTCGAGAGCCGGTTCGAGTACGCCGCCCTGCACCTCGGTGACCACAGCTTCGTCTGCGGGGTCCGGATCCGTGGCGACGATGCCACCTACGCCGAGCTGATGGCGATCTTCGAGGGCCACTTCCAGACCGCCGACTTCCCGGCCGTCATCCGTGCGATCGACCACCACTTCGAAGCCGAGGCCTTCTCGCTCCGCGACCTGTTCCGCGACGAGCAGCGGCGGATCCTCGACCGGGTCCTCCAGACCACCATGGAGGAGGTGGAGGCCTCGTACCGCTCGATCTACCGGGGCCGTGTCCCGCTGATGCACTACCTCAGCGAGCTGGGGACCGGCCTGCCGGCGCCGCTGCGCAGCGCGGCCGAGGTGGTGATCAACGCGGAGCTCGCGAGCCAGCTCGGCACGAGCGGCCCCGACCCCTCACGCGTCGCCGCGCTGCTGGAGGAGGCCGAGCGGTTCGGGGTGGACCTCGACACCGAGGGACTCGGACACACCCTGTCCACCTCGATCGCCCGGATCGCGGCTCGCATCAGCAAGATGCTGGCCGGCGGGTACGAGCCGCTCACCACCTTCGAGCCACGGCACGCGGGCACTCTCCAGCGGGTCCGCGACCTGATCGAGGTGGTGGGCCTGGTGCCCTTCGAGGTGGACCTCACCTCGGGCCAGGACGTGATGTGGCGCCTGATCACCGAGCATCACGGCAGCCTGGCCCGTCGTGCCAGGGGCGGCGATGCGGCCGCGATCCGGTGGTTGGAGGAGCTCACCCGTGCGGCCGTGGCGCTCGACGTCGCCGTCCCCGTCGCGCCCGCTGCCGCTCCCGTGGAGGTCGCCCGGTGACCGGCCCTGCTGCGCGGCCCCCGCCGGTACCGGATCGTGGGCTCGGGGATCCTGCCGTGACCCCGGTCACGACCGCCGCGGGTGTCCCGCCGGGCCCCGGGGTCGCCTGGCTCGGTGACGGTCGGGCCCGCGCCTGCGTGTGGGCCCCACGGGCCGTTGGCGTCGAGGTGGTGCTCGACCCCGAGGGTGCTGCCGAGGTGGTGCCGCTGACGGCAAGGCAGCGGGGCTGGCACGTCGGGGAGCTGACGGGTGTGGCTCCCGGGGACCGCTACCGCCTCCGGCTCCATCGCGCCGACGGCTCCCACGTCGACCGCGCTGACCCCGCCTCCCGCCTCCAGCCCCAGGGCCCCCAGGGACCCTCGGCGATCGACGACTGGGAGAGCTTCGCCTGGACCGATGGGGCCTTCCGTGCGCCACCCCTGCACGAGCAGGTGGTCTACGAGCTCCACGTGGGCACCTTCACGCGGGAGGGCACCTTCGACGGGGTGGTGGAGCGCCTCGACCACCTGGTGGAGCTCGGGATCACCACCATCGAGCTGCTCCCGGTGTGGCAGTTCCCGGGCGGCCGGAACTGGGGCTACGACGGCGTGCTGCCCTTCGCCGTGCAGGACACCTACGGCGGGCCCGAGGGGCTGCGCCGGTTGGTGGACGCCGCCCACGCCCGGGGGCTCGCGGTGTGGCTCGACGTGGTCTACAACCACATCGGCCCGGAGGGCAACCACCTGAACGACTTCGGGCCCTACCTGACCGAGCAGCGCGGGACCCCCTGGGGCCCCGGGCTCAACACCGACGGTGAGCACGCCGACGCGGTGCGCAACTGGGTGGTGGAGCACGGCATCGCCTGCGTTCGGGAGCTCCACCTCGACGGCTTCCGCCTCGATGCGGTCCACGGCATCGTCGACACCTCGGCGGTGCACCTGCTCGAGGAGTTCACCGCCGCGGTCAAGGCTGAGGGCGCCCGGCTCGGCAAGCCCGTCCACGTCATCGCCGAGTCGGATCTGTGCGATCCGCGGCTGGTGCGTGACGTCGCCGCGGGTGGCTACGGCCTGGACGCCCAGTGGGCCGACGACTTCCACCACGCCGTCCACGTGGCGCTGACCGGGGAGCGGGACGGCTACTACGTCGACCACGACGGCCTCGCCGACCTGGTGCCGATGCTGCGTGACCGCTACCTGCACGCCGGGCGGTACTCCGAGTACCGCAAGCGCACCGTGGGCCGTCCGGCCCGGGACGTGCCCTACGACCGGTTCGTGGTCGGGGTGCAGAACCACGACCAGGTCGGCAACCGCATGCTCGGCGAGCGGCTGACCGCGCTCACCGACCGCGCGGGCCTCGAGGTCGCCGCGGCCTCGCTGCTGACCTCGCCCTACGTGCCCATGCTGTGGATGGGGGAGGAGTACGCCGAGCCCGCACCCTTCCAGTACTTCGTCTCCCACACCGACCCCGACCTCGTCGAGGCCGTGCGGACAGGTCGGCGCCAGGAGTTCGCCGCCTTCGCCTGGCAGGATGAGGCACCTGATCCGCAGTCGGAGGCGACCTTTGGTCGCTCGACCCTCGATCTCGACCTCGCCCACGACGGTGGGCGGCACCAGGCCATGTTCGAGCTCTACCGGGAGCTGCTCGCCCTGCGCCGTGCCCTGCCCGTGCTCCACGACCCGGCGGGCCACGACGTCGACGCGACCCTGGTCCCCGGGGCCCAGGCCATCGCCCTGCACCGCGTCGGCCCCCTGGGCGAGGTGGTGGTGGCCATCAACGCCGAGGACCGTGACGTCGAGGTGGTCCTGCCCCACGCCCCCGGCCCCTGGCGGGAGCGGTTCTCCACCGCCGCCCGGCACCGTGGCGGCGTGGATCCCGCTGGACCACCCCGGCAGGAGGGCGCGGCGGTGACCGTCCCGCTGCAGCGACGCAGCGTCCGGGTGCTCACCCGTCCCGGCACGATCGAGAGGCAGCAGGCATGACCACCGAGCTCTGGCCGGGGAAGGCCTACCCGCTGGGCGCCACCTTCGACGGCTACGGGACCAACTTCTCGGTGTTCTCCGAGGTGGCCGAGAAGGTCGAGCTGTGCATCTTCCACACCAAGACCCGTGAGGAGCGGATCCCGCTGCCCGAGGTCAGCGGCTTCGTGTGGCACGGCTACGCCCCCGACATCGCCCCGGGGACCCGGTACGGCTTCCGCGTCCACGGGCCCTACGACCCGGCCAAGGGCCTGCGCTGCAACCCCAACAAGCTGCTGCTCGATCCCTACGCCAAGACCGTGGTCGGCGACCTCACCTGGGACGAGGCCATCTTCGGCTACCGCTTCGGGAACCCCGACGGTCCGATGAACACCAGGAACTCCGCCCGGTACGTGCCCCGGGGCGTGGTGACCCAGCCCTTCTTCGACTGGGGCAACGACGCGGCGCCCCGCACCCCGTGGCACGAGACCGTGATCTACGAGGCCCACGTCAAGGGCCTGACGATGCAGCACCCGGCCGTGCCTGAGCACCAGCGCGGGACCTACTCCGGGCTCGCCCACCCGGCGGTGGTCGAGCACCTCGTGGACCTCGGCGTGACGGCCATCGAGCTGCTGCCGGTCCACCGCTTCATCCACGAGCACCACCTCGTCGAGCAGGGGCTCAAGGACTACTGGGGCTACAACTCCATCGCCTACCTGGCTCCCCACGACGAGTACGCCTCGGTGGAGGCCACCCGGGTCGTGCCGGAGTTCAAGCGCATGGTGCGCACCCTCCACGAGGCGGGCATCGAGGTGATCCTCGACGTGGTCTACAACCACACCGCCGAGGGCAACCACCTCGGGCCGACCCTGTCGCTCAAGGGTTTCGACAACCAGGCCTACTACCGGTTGATGGACGACGACCCGCGCTACTACATGGACTACACCGGGACCGGGAACTCCATGAACATGCGCCATCCCCACGTGCTGCAGCTGATCATGGACTCCTTGCGCTACTGGGTGACCGAGATGCACGTCGACGGGTTCCGCTTCGACCTCGCCTCCCCCCTGGCCCGTGAGCTCCACGACGTCGACCGGCTGTCGACCTTCTTCGAGGTGATCCAGCAGGATCCGGTGATCAGCCAGGTGAAGTTGATCGCCGAGCCCTGGGACATCGGGGAGGGCGGCTACCAGGTCGGCAACTTCCCGCCCCTGTGGTCGGAGTGGAACGGCCGCTACCGCGACACCGTCCGCGACTTCTGGCGCGGAGTCGACGAGACCGTGCCCGAGTTCGCCGCGCGGTTCACCGGTTCCTCGGACCTCTACCAGTCCGATCGGCGCCGACCCAGCGCCTCGATCAACTTCGTCACCGCCCACGACGGGTTCACCCTGCGCGACCTCGTCTCCTACAACGAGAAGCACAACGAGGCCAACGGGGAGGACAACCGGGACGGCACCGACGACAACCGGTCCTGGAACTGCGGGGTGGAGGGCGAGACCACCGACCCGGCGGTCCTGCAGCTCAGGGCCCGACAGCAGCGCAACCTGCTGACCACCCTGCTGCTCAGCCAGGGGGTCCCGATGCTGCTCGGTGGCGATGAGCTCGGGCGCACCCAGGGCGGCAACAACAACGGCTACGCCCAGGACAACGAGATCTCCTGGTTCGACTGGGGCGAGATCGACCACGACCTGCTGGCCTGGACCCAGGAGCTGATCGACCTGCGCAACGCGCACCCGGTGTTCCGGCGCAGGCGGTTCTTCGAGGGCCGGGCCGTCCGCGGTGAGCGCTTCAGCGACATCGCCTGGCTGACCCCCGACGGGGAGCTGATGTCGGACGAGCACTGGGAGTCGGGGTTCGCCAAGTCACTGCAGATCTTCCTGAACGGGTCGGGGCTCGCCAGCGCCGACGAGCGGGGGCTGATGGTGCTGGACGACTCCTTCCTCCTGCTGATCAACGCCCACTACGAGGAGCTCACCTTCACGCTGCCGTCCGAGGGGCCGCAGGGACCGTTCACCGTCGTCCTGGACACCGACGAGCGTCGGCTCAGGGCACCCGACGACGAGCGCGAGGTGATCGTCCTCGGTGGCGAACGCGCCGTCCCGGCCCGTGGCATGGTGGTGCTCCGCCAGCAGAACGGGGCCTGAGGATGAACCCGGGCGGAGGCGCGACCGGTGCCCGTCCGGCCGGGAGGGGGCCCGCCGAGCGGCCGGTGCTGTCCACCTACCGGCTCCAGCTGCACGATCGCTTCACCTTCGCCGACGCCGAGCGTGTGGTGCCGCGGGTCGCCGACCTCGGGGTGAGCCACCTCTACCTGTCGCCGTCGCTCGAGGCGGTCCCGGGCTCGACCCACGGCTACGACGTGGTCGATCCGACCCGGATCCGGGCCAGCTTCGGCGGGGAGGAGGGCCTGCGGGCCCTGGCCGCGAGCGCGCACGCCGCCGGGCTCGGCCTGATCCTCGACATCGTCCCCAACCATGTGGGGCTGGTCAGCCCGGCCAACCCCTGGTGGTGGGACACCCTCGCCCACGGCCCCTCGGGCCGCTACGGCCGCCACCTGGACATCCACTGGCGTCCCGGACCCCACGGGCAGCCGACCCTGCTCCTACCGGAGCTCGGCGAGCGGCTGCCCGAGGCGCTCGCAGGCGACGCGCTGCAGCTCGCCCACGTCGAGGACGGCCTGGCTCCGGCGTGGCGCGTCGTCTACCACGACCACGCGTGGCCGGTCGCGCCCGGCTCCCTCGAGGACGCCGGCCTCGACCCCTCCGACGTCGCCGGCACCATCGCGACCTGCCGTGAGGACCGGGACCGGTTCCGCTCGCTCCTGGACCGACAGCACTACCAGCTCGGGTTCTGGCGGCGGGCCAACGAGGAGCTCGATCACCGCCGGTTCTTCGACATCGACACCCTCGGTGGCGTGCGGATCGAGGATCCCGAGGTGTTCGCCGACGTCCACGCCGCCGTGCTGCCGTTGCTCGCCGACGGCACCCTGGACGGGCTGCGCATCGACCACCCCGACGGACTGGCCGATCCCGTCGGCTACTTCGAGGATCTCCGCGCCGCGGCCGGCGAGGAGCCCTACGTGGTGGTCGAGAAGATCCTCGAGCACGGCGAGCGGTTCCGGGACGAGTGGCCCGTGGCCGGCACGGTCGGCTACGAGCTGGCCGCCGCGACGCTGGGCATCCACCTCGACCCGGCCGCAGGCCCGATCCTCGACGAGTTCCAGACCCGGCTGACCGGTGCCGAACTGCACCGCGAGCAGTTGGTGGACGGGGCGAAGCGTGAGGCGCTGGAGACCATGTTCGGCGCGGAGCGCGCCCGAGTCACGGCGTTGGCGACGGCGGTGGTCGCCCGGGACGAGCAGGAGCTGGCGGCGGCGCTCACGGAGCTGCTGGTCGTGTGGCCGGTCTACCGCACCTACCTCCGGCCGGGCAAGGCTGCGGTGGACCCCCGGGACGAGGCGATCGTCGCCCAGGCCGTGGCGCGGGCCAGCGCCCGCCGTCCCGACCTGGCCGCAGCCTGCCGGGACCTGGCCGCGGTGCTCACCGGCGGAGCAGCGGACGACGCCACGGTGGCGCTGGTGACCGCCTTCCAGCAGCTCACCGGGCCGGCGATCGCCAAGGGTTTCGAGGACACCGTCCTGTACCGCGACACCCGCTTCACCGCCGTCAACGAGGTCGGGTCCGACCCGGCTGAGGTCGGGGTGTCGGTGGCGGAGCTCCACGGACTCGACACCGAGGTGGCGACCCACCGACCCGCGACGATGCGGCTGTCCTCGACCCACGACACCAAGCGCAGCGAGGACGTGCGGGCACGGCTGGCCGTGCTGGCCCAGCGGCCGGGGTGGTGGGTGGCGACCGCCGACCGGCTCCAGGCGCTGGCTGCGGACGCCCGCACCCTGCCGACCTCGTCCTCGGACGAGGTCGAGGTGGGTGCGAGCTGGCCACTTCCCGCCCACGAACACCTGGCCTGGCAGACGGCCGTCGGCGCCTGGCCGATCGACGCCGAGCGCCTGGGGGCGTACCTGGTCAAGGCGGCCCGGGAGGGCAAGGAGGCCACCGACTGGCTCACCCCCGACCCCGCCTACGAGGCGTCGCTCGAGCGGTACGCCCGGGCCCTGACCGAGGATGCGGCGCTGGTCACCGCGATCGAGGCCGCCGTGGCGGCGATCGCGGAGGCGGGAGCGGTGACCTCCCTGGCGATGACGCTGACCAAGCTCACCGCGCCCGGCGTCCCCGACACCTACCAGGGCACCGAGGTGTGGGACCGCTCGCTGGTCGACCCTGACAACCGTCGACCGGTGGACCACGACCGGCTGGCCGAACTGGCGGCCGAGCTCGACGGCGCGGCGCCCTCGCCGGAGCTGGCGGCCGCCCTGCTCGCCTCCCTCGAGGACGGCCGCGCGAAGCTGTGGGTGTGCCGCCAGGCGCTGCGGCTGCGTCGTCGACGGCCCGAGCTGCTCGGACCCGACGCGAGCTTCCAGCCCCTGTTCGCCCGCGGCCGCGAAGCCCGTCGCGTGTGGGGGTGCGTCCGAGGGGGCGGGGCGATCGCGATCGCCCCCTGTCGGGTCGGGCAGCTGGCGGGAGCGGCTGCCGCGCTCGATCTCGGCGACACCACTGTGTCCCTCCCGGAGGGCGACCACCTCGACGTCCTCGCCGGCCGTCGCGTCACCGGTGGTGACCACCCCGTCTCGGCGCTGCTCGAGGGGTTCCCGGTCGCGTTGTACGTCAAGGAGCGGTGAGGTGGACCACGGACAACTCGAGGCACTGGGGATCTGGACGTCCTACTACGACGCCTTCGGGAACCACTACCAGTTGAGCGAGGAGGCGGCGGGGCAGCTGCTCGCGGCCATGGACCTCGAGCCCGGAGAGCCCGTACCCGACGGACGGGACGCGGTGGTGGTCACCGGCCCGCACCGCGGCGAGTGGGTGCCCTCCGGGGAGTTGGAGCTCGAGGACGGGACACGGGTGCGCGTCGACGGTCCCCTCCCGGCTGAGCTCCCCCTCGGCTACCACCACCTCCACCGGGACGACGGCCTCACGACCACGATCATCTCGAGCCCCGGCATCGCGCCCGCGCACCCCGAACGGATCTGGGGGTGGTCCCTGCAGCTGTACTCCGTGCGGTCCCGGCGCAGCTGGGGGGTCGGGGACCTGGACGACCTGCGTCGCCTGGCGGCCTGGTCCACCGAACAGGGAGCCCGGGCGCTGCTGGTCAACCCCGTCGACGCCGTGGTCAACGAGGAGCAGCGCGAGGACAGCCCCTACTTCCCGTCCTCCCGTCGGTTCCGGGACCCGCTGTACCTCGCCGTCGACCGGGTTGCGGGTGTGGAGGAGCTGGACGCCGACGAGCTCGCACGGCTCGCGGCGCTGGCACGCGGCGACGGGGAGCGGATCGACCGCGGCCGGGTGGTGGCGGCCAAGCTGGCCGCCATGGAGCAGCTCTGGGAGCTGCGTGGCGGCGACGAGCAGGATCCGGGCTACGTGGCCTTCGTCGCCGAGCAGGGGGAGGCGCTCCAGCGCTTCGCCACCTTCGAGACCCTCAGTGAGCTGCACGGTGGCGGCTTCCCCCGCTGGCCGGCGGAGCTGCGTGACCCCCGGGGCGCGGCCGTCGCCGCCGCTGCCGAGGAGCACGCCGACCGGCTGCGGTTCCACACCTGGTTGCAGTGGTTGCTGGACGAGCAGCTCCGGGTGGCCGGAGCGGCCGGCCCCCTGCTGCGTGACCTGCCGATCGGTGTGGACCCGGAGGGTGCCGACGCATGGGAGTGGCAGGACGTGCTCGCCACCGACACCACCGTCGGGGCCCCGCCCGACGAGCTCGGCCCCGATGGTCAGGACTGGCTGGTCCCGGCCTTCGTGCCGTGGAAGCTCCGTCAGGCCGCCTACGGTCCCTTCATCGAGACGTTGCGCTCCGCCTTCCGGCACGCCGCGGCGTTGCGTCTCGACCACGTGCTCGGGCTGTACCGGTTGTTCTGGATCCCGCCGGCCGGCCCGAGGTCGGGGACCTACGTCAACCAGGACCGTGGGCCGCTGCTGGACATCCTCGCCCTGGAGGCGCACCGGGCCGTGGCCTACGTCGTCGGGGAGGACCTCGGCACGGTGATGGACGGCGTGCGTGAGGACCTGGTGGGTCGCGGGATGCTCCGGTACCGCGTGCTGTGGTTCGAGGAGCAGGAGCCCGCGCACTGGGACCGGCGCGGCCTCGGCTCGATCTCCACCCACGACCTGCCGTCGATCGGCGGGCTGTGGAGCCGGGCCGAGCTCGACGTCCTGCGCGAGGTCGGTGCCCACGTCGACGAGGAGCGCATCGAGCGCATGCGCGGTGACCTCGCCCGGCGGGCCGGGCTGGCCTGGGACGCCAGCGTCGAGGACGCGTGCGTCGCCGCGGCCCAGCTCCTCGGCGGCGCCGGCTGCGACGTGGTCGTCGCCCAGCTCGAGGACGCGCTGGGCACCACCCACCGCATCAACGTGCCCGGCACCGATGCCGAGCAGCGCCCCGACAACTGGCGGCTCCCGCTCCCGGTCCTGCTCGACGATCTGGCGTCCCACGCCACGGCCCGGCGGGTCGTCGCGGCCCTGCGGGAGGCGCGCCCCGTGGCCGGCACGGGCCGGTCCGAGGCGAGCGGCTGACCGGGGTCGGGCGGCGGACCGAGGTCCGGGCCGCTGCCCCTTCGCCCGCCGCTTCGTCTGCTGCTTCGTCTGCCGCTTCGCCCGTCGCCTCGTCTGCCGCCTGGTCTGCGCCGCGGGGTCGCGATCCGGCCGCTGGTGGCCGACTTTCCACCCCGCGATCTCCACCCGGGCGGCGCGG
This sequence comes from Nitriliruptoraceae bacterium, assembly GCA_003561535.1. Classification (GTDB taxonomy): domain Bacteria; phylum Actinomycetota; class Nitriliruptoria; order Nitriliruptorales; family Nitriliruptoraceae; genus T1Sed10-7. Next base: position 16,096 of record PWWI01000112.1, read on the forward strand.
GGTCGCGATCCGGCCGCTGGTGGCCGACTTTCCACCCCGCGGCTTCCTACGCCGCGGTCTCCATCGCGGTGGCGTGGGGTCGCGATCCGGCCGCTGGTGGCCGGCATTCCACCCCGCGGTCTCCACCCAGGTGGCGCGGGGTCGGGGACCGGCCGCTGACGGCCGGCGCGGGACCCCGCGGGCGGGTGGGTCACTGTCCGGGGATGGGCAGCTCTCGGTCCACGACCAGCTCGAAGTGCATCCCGTCGGGGACGGGCCAGTCACCGCCCCAGGCGAACCCGTGCGCGGCCATGACCTGGACGATCTCCTCGGGCATGGTCGGCTCCGCGCCGTAGTGGTTCCCGGCCACGTTCAGGTCCACCGCGATGCCCCACGCGTGACTGGACAGCGCCGCCGAGCCCTGGGTCCGGGGCGCCCAGCACCCCCCGTAGTCGTCGGCGTCCACCAGGTGTGCGAGGCCACGGTCCACCAGCTCCTGCATCGCTGCCCTCAGCGGTGGGAACATGTCGCGGTGGCACTCGGTGGCACCGAGGATCGGAACCGACTCCTCGGCGTAGTCCTCCCTGAGCCAGCTCGCACCCTGGTGGATCCAGCGTCCCGGGCCGTCGGTGTAGGCGAACTCCCCGAAGTGCACCTTCAGCCGGGCCGGCGGCATGACCCCGGCGGCGTGTCGGAGCACGGGGACCTCGCCGCCGACCTCCAGCCCGGACCCACCTCCGGCGAGCTCGAGCAGGCGGGCGCGGCCGGGGCCGTTGAGGGGCTCGGCCGTGCGGGCGAGCAGGTAGCGATCGGTGGTGACCGGCAGGGGGCTCGCGGTTGGGACCAGCAGCTCGGCCGCCCCGACCACCTCGTCGGGGAGCACGCCCACCACCGTGATCCGGGTCCCGTCGCGGAACCGGAGCTCACCGCCGGGTCCGAGCCGCCGCACCTCGGCCGAGCTCTCGCTCAAGAGCCCCTCGTCGGGGGCCAGGCTCAGGACGTCCTCGACGCCGAGCACCTCGTGGTAGCCGTCGGGGTCGACGGCGAGCACCTCGAGCGGGAAGCGCCACCCATCGGGCAGCTCGTCGACGACCTCGCCGTCGGCGTCGACGGTGCCGATCAGCCCCAGCGTCGCCCCCCGTACCACCGTGACCACCTCGACGTCCTGCTCGCTGGCGACGGTCTCGGCCAGCCCGTCGGACAGGCCGCCCTGGGTACTGATGGCCACCGTGCGCGGTGACCGGGCGGGGGAGGGGGAGCGATCGGCTGCGGGATCGGCGTCACCGCTGCGGCTCGGCGAGCGGTCGGTGTCGGCGCCGGCGTCGGCGCCGGCGTCGGCGGCCGGTGCTCGCGGCGCTGGCCCCTCGGACCCGGCGGCGACCAGCACACCGAGCGAGAGGAGGACGAACACGGCGACGGCGGGTAGCAACGCCCGGCGACGGGTCCCGACACGGGTCCACGGGCCCGGCTGCGGATCGGTGTCGGTCACGTTGAGATGGTCCCCCGGCGGTTGCGGTGGGCCGGGCGCTGCTCGCTGCGCACCCTGGCCGTGTCCCCAGGGGAGGCTACCGGCCGGGTGGGCCGGACCGACCCAGCGATCACCCCGCCTCGTCGAGCTCGAGGATCGCTGCGGCTCGCAGCACCGGTCGCAGCGGCTGACGCTCCTCGGTCCCGCGCAGGGCCGCCTCCTCGCGGCGGGCCTGGGCGTACACTTCGACGGTGCGTCGGGCCACCGACCCCCAGTCGTAGCGGTCGCGGGCCCGGGCGTGCCCGCGCTGCACCAGGTCCTCGGCGAGCTCACGGTCGGTCAGGACCCTGACCAGGGCGTCGGCGAGCTCCGTGGGCTCCTGCGGGGTGAAGGACAGGCCGGAGCCGTCGGCCACGATCTCCCTGAGCCCTCCGGTGTCCCCGACGACCACGGGGGTGCCGCAGGCCATCGCCTCCACGGCCACCAGCCCGAAGGGCTCGTAGATCGACGGGACGACGGCCACGTCCGCCGCTCCGAAGTGCAGCCTGAGGTCGTGATCGGGGAGGAAGCCGGCGAACCGGACGTGGTGCCGGAGCTTGCGCCGGCGGACCTCCCGCCGCAGCTCCTCCGAGTAGGTGCCGACGCCGGCGACGAACAGCCGGGTGGGACCGACCCGCTGGCGGACGTCCTGCAGGGCGGCGAGCAGGGTCTGCACGCCCTTCTCGTACTCGAGCCGGCCCGCGAACAGGATCATCCGGGTCCGTGGCCCTGTCAGGCTGGCGCGCATCTCCGCGGCCTCCTCAGGGGCCACCACGAAGTCGCGGACGTCCACCCCGTTGGGCACGATGTCCAGCTTCTCAGGGGGTAGGGCGAAGATCTGCTCCAGCTCGGTGCGCATGTAGGCCGAGCAGACGATCCCCCGCCTGGCCTCGTAGGTCAGCCACCACTCGACCTGGTGGATCAGCTTGTTCATCGGTCCGGGGAGCCAGCCCTGGTGTCGGCCGTACTCGGTGGCGTGCACCGTGGCGACCACGGGGACGTCCCAGGTCTCCTTCAGCCCGGCTGCGGCGTAGCCGACCAGCCAGTCGTGGGCGTGGATCACGTCGAACTCACGCTCGCGCAGCAGTCGGCCCGCCACCGCCTGGATGCGGTTGTTGAAGGCCAGCACCCAGGCCACCAACTGGTCGAAGCCGATCACCGGGGGTGCCTCTGGGATGCGCACGACGTGGACGCCGTCCTCGATCGCGTCACGGACCTCGGGCGCGTCGGGGAGGTCCCGGGTGACCACGTGGACCTCGTGCCCGGCGTCGGCCAGGGCACGGGCCAGGGCCCCGACGTGACGGCCGAGGCCGCCCACGACGTGGGGTGGGTACTCCCAGCTGAGCAACAGGATGCGCACGTTCCGGCTCCGCCCGGAAGCCGGTCAGCCGGTCACCAACTCCCGGTACAGCTCGGCGGTCCGCTCGGCGATCGCGGTCCAGGCGAAGGTGGACTCTACCCGGGCCCGCCCGGCGACCCCCATCGCCGCCGCCCGGTCGGGGTCGTCGAGCAGCGCGTTGATGGCTGTGGCGAGGTCCCGGGCGTAGCGCGCCGGGTCAGCGGGGCTACCCATCGCGTCGCCACCGGCCTCCAGGGGGACGAGCGTGCCGGTCTCGCCGTCGACGACCACCTCGGGGATCCCGCCGACCGCGCTGGCGACCACGGCGGTCCCACAGGCCATCGCTTCCAGGTTGACGATCCCGAAGGGTTCGTAGATCGACGGGCAGGCGAACACCTGGGCGTGGGTGAGCAGCTGGATCACCTTCCGCCGGGGCAGCATCTCGTCGATCCAGATGATGTCGGCCGGGGCTTCGGCCAGCGCGGCGACCCGGGTCCGGAACTCCTCGGCGATCTCCTTGGTGTCCGGCGCCCCGGCACACAGCACCAGCTGGGTGCCTGCCGGCAGGTGCTCGGCCGCGTCGAGGAGGTGGACCACGCCCTTCTGGCGGGTGATGCGGCCCACGAACACCACGCTCGGGCGGTCGGGGTCCACGCCGTGCTCGTGCAGCGCATCCAGGGAGGTGTCGGGCCGCCAGTCGTCGGGGTCGATGCCGTTGTGGATCACCCGGACCTTGGCCGGATCCACGGCCGGATAAGCCGCGAGGACGTCGTCGCGCATGCCCTGTGACACCGCGATGATGGGGTCGGCGTGCTCGACCCCGGTCCGCTCGCAGAAGCTGGACAGGGCGTACCCGCCGCCGAGCTGCTCCCGCTTCCAGGGCCTGAGCGGCTCGAGACTGTGGGTGGTGACCACGTGGGGGACGCCGTGGATCAGCTTGGCGAGGTGGCCGGCGAGGTTCGCGTACCACGTGTGGCTGTGGACGAGGTCCACACCTGCCACCCCGGCGGCGATCAGCAGGTCGGCGGAGACCGTCCGCA
>PWWI01000167.1 GCA_003561535.1 Nitriliruptoraceae bacterium
CCGGGGGCCACCACGGCGGCGGCGACGGATGCCAGTGCCGGCCGGGTGCGCTCGACGGCGTCGGGGTCGTTGTGCACCGCGGGGAAGGAGTGCACCACCTCGATGTCGGGCGGTCGAGGTGCCGCGGCCGTCTCGGCCTCCCCCCGGGCGATCCGCTCGATCGCGGCGAGCACCCGCGTCCGGACCTCCTCGGAGAAGGTGCGCACGCTCACCTGGAGCTCGGCGCGATCTCCGATGACGTTGGCGACCGTGCCCGCCGCGACAGCGCCGACCGTCACGACGGCGACCTCGGTGGGGGGCACCTCCCTGGCGACGATGGTCTGCAGGCGCAGGATCGTTGCGGCGGCGAGCACGACCGGGTCGACCGCGGTCTGCGGTCGCGAGGCGTGGGCGCCGCGGCCGTGCAGCGTGATCCGCAAGGTGTCGGAGGCGGCGAAGGCGGGGCCGGGCTCCACCGCCAGTATCCCGGCCGGAAGGGGGGCGACGTGCTGCCCCAGCACGACCGATGGGCGGGGAACGCGGTCGTAGAGGCCGTCGTCGAGCATCGCCCGGGCACCGGCACCGACCTCCTCCGCCGGTTGGAAGAGGCACACCAGGGTGCCTGTCCAGCTCCCGCGGTCAGCCGCCAGGTCCCGTGCGGCGCCCACCAGGCAGGTGGTGTGGACATCGTGGCCGCAGGCGTGCATCACCCCCACCTCGGCGCCGCTGGCGTCCAGGCTGGTCACCGTGCTGGCGTAGTCCAGGCCGGTTCGCTCCTCGACCGGCAGCGCGTCCATGTCGGCCCGCAGCAGCACCGTCGGCCCGTCGCCGTTGGCCAGCACCCCGACCACGCCGGTGCCCCCGATCCCCTGGGTGACCTCGTACCCGAGGCTCCGGAGCTCGCCGGCGACGATGCCGGCGGTGCGGTGCTCGGCGAAGGCCAGCTCGGGGTGCCGGTGGAGGTCGCGGTACAGCTCGGCCAGGTCGGTCGTGTCGGGCATCGCCACCCCGTCTCCGTCGGTGTCGCGCTCCGGAACCCCGAGCGTCACGCGTCGTGGCCACGGGCCGGCGGGCTCGCCGACGGTCGGCATACTGCCAGGCCGCGGGGGTGCCTGCAGGTCCCGCTCCGGCGCCGGAGTGCGCGCGAGGTCGCAGCGACGTGCGACCATCGACACCGACCGGCGCACCGGGCACACCAGGGGACCACGTGAGCGACGTCATCCGCGCGGCCGAGGGGCACCTGCGCGCCCTGGCCGGTGACCAGGCCGTGCTCCGCGGGGACCAGGCCGTGGCGATCGCCGCCCTGGTCGACGACCGCGCGCGGGCTCTGGTGGTCCAGCGCACCGGGTGGGGCAAGTCGGCGGTGTACTTCATCGCCACCCGGCTGCTGCGCGATCGTGGAGGCGGGCCGACCCTGATCGTCTCGCCGCTGCTCGCGCTGATGCGGGACCAGTTGGCCGCCGCCCGTCGCATGGGCCTGGCAGCGGCGACGATCAACTCCACCAACCCCGACGACTGGCGGACGATCGAGGCCGCGACCCAGCGCGGTGAGGTGGACCTGCTGCTGATCTCCCCCGAGCGGCTGAACCACCCCCGGTTCCGTCGGGAGATCCTGGAGCGGTTGGTGGAGGAGATCGGGATGCTCGTGATCGACGAGGCCCACTGCATCTCCGATCACGGTCACGACTTCCGGCCCGACTACCGCCGCATCGGTGACGTGCTGGACCTGCTGGCCACCCGTCGCTCGGCAGCGGTCCCGGTCCTGGCCTGCACGGCGACGGCCACCGACCGCGTCGTCACCGATGTCGCCGAGCAGCTGCGGGACGTGACCCCGGCCGGCGGGGCGGGTCGGGACACGCTCGTGCTGCGCGGGGCACTCGCCCGCGACACCCTCGAGCTCCACGTCGCCCACCGTGACCGGCACGACGAGCGGCTGGCCTTCCTGGCGGCCTACCTCCGGCAGCGCGCCCCGCAGGGCCGCTCCGGGATCATCTACACGCTCACCGTCGCCGAGGCGGAGCGCACCGCCGCGTTCCTCACCGGGGTCGGGTGCCACGTCGTCGCCTACACCTCCCGTCTGGACCCCGCCGGGCGGACCGCCATCGAGGACGCGCTCGGTGACAACGCCTACGACGCGGTCGTGGCCACGACCGCGTTGTCGATGGGCTACGACAAGCCCGACCTCGGGTTCGTCGTCCACCTCGGTGCGCCGTCGTCGCCGGTCGCCTACTACCAGGCCATCGGACGGGCCGGACGCGGTGGCCAGCCCACCGACGTGGTGTGCCTGCCCACCGCCAACGACGCGACCCTCTGGGACCACTTCGACGTCGCCGGTGTCCCCACCGAGGCCGAGGTGGAGGAGATCCTCGCCGCCCTGGGGGACGCTGAGGGGCCCCTGTCGCTCCCCCGGCTGGAGACGCGGGTGAACATCCGTCGGACCCGCCTGGAGCTGTTGCTGAAGGTCCTCGACGTGGACGGCAACGTGGTGCGGGACGAGCGGGGCTACGCCGCGACGGGGACCACCTACGCCCACGACCACGCCCGCTACGAGCGCCTGCTGGCCGGCCGCCGCGCCGAACGTCGGGTGATGCTGCACTACCTCGATCCGATGGGCACCGACTGCCTGATGGAGTTGCTCACCCGGGCGCTGGACGACCCCGGTGCGGCCGCGTGCGGTCGCTGCGGTCGCTGCACCGGCAACGGACTCGACATCGAGGTGGAGGACGAGCTGCGCCGGGCGGCCGAGGTGTTCGTCGCCAGCGTCGATCTCCCCCTGAAGGCCCGGCGCCGCTGGCCGACCGGGTTGGACGTGCTCGGGTACCCCCAGCGCGGCAACATCGATCGGGCCGCGCAGCTCGCTGAGGGCCGTGCGCTCACGGGGAACGAGTCGTCGAGCTACACCGAGGCGATGGACCGGCTGCTCGCGCAGGCGGCGTCGGGGGAGGAGTTCGATGAGGACGCGCTGGACCGGATCGTGGACGGGCTCGCCCGGGTCCTGGCCCGGTGGCCGTGGCGGGCCCGTCCCCGGGCGATCGTGACCGTGCCCTCGCACACCTACGGGCGGTTGACCCGGGTCGTGGCCGACCGGCTGGGCGAGCTGGGTCATCTGCCGGTCCACCACGAGGTGCTGGCCGCCCGGCCGTCTGCGCCCCAGTCCGACCGGGGCAACTCGGCCCACCAGGCCGCCGGGGCCCTGGGGGCGCTGGAACTGGTCGGTGGCCCACCGGCTGGACCCGTCCTCCTGGTCGACGCGCTGCGCCGGTCGGGTTGGACGCTGACCGTCGCCGGGGTGCTGCTGTCCGAGGCGGGCGCCAACGAGGTCCTGCCGCTGGTCCTGCACGCGACCGCTGCCGGCTGAGTCGCGACGACGGCGACCGGGGTAGACCGCGGCGGCCGGCGACGTCCCTACCATGGTCGCCGACCCGCCGCCCGCGATGGGGTGCCGCGCGCCATGTCCTCACGGAAGCTGACCCTGGACCTGCACCCGGTGTTCAACCGGGGTGGAGCCATCGACCAGGCGCTGCGGGAGGCGATGGACGAGGCCGAGGCCCGCAAGGTCAAGCAGCTGGAGATCATCACCGGCAAGGGCAGCGGCGCCCTGCGCAAGCGGGTGCTGCGGTTCCTCGACAGCAAGGAGATGCGGGGCCGTTACCACCGCATCGACAAGGATCCGGGCAACCACGGCCGGGTGTTCGTGCACTTCCGCTTCCAGCGGGGCCAGTGACGGCCCCGTGACCACCGGACCTCAGGTGGACAGCTCGCGCTCCAGCGCCGCGAGCATCGCATCGCAGGCGATGAGCTGATCGGCGGCGATCCACTCGTCGGGCTGGTGGGCCTGCTCGATCGAGCCCGGTCCGCACACCACCGTCGACAGTCCGGCGGCCTGGAAGTGCCCACCGTCGGTCCCGAAGGGCACCGAGCCAGCGGGTCCGCCTCCACCCGTCAGGCGTCGCACCAGCGCTTCGGCGGCGCCGCCGGGCTCCGGTGCCAGCCCACGGGCGATGGCGTCGTGGCGGAAGGGGATCTCACCCTCACCGGTGGTCGCCCGGAGCTCGGGGAGGACCTCCTCGGCGGCGTAACGCTCCACCTCGGCGACCAGGGCGTCGGAGTCGTCGGCAGGGACCGGGCGGTACTCCCAGGTCAGCTCGGCGCGACGTGGCACGATGTTGATGGCCTGCCCGGCGTGCAGGCTGGCGAGGTTGAAGGTGGTGTAGGGCGGGTCGAAGGCGGGCGCTGCCGCCGCGTTGCGGTGGCGAGCGGCGAGGTCGGCGATGAAGGTGGCGATGCGGGCCGCTGCCGTCAGGGCGTTGGCGGCGAGGTGGGGCTGGCTGGAGTGGCCATCACGGCCCTCCACGATCGTGGTGAAGGACCGCACCCCCTTGTGGGCGGTGACCGGCTGCAGCAGGGTCGGCTCACCCACGATCACCGCCTCCGGTCGGGGCTGGGTGCTGAGCAGCAGCTCCACGGCGCTGGGGGCGCCCACGGTGCCGATCTCCTCGTCGTAGGTCAGGACCAGCAGGACCGGCCGGGTGAGCGGGGCCGCGGCCAGGCTGGGCAGCTGCGCCAGCGCGCTGGCGAGGAAGCCCTTCATGTCCGTGGCGCCCCGCCCGTGGAGCCGGTCGCCGCGGGCGGTCAGGGGGAAGGGATCGGTGGTCCACTGCTGGCCCTCGACGGGGACGCAGTCGGTGTGGGCCGCGAGCACGATCCCACCCTCGACGGCCGGCCCGATGCGGGCCACCAGGTTCGCCTTCGTCCCCGTCGGGTCCGGTCCCCGGGTGAACGGGATGCCGTGGTGCTCGAGCAGGCCCTCGATGTAGGTGAGCAGGGGGAGGTTGGAGGTGCGGCTCGTGGAGTCGATGGCGACCAGATCGGCGAGGTGACGTCGGGTGTCGGTCACGACGGCTCCCGGGCCGGACCCGCGGCACGCTCGAGGTCGGTGGCGTCGCGGTACAGCTCGGCCAGGGCCAGGTAGCCCGCCACGTTGCGGCGGGGGACCGGCGGCAGCTCCGCCTCCCGGACCTTGGCGGGGACCCCGATGGCCAGGGTGCCGGCGGGTACCTGCTGACCCTCCCGGACGACCGCTCCCGCCCCGACGACCGAGCCGGCGCCGACGTGGGCCCCGTTCAGGATGATGGCACCCATCCCGATCAGGGCGTCGTCGTCGATCGTGCAGCCGTGGATGATCGCGCGGTGGCCGACGGTGACCCGGTCCCCGATGGTGGCCGGGAAGCCTTCGTCGGTGTGGATCACGGTCAGGTCCTGCAGGTTGGTGTCCCGCCCGACGGAGATGGTGCTGCGCTCCGAGCGCAGCACGCAGCCGAACCAGACCGACACCCCCGCCGCCAACCTCACCTGTCCGGCCACGGTCGCACCGTCGGCCACGAAGGCCTCCGGGTGGATGTCGGGCGTGAAGCCGTCGACGGTCAGGATGCGTGCCACGGAAGGGCTCCTCGGTGGGGCGGTGGGGGCGGTGGCCCCCAGCGTGGGTCGGTCCGCTGAGTCTGCCAGCCCGCAGGGTCGTGCGGGCGGTGAAGGGCTGCTCGCGCCCGCTGCGTAGGTGTGCGAGGCTCGAGGTCGATCACCGCCGCCGCCGAGGGGGTCCTCGTGAGCGATGCTGCTGCCACCATCGCGACGCTGCTGCGCCGTGCCGACGATGTCCGTAAGGCCGCGCCGGCGCGCACCGATCCGACCCGCGTGCGCGACCAGTTGGCGGCGACCCTCACCGATGCCCGGCGCCACCTCGACGAGGTCGAGGACGAGGACCTGCGGCTCGAGCTCGCCGGGGCCATCGCACGCCGGGTCGCGGACCTCGATGCCGTCGAGGTCGTGACGATGCTCGGTCCGAGCCCCGACGTCGGCGTCGCGCCCACCAGCGTCGACGACCCCACCCGCATCCCGCCCGGCCAGCATCTGACGGCTGGCTTCCCCGTCCTGCACGTCGAGCGGGCGCCCGAGTGGACCCCCGAGGATGTCCGGGTGGTCGTGACCGGACTGGTCGAGCGCCGCACGGTCCTGGGCCTGGCCGACCTGCAGGCGATCGGTGAGGTGACCGTGACGCGCGATTTCCACTGCGTGACCACCTGGTCGCGGCTGGACAACACCTGGACCGGGGTGCGGGTACGGGACGTGCTCGCCGTGGCGGGGATCCGCGACACCGCCACCCACGCGCTCGTCGCCGGTCACCCGGCGTACACGACCAACCTGCCGCTGGAGGAGCTGACCGCCGACGACGTCCTGCTGGCCTGGGCCCACGACGGTGCCCCCCTCGCGCGGGAGCACGGGGGACCGGTGCGGCTGGTGGTACCCCGCCTGTACGGCTGGAAGTCGGTGAAGTGGGTCACGGAGTTGCGGTTGCTCGACCGCGACGTGCGGGGCTACTGGGAGGAGCGTGGCTACCACGACCTCGGTGATCCCTGGCGCGAGCAGCGCTTCCGCGGGGACTGACGGGACGCGCGGTTGGCTATCGGTAGGTGGGCGGGCTGGGCACCTCAGGTGGTCTCGCGCAGGGCCGCCAGCGCGACCTCGATCGCCGGCCGACCACGCGAGCTCGTCCGGGTCAGCGCCACGACCGCCCGCGCGGCCGGCACGGGGAGCTCGCGCAGGACGACCAGGTCGCGCAGGGCGGCGGTGACCGCGATCCGGGGGAGGATGGCGATCCCCACCCCTTCGGCCACCAGGGCGGCGATCGTCGCCAGCCCCTCGAACTCCCAGCGGGCCTCGGGGGTCACCAGCGCCTCGGACAGCACCCGGTCGAAGGCCGTCCGCGACGGCTCTCCGACCGGGGCGCAGATCCAGGGCCCCGCGGCGAGCGAGGGCAGCTCGACGGGGTCCGGCTCGTCGATGGCCGGGTGGTCGCGCGGCAGGACCAGCACCAGCGGGTCGTGGCGGAGCACCTCGGCGTCCAGCCGGTCGTGGGTGGTCGGCGGCTTCGCCGCGTGGTCGTCGACGACGGCGATGTCCACGTCCCGACTGCGCAGCCGGCTCAGGGCCTCGGAGGGGGCCGCCTGACGGACCACCACCTCGAGATCGCGCTCCCGGCTCATCAGCGCGGCCAACGCCGGGCCCAGAGCGACCGCGATCGACGGCACCGCCGCGATCCGCACGGGCCCGGCCGGGCTGCCGGTGTGCGCTGCGAGGTCCACCTCGGCGGCCTCGACCGCCTCCAGCACCACCGCGGCGTGCTCGGCGAGACGCCACCCCAGCACCGTCAGCTCCGCGCTGCGCGCCGTGCGGTCCAGCAGCGCTCCGCCGGCCTCCCGCTCGAGCGTGGACAGCTGCTGGGACACCGCCGAGGCCGAGTAGCCGAGCGCGGCCGCGGTCGCGGCGATGCTGCCCTGCTGGGCGAAGTGGTGCAGGAGCTGGAGCCGGTGCAGGTCGAGCATCGAGTCTCCTTACGCTCAGGGTTAGCATATCGCGCTTGCGCCGATGCTCGTCATGGCGCAGGGTGCCACCGGTCCACCACCGACCCGCCCGCACCGCGATCTGGAGCACCGACCGTGGCCGTTTCCGCCACCCTCGCCGTCAACGAAGCCGTCGAGCGCGCGCGGCGCGACGGCCGCACGATCCTGCCGCTCGGCTTCGGGGAGGCGGGGCTGCCCGTCCATCCGGCCCTGCGGGAGCGCCTCGCGGGTGCCGCTGGCGCCAACGGTTACGGGCCCGTGGCCGGTGCAGCGCAGCTGCTCGAGGCTGCGGCGGGGTACTGGATCCGCCGCCGCCTGCCCACGACCGCGTCCCAGGTCGTGGCGGGACCGGGCAGCAAGCCGTTGCTCTACGCCCTGCTCCAGGCCATCGGCGGCGACGTGGCGCTGCCGCGACCGAGCTGGGTGAGCTACGCCGCCCAGGCGGAGCTGCTGGCGCAGCGTGCCCACCTGATCGACACCGCGCCCGGCCAGGGTGGTGTCCCGGACCCGGCCGCTCTGGCCGCCGCGGCCCACCGTGCCTGCGAGCGCGGCCACCCGCTGCGCAGCGTCCTGGTCACGCTGCCCGACAACCCGACCGGCACCCTCGCCGACCGGGACCGGGTGGCGGCGGTGTGCGCCGTGGCTCGGGAGCACGACCTCGTGATCATCTCCGACGAGATCTACCGCGACCTCGTCCACGATCCGGCCCGCAGCTACCTCAGTCCCGCGGAGCTCGCGCCCGAACGCACCGTGATCACGACCGGTATCTCCAAGAGCCTCGCGCTCGGAGGGTGGCGGCTCGGCGTGACCCGACTGCCGGCGAGCGAGCTCGGGGAGCGGCTGCGCGAGCGCCTGCTGCACATCGCCAGCGAGGTGTGGTCCTCCCCGGCCAACCCCGTCCAGCAGGTGGCGGCCTGGGCCTACACCGAGCCCCAGGTCCTCGTCGAGCACCTCGAAGCCAGCCGACGCCTCCACGCGACGGTCGCTGGTGCGGTCGCCGAGGTGTTCGTGGCCGCCGGTGCCACGTTGGCCTGGCCCCAGGGCGGCTTCTACCTCTACCCGGACCTGTCCGCGCACCGCGACCGGATGGCGCAGGGGTGGGGCATCACCGACAGCCAGGGGCTCGCCCGGGTGCTGATCGACGAGCTCGATGTGGCCACCCTGCCCGGGGTGGCGTTCGGGGACGACCCCGACGCGCTACGGCTCAGGGTCGCCACCAGCCTGCTCTACGGACCCGACGACCTCCGGCGCCAGACCGCCCTGGTCGACGACGACCCGTTGGCGCTGCCTTGGATCCGGGACGGCCTCGGCCAGCTCGCGGCGGCACTCGCGCGGCTGACCGGGTAGCCGGCTGCGCCCTGGTGGCCTCAGGCCGAGCCCGGCCCGTCGCCCAGCCGCCAGTTCGGCCGGCCGGTGGCGTCGAGTCCGGCGAAGCGGACGGTCACGCGCGAGCCGACCTGCCACGGACCGGAGGTGGTGGTCAGGCCGTGCTCGTCCACGCTCAGGCTGCCGCGCTGCTTCGGTGGCAGGTCCAGGGCACGCTCGGCGGGGACGAAGCCGGACACGCCCAGCCGCGGCAGCCGCACCTTCAGCCCGTTGGACGTCAGCCCGGTCACCCTGGCTGGCTCGGACTCGTCGAGGAAGCCACGGTCGAACAGCCGTGACCACAGGTCCGCGCGCTCCCGGGACTGGAGGAACCTCATCGCCCCAGCGCGGGCGTCGAGCCATCCGGCCAGGGGACCGAGCTCCTCTGCCGAGTGGGGTGGCGCCTCCTCGGCCAGGGCTGCCCGGATCTGGCGGTGGACCACCAGGTCGGCGTAGCGGCGGATCGGCGAGGTGAAGTGGGTGTAGGCCGAGGACGCCAGCCCGGTGTGGGCCGACGGGTCGGGCTCGTAGGACGCCCGCGCCGTGGACCCTGCGGCGACGGAGACCAGCAGATCGCGCTCTGCGTGGCGGCCGGCCGCATCGGCGGCATCGATCGCCGCGATCAGCTGGCTGACGACCACGTCGGCGTCGGCGTCGGCATGGTCCAGCGCGGGCACCTCCGCGCCGGCGAGTTCGACGGCGGCACGCAGCCGGGCGAGCCGGTCGGGGGCCAGGCCGACGTGGGCACGGTAGAGGGCCGGGACCTGCCGGGCGATCAGCCAACTGGCGACGGACTCGTTCGCCGCGACCATCAGCCGCTCGATCTGCCGGTAGGCCTCGGCGTGAGGTGTGGCTGCCACGGTGGCGAGCCGGCCGTCGACCAGGGCCGGTTCCACCTCGGCGTCCTCGAACAGCTCCTCGAAGGTGGCGCGCCCGTCGCGCTCGACGCCGAGGCGGCGGGAGGCCTCGACCGCGGCGGTCAGGACCTCGTCGGCCACTGCCGCGGAGGAGCCGGCCTCGATGTGGATGCCGTCGGGGTCGCCGGCGAGCCAGGCCTCCAGCGACTCATACGACAGCTTGGCCCGGGAGCGCACGGCGGCCGACTCGATCGCGACCTCCGCCAGCGATCCGTCCGGGGTCACATCGAAGCGGGCGGAGATCGCCCAGCGGTCCTCGTGGGGCAGCAGTGACAGTGCGCCCTCGGACAGGGCGGGGTCCAGCATCGGCGCGTTCTCACCGACCGCCAGATAGGCCGTGGAGGCCACCACCCGGGCGTAGCGGTCCGCCGGGGAGCCGAGCCCGATCGCGCGGGCGACGTCGGCGATGTGGATCGCGACGTGGACCGGGGAGTCCTCGCCGCCGTCCCAGGATGCGGCGACCGCGTCGTCGACGTCCCGGGTGCTCGCGCTGTCGACGGTCACGCAGGGCTCGTCGCGGCGCTCGACCCAGGGCGCCTCGACACCGGGCAGTGGCCCGGAGGTGTCCAGGCCGGCGGCGCCGCCGCGGCCTCCACCAGCCAGCAGCCCGACGATCCTGAGGTGGGTGGTCTCGGCCTCGGCGGTTTCGAGTCCTGCGGCGGCGGGGCCACCGGGGACCAGCGACGGTGCCGCCCGTCCCAACGCCACGACCACGCTGGCGGCCCTGATCGCCTGGGGGGAACCGACCACGTGGGGACCCGCCACCAGGGCGCGGCCGAGGGGGGCGCCGTCCTCACGTTCGGCAGCGAGCACCACGATCTGGCGCCCGACGGCCTGCTCGAGCTTGCTGGCCACGCCCGGGTCCAGGTCGATCCAGCCGGTGCCCAGGGCGTGGTTCGGATCGAGCACCACCCGGCCCGGACCCCGTTGCACGGTCCCGACGAGCATCTTCCGCGGACGGGACACCAGGGTCACCGACCGCGCCGAGGCCCCCTTGTCGTCGAGTTCGACCTCGACGTCGAGCAGGTCGTCGGCCAGCAGCCCCTTGGCGGTCGGGGGTGGGACGAAGATGCGGTCGATCTCGGTGCCCCGGCCGTCCTCACCGGTGATCGTCACCGGGATCTCGGTCAGGGTGTCCGTGGCGACGGGATCGGCGAAGCCGAAGCCACGGGGGTGGGGGCGGTAGCGGGCGCGGACAGCCAAGCGGGAGCTCGTCTCGTGAACGGGGACGTCGGGAGGGCGGCGCAGTCTGTCACCACCGGCGACTCCACGCCCAACCGTGCCGCGGACGGTGAGGGGTCAGTGAGCCGTGCGCGCGCTCAGTGCGCGGTGGGTCCTGCCGGGTGCGGCCAGGTGCGGTGGCAAGGTCACGCGCCACAGGCGGCGTCGCGGAGGCTCGCCCGGAGGGCGGCGCCCAGCGTCGCGTCGTGGCCCAGCGCGGCCGGGTCCCGCGTCAGCACCACCTCGTGGAGCTCCGCGTCGGCGAGGTGGTCCCTCATCGTGATGCGGGCGGAGACGAGGCGACCATCCGCCGCTGCAGCCACCGCCCAACGCTCGATCCCACCGTCCTCGGTGGTGTCGTCGACGAAGGCGACCAGCGCCAGGGTCCAGGACGGCACGGAGACGGTGAGGGTGGCCGCCTCCAGTTCGTCGACGGCGACGGTCACGAGTTCCCAGCCGGTCACCGTGGGAGGTCCCAGGTCCTCGTCGTCGTCGAGCTCGAGCGCCGCCTCCTGAGGCAGCCCCATCACCTCGATGGCAGCCCGGGCCAGATCCCCGACCGCGTCGATGCCGGCAGGGCGCGGTCGAGACTCGTCGACCGCGAGCTCCGTCTGCGTCACGACCAGTTCCACCAGGCGCACACCGTCGATCCTGGACAGCACGGTCCGGGCGTCGCGTGCATCGGCGGCAGCTGCGGTCCGCAGCAGTGCTTCGACCGTGCTGGGGGCGTCGTCGACCGGCACCGGTGCGTCCTCCTGAGGCTCGGTCCTGCGGGCGATGGCGGGGTGCTGCCCGGCGGGTGTGGACCCGGCCCTGCGGCGAACGATCCGCCCCGACGGGGGCGCAAGCCTGCCGCATCCACGGGACGGAGTGGGGGAGGTGCGACAGCTCCTCGCTGCAGGGCCGCACGGCCGTGACCGCCATGGTCGGCGGCACCCGGCGGAGGTGGCACCATCACCGTGACGCGTCGACCGTCGCGCCCCACCTCGCTTGCGGAGGATCCCGGCTGGTGAACCAGGAACCCTGGGCCGTTCCGTCCGACCCGGCGTCGCTCTCGTCGTCCACCTCCGCTTCGACGCCACCACCTCGGCGTCGGCGTTGGCCCACCGTGGTGCTGGTCGTGCTCCTGCTGCTGACCACCGTCGGCGCCATCACCGCCACGGTCGTGGCCGTCGACCAGCGGGACGTGGCCGCGCAGTGGGAGGAGCGGGCGCTGGCGCTCGAGGCCCAGCGCGATGCCCTCGACGAGCAGCGTGCGGAGGTGTCCGACCGCCTCGAGGCCACCCGGGACGCCCTGGTCACCTCCGAGCGGGACGTCGGGGAGCTGGAGGACCGGGTCCGCAGCCTCGCGGAGGAGAAGGCTCGGGCCGAGGACACCGCCACGACCGTCCAGGTGGAGCGGGACGTGTTCATCGAGCTGTCGGAGCTGATCTCCGACGCGACCGGGGCGCTGGACAGCTGTGTCACCCAGCTCCTCGACCTGCAGTCCGCCTCCGTGGAGGCGTTCAACCGAGCCAACGCTGGCCAGGACGTGGACATCGACGCGTTGAACGCCCGTGCCGGTGAGGTCACCCGGTTCTGCAACCAGGCCCGTACCGCTGCGGCCACCGCCGAGGCGGCCGCCGACCGCCTGCTGCGCTCGTGAGGTCCCGGCTCCACCTCGGTGGCCTGCTGCTCGCCGCCGTGGGCCTGGCGTCGTGTGTCGAGCCGCCTGCGGCCCCACTCGACACGCCGGCGATGGTCGACACCGAGGAGGTCGAGCTGCCCGAGGTGGCCGCCGCCTCGGTCGAGCGGCGCGCCCAGCGGGTCACGGTGCGGGTGCGCTCGCTGGGCTGCGAGCAGTTCGGGCTGGGGTCCGGTTTCGTGCTGGCCGACGGCGTCGTCGTGACGAACCGCCACGTGATCGAGCAACCCCGAGAGGTCACCGTCAACACCTGGGACGGCCGCTCCTTCGCGGCGGAGGTCACCGGGGTGGCCACCGACACCGACCTCGCCCTGCTGCAGCTCGAGGACGCTGGCGACCTGCCGGTGGCCGAGCTGCGGACCGCCCCGGTGCAGCGCGGCGAGGAGGTGTTCGCCGTCGGCTACCCGGGTGGGGGACCGGCCCAGGTCAGCCCGGGGCGCGTCCTCGGGATGGTCGACGGGACCGTGCTCGGCGAGCCCGCCGAGGTGATCCGCGTCGAGGTGGAGATCGCCCTGGGTAGCTCCGGCGGGCCGCTGGTCGACCGCGACGGCCTCGTCGTCGGGGTCGTGTTCGCGGTCGAGGTTGACGCCGGCGTCGGGCTGGCGGTGCCGGTCGAGACGTTGCTCGAACGCCTCGAGTCAGGTGAGCTCGTGGCCCCGGGGGCCTGCTGACGCGGGGGAGAGCGCGCCTGGAGGCGCCGCCTGAGCGAGCCGCCGCGGCCTGGGTGATGTCCGGACCGGTTCAGGCCCGCGGCTGCCCGTTCGCAGGGGGTGCCAGGAGCCACTGCTCGAGGGGCCAGGACGCCGCTTCCAGGAGCCGGACGAGCCGCATGGTCGTGGCCACCGCGGTACGAGCGCGATCGGGTCCGGGCTCGAGGCTGCTGCTGAGCTGGACCGTGGACGTCCGGCGGTGCCGGATCCACTCACCCTCGAGCGCCACCGCGTCCAGCGCCCGTCGGCCTCGTCGTGCCGCCGCGGTGACCTCGATGGCCACGACCTGTCGTCCGCGGTCGTCCGCGGCCACCTCGATGCGGACCGTGGAGGTGAGGTCGGTGGCGAGGATCGCGGCAGCGCGGTTGAGCCGGGTTCCGGGGGAGCGGCTGACGGCGCGGAGCGGGTGCAGCGCAGCGGGGTGTGGGCGGGCCAGAGCGCTGGCGACCAGGCTGGCTCGCAGGGGGGTCGGCCGGTCGGGGATCGCCAGGTCCAGATCGATGGCTGCCAGCTCGGAGCGGCTCGCGGTGCGCGGGGTGCTGGCCGGCGGACGCGACGGGCGTCCACGGGTCACGACTGGACGGCTGAGGTCCTCCTCGGCGAGCCGCTCGAAGGCTGCCTGGAGTTCGTGGAAGACCCGCACGTCCCCGCCCCGGTCGGGGTGGTGCTGACGGGCCAGCCGGCGGTAGGCGCGCTTGAGCTGACCATCGGCGCACGGCAACGTCACCTGCAGCAGGCGGGCTGCCTGCTCGCGGGTCAGACGTTCGCTCACGGTCGCCTCGCGGTGGGTTGGGCGGGCCGGGCTGCGGACACGCGCAGGATACGAGGGTGTCGGCCCCGCGAGATGGGCCTCCGATGGGTGGCGGGTGGCGAGATGCGTTCGCTGGCTCCGCTGGTGGGGTACCGGACGCGGTCGTGACCTAGCGTTCGCAGCCACATGGTGCCACCCAGGCCACAGGCGTCATCCGGGGCCGCCCGGCGACGCCCGGTGACATCCGACAACGAGGAGCCGACGTGGACGAGACGACGCCCGCAACCATGGGTCGCAAGCTGTGGGGCCGACTCGAGGCGATCCACGTCCTGGCCTACTTCGCCCCGGCGGTACTGGAGGCGCAGGCGAGGCTGGGGCTCGGTGACCGCATGGTCGGCTACGTCGCCGGCCGCAGCGCTCCGATGGGTCCCGTCGGACCGGAGCTGGTGACCGCCGCCTTCTTCGGCTTCTCGCCGGCGATGATCGGCCACGCGCTGCCGGCTGCCTGGGCCAGCGCCACTCCCGAGCAGGTGTTGGAGGCGGACCAGCGGGCCCTGACCGACCTGCTGCACGACCTGATCGGTGATGCCGACGAACTCCCGCGTGCCGCTGAGCTCGCGCGCGAAGCGGCGCTGCTCCAGCCGGTCCTCGGGCGTCCCCTGGCCGCCGCATGGAGCAGCGTGGCCTGGGGCGACCATCCGGAGCTGGTGCTGTGGCAGGCGGCCACCCGCATCCGCGAATCCCGTGGTGACGGCCACGTCGCGCTGTTGGTGGACGCCCAGCTCGACGGCGTCGAGGCCCACCTGACGACCCGGGGAGACACCCCGAAGCTGCGGGCGATCCTCGGGGCGACCCGCGGCATCAGCGATGCTGAGTGGGATGCGGCGGCCGGCCGCTTGCGAGCTCGAGGCCTGCTGGACGCCGAGGGGGCGCTCACCGCCGATGGCGTGGCTCTGCGGGAGCACCTGGAGCGCCGGACCGACGAGTTGGCTGCACCGGCGTGGGCGGCCTTCGGCACCGAGCGCAGCGCGTCGCTGCTCACGGCGCTGGACCCGCTGGTCGCCAGGGTGCTCGACGCTGGCATCGTTCCGGGGGTCGTCGCGCGGGTCGCGACCGCCTGAGCGCCGGGTGCTAGCTGCCGCCGGTCCGCACGAGGGGGCTCTCAGCGGTTGCTGGCGAGAGGCTCTCGGTCGTTGCTCGCAGGTGGGGTTGGGTGCGTGGGGCCCCGGGAGGCGGGGGTCAGGTTCCCCAACCCGGGGGCGGGGGGCGTTGTTGTGTGGGGTTGGGTGCGTGGGGCCCCGGGAGGCGGGGGTCAGGTTCCCCAACCCGGGGGCGGGGGCGGGGCCGTGGCGGGGCTTGGGCGGGGCCGTCAGCTGGCTTGGGCGGCCTCGAAGGCGGTAAGGGTCTCGGCCACCACCGCACCGAGCCGGTCCAGGGCGTACCCACCCTCCTGGAGCAGCACCGTCGGCCGACGCAGCGCACCGAGCAGCTGGCCGATGCCCGTGAACCCTGCGGCTGAGACGGACAGCTGCCCCAGCGGGTCGGCGTCCAGGGCATCGCAACCGAAGGAGACGACCACGCCGACCGGCTCGAACGCGTCGGCGAGCTCGCACGCCACCTCGACGGCGTGGAGCACGGGGTCGTCCCCGCTGCCCGGGGCCAGTGGGAGGTTCCGCGTCGTCCCGTGCGCCGACCCCGCTCCGAGCTCCTCCGGGTAGCCCGAGAAGTAGGGGTACTGGTGATCGGGGTCGGTGTGGACCGACACGTACAGCACCTCCGGGTCGGTCCAGAAGATGTCCTGCGTGCCGTTGCCGTGGTGCACGTCCACGTCGATGATGGCGACGCGGCCCTCGGCACGGAACCTGTGGGCCGCCACGGCGGCGTGGTTCAGCAGGCAGAACCCGCCGAAGTAGTCGGGCCCGGCATGGTGGCCCGGTGGCCGCGTCACGCCGTAGGCGCCTGACGAGCCCGCGAGGACCAGGTCCACGGCGGTGCAGGCGACGTCGACCGCGGCCCGGGCGGCGAGGTAGGAGCCCGCCACCAACGGCGTGGCGGTGTCGGTGCAGAACCACCCGAGGGAGCCCAGCGGCGAGGTGGGGCGTCGCCCCCCACCGGACCATCGGGGCGACCGGAAGGTGTCGGCGATCATCACCTCGGGGCCACCCGCGGCGCGCCAGGCCGGGTACGCGTCCCGCAGGTAGGCCACCAGGCCCGGGTCGTGGACGCCGTCGAGGACCTCGTCGCCGTGCTGGACGGCACGGCGCTCGTCGATCCCGATCGTGCGCAGGCCCGCGAGGATCGCGTCGATGCGGGCCGGGCGCTCGTGGACCGGCGCCACCCGCTGCCCGGCGTTGAGCTCGAAGGCCGGCTCGTGCTGGCGGTGCGTGTCGTCGACCACGACGGGCAGTGTGAGCATCGGATCCTCCTCCTCGCCTGCGGCGGCGGGGCCCTGCCCGCGCTGTCCAGGTCGCCAGCTCGGTGGCCTCGCGGCCGTGGCCGGCCGTGGCCGGCCGTGGCCGCCCGTGGACGACGGTAGGCGTCGGGGCTGTGCTCACGGTCCGGCCGGCCTACACTGCGAACAGCTCGCAACTACGTCCGACCGATGGCACGGGCAGCCCAGCCGGCCGTCGTCCTCGATCCCGGGCCGTGTGGAGACCATGTCGCAGGAGACCGTCGCCACCGTCGCCACCGTCACCGCAGAGCCGTGGACTCCGACGTCCACCGGGCCATCGCTGTCACTGACGCCCTCGGACCTGGGTCTGGACGTCGGAGCCACCACGCCGGCGATCGCCTTGGGCGACGTCGCTGTCGGCTACGGCCGCACGACCGTGCTGTCGGGACTGTCCCTGACCGTCGACCGGGGCGAGTTGGTCGGGATCGTGGGGCCCTCCGGCTCCGGCAAGTCCACCCTGCTGCGGCTGCTGACGGCCGGAGCCGACCGTCACCGGGGCAGGGTCGAGGGGCTGGGTGGGCGGGTCCACCGCCGTCCTCCACCCCGGGTCGGCTACGTCCCGCAGCTCGACAACGTCGATCGCACCTTCCCGCTGAGCGTGCTGCAGGTGGTGCTGCTCGGTGACACGGCCGGCAGCGCCCGTCTGCCGTGGTTCTCCCGGGCGGAACGCGCCCGGGCCCACGACCTGCTCGAGCGTCTCGGGCTCGACGGGCTCCACGGCCGGCGGCTGTCCGCGCTGTCCGGCGGCCAGCAGCAACGCGCCTTCGTCGCCCGCGCGCTGTTCCGTCGCAGCGAACTGCTCCTGCTCGACGAACCGACCAGCGGCGTGGACCCGACGACCCGACGTGACGTGCTCGGTGTGCTGGCCGAACTGCACCGCACCGGGTTGACGGTGGTGTTGACGACCCACGACCTCAACGCGGTCGCCGCGCACCTGCCGCGGGTGGTCTGCCTGAACGGCCGCATCACCGCCGACGGCCACCCGAACTCGGTCCTGACCCCGGAGGTGCTGGCGGCGACCTACGGCGGCGAGATGCGGGTGTTCACCGAGCGGGGTCGGGTCGTGGTGGTCGACGCGCCACCTCCGGGGCTCGCACCGTCGGTGCTGCGCGACGACGAGGTCGCCTCGTGAGCGACTGGCTGACCACGCCGCTCGAGTACGCGTTCTTCACTCGGGCCTTGCTGGCCGGCACCGTGGTCGGTGCGATGAGCGGGGCGCTGTCGACCTTCGTGGTGCTGCGGAGGATGAGCTACATCGGCCACGGATTGGCCCACAGCGTCCTGGGAGGGGTGGCCGTCGGCCTGGCCTTCGGGGTGGACCTCTACGTCGGGGCGATCGTGGCCACGGTGGCCTCGGCCCTGCTGATCGACGCCGTTGCGCGCCAGCGGGGCCTCCATGCGGACGCTGCGATCGGCATCGTCACGACCTCGATCTTCGCGATCGGCATCGCGGTCCTGGCCGTGGTCCCCACGCGGCTGAACGTCGAGGCGGTGCTGTTCGGCAACCTCCTCGGTGTGGACCGTACGGACCTGTGGGTGGCCGTCGGGGTGGGCGCGCTGTTCGCCGTGGTGCTGTTCCTGCTCTACAAGCCCCTGGTGTTCGCCACCTTCGACGCCGAGGTGGCTCGGGTCCACGGTGTGCGGGCCTCCGGCATCGAGCTGCTGTTCAGCCTGGTCACGGCTGTGGTGGTCGTGGCCTCGGTCCGCGTGCTCGGGGTCCTGCTGATCGCCGCGGCGGTGGTGATCCCCGGGGCGACGGCGAGGTTGCTGACGCGTTCGATCGGGGCGATGCTCGCGGTCAGCACCGGGCTCGGCGTGGCGGCCGCGGTGGTCGGCCTGTACCTCTCGTTCTACCTCGATGTCCCGAGCGGGCCCTCGATCGTGCTCACGGGCGCCTCGGTGTTCGCCGTCGTGGCGCTCGGGTCGGCTGCGGCCGCCCGGCGCGCCCTGGGTGTGGCGCGGCGGTTCTCGCCGCCCTCGGGTCCCGCCGGTCCCCAGGGGACGGGCGCGGGCGACGGCGGCGACGACGGGCAGGTCCCGGTCGGCGCCCGGCATCACTGAGCGCCGAGTCGGCAGCGCCACGTTCCACCTCGCTGCGCCGGAGCGGTGCTGCCCGTCGGCGCTAAACTGCGAGTAGTTCGCAACAAGCCCGGAGGTCCCGATGGCTCCTGCCCCGCGCATCCGCTCGAGGTCGACCGCCGGCGTCCGACGCCCGGGTGGTGGCGGCCAGGCCGGCCGCGGCGTTGCCGGTCGCGGCGGTGGCGGTGTGCTGGCGGCCTTGGCTGCGCTGGCGGTGCTGCTCGCCGCTTGTGGCGGAGCGGCGGACCCGGCGCAGGACGACGACGCCACCGGGGTCGACGCCCAGGGCCCCACCACCGACGAGCAGGATGCTGCTGCCGCTGCGGCCGAGGACGAGCAGTCCGAGGACGACACCGAGGTGGCGGTGGAGCCGGTGCTCCACGTCGTGGCCACGGTGGCACCCGTGGCGGACCTGGTCGCGCAGGTGGGTGGCGCCCGGGTGGCGGTGGACACCCTGGTGCCCGCCGGCGCCGACGCCCACACCTACGAGCCCCGCCCGTCCGACGTGATCACGCTGGCCGGTGCGGACGCCTACCTCGGCATCGGACTGGACCTCAACGGCGGTGCGCTGCGTATGGCCGAGGAGCACCTACCGTCGGGGTCGCCCCTGGTCCTGCTCGGTGAGACCGCGATCGAGGACGAGGACATCGTCTTCGACCACACCCACGACCACGGGCACAGCCACGGCGAGGACGACCACGGTCACTCCCACGGCGACGGCGAGGGCGACGACGGTCACTCCCACGGCGACGGCGACGATGAGCTCGGCCCCAATCCACACGTGTGGACCTCACTCGCCAACACCCGCCGCCTGATCGGCGGCATCACCGCCGCGCTGACCGAGCTCGATCCCGATGGCGCCTCGGCCTACGCGGCGAACGCCGACGGCTTCCTCGACGAGCTCGATGCTCTGGACGCTGCCGTCCGGGAGGCGGTCGGCACCATCACGGCCGAGAACCGCACGCTGGTCACCTACCACGATGCCTGGACCTACTTCGCCCGGGACTACGACCTCGACTACGCCACCGCCGTCCAGCCGGCCGACTTCTCCGACCCCTCTGCCTCAGAGGTCCGGGCGGTGATCGACCTGGTCCGTGAGCTGCAGGTCCCGGCGGTGTTCGGTAGCCAGGAGTTCCCGACGCCCGTGCTGGAGGCGATCGCGGAGGAGACCGGCGCGCGCTACGTCGACGACCTGTCCGACGATGTGCTCCCGGGCGAGCCGGGGGCCCCCGAGCACACCTACCTGGAGCTGATGCGGCGCAACGCCC
>PWWI01000176.1 GCA_003561535.1 Nitriliruptoraceae bacterium
ACCAAGAAGCCATCTTCATCGGTGCTATTGCGTTGCCATGAGAGTGTGAAGAATCCCTCCCCTGCTGACCCTGCCAATACCGCACTTGCTGTTAAATTGCTCGGTGCATTTGGTACGGTTGCCACACTTGTCACTGTGCGTTCATTTGATACGGTGTTTCCAATGCGGTTAAATGCTCGGACTCGGTAAGTGTACGACTGCCCACTCAATACTCGTAAATCAATAAATCTTCGAGCGGTTGGTGGTAATTGCTGACTGACTTCCCCAAATTGATTGCTGTTAAATGCATCGGGATTTCGTTCGACTACGAAGCCATCAACAATAGGTCCTGAATAGGTATAGTTAATGACATTGAATCCTGGATTGACTACAATGTTCGTTGCCCCTATTGAAGGTGCGGCTGGTGCTTCGCCTGGTGCAAAGTCTTCCGCCACAATCGAACTGTTTTCTTTGAGTGCTGCTTTGGCTCTCGCAAACAAGGTTGTCTGTGTCGTGAATGCAATCGTAAAGGTTCGCCCTTCGTTCGGTCTGACCCCCGTTGCTCGTTGTGTCGTTGCGGTGCTAAAGTCTGCGAAGAAAGTTACAAGTTGGTCATCAGTATTGACTAAAGTGAATGTGACATTTGAACCGCTGACTGATATGTTGGTCAATAGCGGTGCAGAAGTGAACGGTGAATCGCTTGTTGTGATGTTTGCTATGTTGCTAAATGCACTAAATTGACCATCACGCAACGCACGAACTCTGAAGAAGTATTGTGTGTCATAGTCGATGTCTGCGTTTAGGAAGTCAAATATCACTTTGGTGTCATTGAAGAATGTCGTTTTGATTCCGCCACTTATCAATGGACTGAAATTGCTGTTTTCCGATGCTTCAATACGATACAAGAAGACATCATCACTTGCTTCATCCCATGTCGCCAAGATTCTGCGATCACCGAGCAAGGTTAATTGCAAATTGCTTGGTGCAGGTGGTGCTGGTGCAGTCGTTGTTGCATTAAAATATGCAAACTCGCTGTACACTGTACCTTTTCTTGCACGAATCCGTATTGTAAACTCGGTAAATGGTGTCAAGCCTGTGAATGATTTGGCATTTGTTGTCGCTGGTGCTTGAGTTGTTACGACCCAATCACGCAAGTTGCTACTGATTCCGATTTCAAACTCATCAGAAGCAGGTGCGGAGTTGCCATCTTGCCACACAATATCAATCGTAGTGTCCGTTGGGTTGTTGCTCGGTGGTATCAACTGAATGTTGACAGGTCGAGCCGATGGAACGGGAACTGCCACCGTTTGACTTGGGTATATCACCCCTGTCTGTCGGTCTTTCGGGTTGAAGTATAACGATGTAATCGGTGTCGAGCCTTGATTGACCGCAAACACTAATTCTTTCGTGTCCACCCTACGGATGCCCCATGTGCTAAATGCAACCGTTCCCGATAGCAATAATCTGCGTGTTGTCGTGTTAATGCTGTATGTTTGACCCACAACTGTGTCTGTAGAGCGTGAGAATCGGTTCTCCGACAAATCATAGGGTATGTTAGTACCAAACACTTCAAACTGCCCACTGTCCGTTAAAATCGATTTTAAGAGGTTGTTTTGTTCTGTGACATAACGACCGATAATGATTTTTTCTCGCAATTCTTGCTTCGGAAGCACTTGGATTGCATAGGTGATTGCCAATTCTTCTCGGGTATCTTTTTGAATCCGATAGTTGTTTGTCGTGATCGCTGGTGTCGGTAAGTTGCTTCGTTCAATCAACGGGTAGATTTGCGGATTCTGTACGGTTGCGGTGTGCAATAGTGCAAACTTCGCATCTTGTACCCGACCCAAGTTATCGGTGTATAGCACCGCTTTGCTAATGGGTTTTCCGTATTGACTAAATACCGAAGTGTCGCTAATGCGAGGACCTAACCCGCCAAGTCCTAATCGTGTTGCACCAACTCCAATTTTGACAACTTCCCATATGGTTTCAAACCATGATTTTTCTGGTTGTTCTTCTGGGTTGCCAGTTTCATCTGGTGCGGTTACTTCAATGTCATCGACTTCTTTGTTGACTCTCGTTCCTGCTATTGTAGGACTTTGGAAGTCCGCATGGAAGTTGATGGAGTTGCCCCCGCCATACTTCGCAACAGGTTTGATGATGGTGAAGTTATCGAAGTCCACACCTGGCACTGATTCGTTATCAAATGACATCAAGTTAATCGGTTTGTTTGCTGTGCCACTTGGGCTATTGCTAAAGGTGTTAAAGAATGTGTTCAATCCTTCTTGCTCGATGTTGTTCGAACCACCTGTGGACTCGGTATCAACTTCTAAAAAGTCTTCGATATAGACATTTCTGCGATAGGTGTCGTTCGGTATTGCAAACAAGGAACTGCGAATGCCACTGTCCAAGCCTATGAAGTCACTGACTTTTTGATAGTTTTTTGCCCATAGGTACTTGGCGATAATGTACTCTTTTTCGCATTGCAATTCAATCGTTGTCAGAATGTTGTTGTCGGCTGTAAAGTCGCTTAATTCATACAAGTCACCAACTGCGGTCACTCGTTCGGCTGTCATGATTTCTGCATTCCCGAGAAGTTGTTGCAACTTGACCCATCTGTCCAACGCACGATCCGCACGAATCACATTGTCTGATTGCCCTGTGTAAGCGGAAGACTTGAACTTGATTCGGCTTGTGTCTTGTCGTTTGACTTCGGTGCGTGTATCAAACTGTGCCTTGTAAGTGATTTGCACTTCAATTTCATAGAAGTCACTACCAAGTGCCAAGACTTCCAATGGTGTCGGTGTGCCATTCACATCGTAGGTCATTCCGTTTTTGACTACTGCCCGTTGCACAACCGCAAGAATGCGATCACGACCGGGGATGATACTTGCACCGCTCAATGTGCCTACTTCATCGAATAGCCCACTGATGTTGTTTTTGAAGCGGTCAAAGAATAGGTTGTTGTCACGAAAGTCGCCACTGCTAAAGTTTGCTGTGATTCCTTTGTTGGTTAAGTCATCCCATTCTTCTCGTTCAAGCACTTGTGATGTGATGTCAATTTCCAAGTCAGTCAATCGAATGACATTTGGATTGTTTACTAATCGTTGCCCCGCTGGTAACACATCGGTTTTGATTTTGACCGATTCCAATTCAACAATCGGGTACTCGGTACGAATCACCGCATTGTCGGTTGTTAGGTCGCCCTCATCACTTGCCAACTTTTTGAAATTGTTTGGCGATGGTTCAACAACGGTTGTAAAACGGTCGTATAGGTTTTTGATGTCCGTATCAAGTGCGGTGCTAAATCCATCAATGTTAAATCGTTCCATGCGACTGAAGTCATCTTCGGTCACAAGGTTGCCCTTCTCGTTATAGAAGTCTGCAGTCAATACGGTATTGCTGCCTACTTTAATCAAGCGAGGGATGCCGCTGATATAGTCAAAGACTTCCATCAGCATTTCTTTGAGGTTTTTGTTATTGAACACAAACTCTGGTGCTTCTATCGTTTGTAGTTTACTACTGATCGCACTATCAATCGAAAACACTCTGGTGTTCAATAGGTTGCTTGTCTTTTCAAGTGGCAAGGTCAGTTGTAAATCGCCCACCACATTCAAAAGAGTCAATCGTTCTATCGATGGGTCAGTCGGTTGCGTGAAGGTGCGTACGCTTTCGGTGTTCCATTCGAGTATTTTAGTTAGTTCAATGATGTCAATCGAGTGGACATAGTAGCCACCCTTTATCTTTTGGACATCATCCGCATTGATAATGAAGTGTAGTGACTTCGTATCAGTGCCATCAGTAATATCAATATCAACTTCTGTGCCAACATCAAAGGCTTGTGCGGTTTGATTTCGTAGCACAAAAGACCCATAGTCAAGAGTCTTGTCAATCGTGAGTACGATATTCAGTTGTGATACACTGACCGATTGTCCTGCGATGCTTACTGCATATTGCATATCTTACCGCCTACTATTGTTGTGTGTTGCCAAACGCACTTGTCGGTTATAATCTCGCTGTATCTCAATGTTGCGATTCTGTATCGATGCTTGGATTGCTGTTTGCCCTAATTGAAACCCCGCCAATGTTAATGCAGCAAGTGGATTCTTAATTCCGAGAATCCCGAGTGTCGCAATCCCTGTTGCAAACTGTGCGTTACGCTGAAGTGATTTGTTGCCCGTCAATTCGCCAATGTTTGCTGTGCCGATTCTTGCCCCACGCTGTACCAATGAGATAATCGCAGCCCCTTGGATTGCATTGCCAGAGGTGCGGTTTTGTATCTCGGTGGATTGTGGTGTTTCTGTGACCTTCGTTTGTGTCGGTGATGCCACCCCGTTGGGATTGACATTGACATCGATGCGTAAGTCCCTACTCATAAAGCACCCTAAAGGTTAGATCGAGTAAGTTCTGTGTGCCGAATGAACTGTTGATGCTTCCATCTGATAGCAAGACCTTGTACTCAACAAAGGATTGTGCGTTGTTAGGAAGTTTGAATCGTAGTACATAAGACTGGTCAAGGTCAGCCACTCCATAGATGTCTTTGAGCAACTCTCTAGTCAAGGTGGTGTCTTCATGAAACATCTTAAGGTTGAAGATGGTGGTTCGGTTGCGTGGTAAGGATTCAACATTCTCTTTGCTGAACTCCATTTCTGCATCCACATCTTTCGCCATCGTGATATTAAACTCAAACGGAAATATCTCGCTATAAGTAGCCCCCTGTGTGTTTAGTTTCAACTCAACGACTCGGTTGTTGCCGAACATTGCATCCAAGCCTGATTGCAAGAACACTTGCATCGAAACAAGCACTCGCTTTTTGGCATTGACAATGACCACATCACGCACCAATGAAATATCGGTGGCGCTCGTAACAAGGTTATAAGTGTCTGTGCCGATGGTCAAAGTGTCAAGCGGTGTGTTGACAAGGTTCGCTCTAAACGCATCAATCGATTCTCGTTGGTCTGCTAACTCGGCTTCATTCTCGCCTGTCAATGCAAAGGTAATGTCAATCGTCCAATCGTACAATTCCTTGTTGGGAATGTTCTTCGGACTGCTGACATAGTCAAACATGACTGGCACATACTCGGTGGTTTCTTGCGTATAGTAGTTGGTGAAAGTCGTGAAGTCAAACTTGTCATTCGCCACTTGCAGCAAAGAGCCACCTCGAAAGGTGATGTCCTGCGTGTTGCTATTTAATTGTTGGAGTAATTTGTTGGTAATACTTGGAATGAACATATTATTTCCCCGCTAAAAACTTCTCTCTGCCTTCATCGGCTACCATGCTATTGTAGAACTTGGCTTTGCGCTCTGGGTTGTCTGGTGCAAACTTGGCAACGGTTCGATCGGCTCTTTCAAAAGTGCTTTGTCGATTGTTCAGTGATGAGTGAATGTAGTTGCTGACAGCGGTGTACACTCCTGTACTCCACCAGCCTTTGTGTGTATCGCCACCACGCACCCCATATTCGTTCAATATCGCCCCGTAGAACGCAGCGGTGTATAACATCGATATACGGAAGCCTGTTGGTGTCTTGTAGGCTCTAATCGCATTGTAGCGAAGATTGCCTGTGTCGATAGGTGTGAGGCTTTGCGCAATCACCTTGGATTCGTTCATCAACTGAATCGTGTTTTTTATCATGTGTTTGTGAGTATCTTGGCACTTCTGCGAATGCTACGAAGTCTGCCGAACTCATTAAACCCTTCTGTAACAACGGTGACAATCTCATAGGTTTCGCCATCTTCAAGAATCACCTTGTCACCCTTGGCATATTTCAAGTCAGTGATCGCTTTGATAACCTTGCTCGTGTCGGTG
>PWWI01000320.1 GCA_003561535.1 Nitriliruptoraceae bacterium
ACCTTGGACTTGATCTGGTTGAGCCTCGCCAACGGAGCTTCTGCGCCTGCCCGGCATCACTCCTCGAAGTAGTCCTCGTCGATCTCTTTCATGACGAAGGTCTCGTCGTCCTGGACGCCGACGTTGTAGGTGACCATGAGGTCACCCAGACGTTCGCCGTCGATGAGGATGACTCGCGCGTTGACGCGTTCTGCGTAGCGTTCAGCTTCGGCGGTGAACCGGCTGGTCGTGATGAAGATGCCCCGGTCCGCCTGCGCCCCGTGGAGCGCCCCAACGAAGCCCTGGATCGCCGAGCGCGAGACCGGGTTGTCTGCGGCGTAGCGCTTCGCCTGCACGTACACCCGGTCCAGGCCGAGCGCGTCCTGGCGGATGACGCCGTCCAGGCCCTCGTCGCCTGGGCCGCCGAGGTGCTCAGCCGCTCCGTCGCGACCGCCGTACCCCATCGCGGTCAGCAGCTCCAGGACCAGGGCTTCCAAGAACTCGGGCTCTCGGTCGCGGATGCGTTGCAGCAACTCCTCGGCGACAGCAGCGTTCGCTTCCTTCACGGCCGCAGCAAGACGCTCTCGCGGTGGCGCATCGGGCTCGGCGCGCTGTTCACCGCCGGGGGCGTTGGACTTGGTGCGCGGCCGGGTGTCTGACCGCTTCTTGAACTCGACGAACTCGGGGAAACCTTCGAGCAGGGCGTTGTCGATCCGGGTCGGGTGCGACTGCAGGACCTCCTGGCCCCGTTGTGTGATCGCGACGACGCCCCGCTTGGGGCGGGTCAGCAAGCCCGCTTGGACCATGTAGGTGACCGCCCAGTGGACCCGGTTGTCGAAGACCGGAGCACCACTCGGGATCGTCTCGGACCGATCAGCGGGGCTCAAGGCAAGCGACGCCGCCACAGCGGCCCGGAGTGCTGACGACGTCACGGGCCCATCCGCTTCCGAGACAGCTTGCAGGACCGGCAGCATCATCGTCTCGTAGTCCGGCACGGCCATGCCACTGCCCTCGCTCACGTCGCCGTCAACCGCAAGTACACCCGCGGTCTCGCCACCATAGATGCCAGCGGCGGCGCGGCATCGAGAGCCGTCCCTGCGAACCGAACGCAGGTGGCCCACAGCCCTGCCGACATGACCTCCTCGGACTCAGTCGGTCCCCGTTCAGTCCGCACACAGTCCGCAGGAGGATGAGCAGAGCAGAGGAGCGGTGCGAAACGTTGGGAAGTGCGGTAAGGACGTTTCCGCAGGTCACAGGTGGTTTCGCGCAACAACGAGCAACAGCGCGTAGTCGGGCCGACAGGATCCGGCTTATCGGCCGGCTCCTCCCAGTTCCACCGCCTCGAGGGACGTGGCCCCTGCGGACACGCGACTCAGGTACGGCACCGGTCCGCTTCCGGTCCGCGACGGCAGTTCGATCACGCTGGTCGGGTCTGCGCAGCCAACGGATCGCCCGCAGCCGAGGGCCGTGTGATCGTTCGTGGCATCCCGCCCCACTGCCCGGCCACGGAGGGACCACCATGGGGAAGCCCGCGCTCGAACCGAAGACCTGGGCGCCGCCCCGTTCGCCGGGCCTGCGCGGCCGGTGGCAACAGAACGCCGTGCTCGCCGGGCTGGAGCTGCTGCCGATCCCGGGCAGCGGTGCCGAGGACGTGGCGGTCCTGCCGGACGGCGACCTCGTCACCGGGCTGGCCGAAGGCCGGATCTGTCGGCTGTCCCCCGATGGCCGACACATCGAGATCGTGGCCGATACCGGCGGCAGGCCGCTCGGGATCGAGGTCCGCCACGACGGCCAGCTGGTGGTCTGCGACGCCACCCGCGGGCTGCTCCTCGTTCACCCGACGTCCGGCGCCATCGAGGTGCTCGCCGACCGCTTCGACGGGCGCCCCTTGCGTTTCACCAACAACGCCGCGCTCCATCGCGACGGGTCCATCCTGTTCTCTGACTCGTCGCGGCGGTTCGGCCTCGAGCATTTCAAGGGCGAGCTGCTGGAGCACTCCGAGACCGGTCGGCTGCTGCGCTGGCAGGACGGCGAGGTCGATCTCGTCGCCGATGGCCTGGCGTTCGCCAACGGCGTCGCCCTGACCCACGGCGGCGACGCGGCCTGGGTCGCCGAGACCGGCGCCTACCGGATCAGCCGGGTGTGGTTGGCCGGGGAACGGGCCGGCCAGCGTGAGGTCATCGCCGACAACCTTCCCGCCTTCCCGGACAACCTCTCGACCGGCTCGGACGGCACCGTCTGGGTCGCACTGCCCTCGACGCGTGATGCCGCACTCGATGCGCTGCTGCCCCGCCCACCTGTCCTGCGCAAGGTGGTCTGGGCGCTGCCCGACGCGTTGCAGCCCCGGGCCAAACGACTGAGCTTCGTGGCCGGCTTCTCGCCCGACGGGACCCTCACGCACAACCTGCAGGGTCCGGGCGACCGGTTCCACTACGTCACCGGCGTGCGCGAACACCACGGGATGCTCTACCTCGGCTCGCTGGTCGAGACCGCGATCGCCCGGATCCCGCTCCCCGCCTGACCGGCACTTCGACCGGTCGGATCCATCCGCGGACGACGGCGCTCGCGTGGTGTCAGCTCGCGACCCGCTGCCGGTCGTCGGGAGCCTGACGTACCGCGGGTGCGGTCGCCGACATCGCTCCGTCCTCGAGCGACGGCGCGTGGAACAGGCCGAGGGCGAGCCGGGCCTGCTCGTCGAGTTGGCCCGGGTTGAAGGCCAACCCGACCCGGACCAGACCCGGTCCGCCCGGGGCGTCGCGTACCGACCGGACCTCGGAGGCGAACGTCGCCACCCCGTCTGCCAACTGGAGGTGGAGGTGGGCCTCGACTCCTTCGGCCGGCGTGAAGGCCGCGTCCAGGGTCACCTGCGCGCCGGTCAGGGACAGGTCGTCGACCGTGACCGCGTGCCCATCGAGCGTGCCCCGGACGTTGGTCGGGAAACGGTGACTGGCCCGGCGCTCGTCGGCGAAGCGGTCCGATCGCATGCGTGCGATCGCGGCCAACAGCAGGCCACCGTTGACGGTCGTCCAGAACGCCGCGCCGTGGGCGACCCCGGGGATGGGGTAGCTGAGGGGTGTCAGGCCGGCGCTCGAGGCGGCGTACCACGCCAGTGCGAGCGCGTGGCCGACCGCCAGGGCGGTCAGGAGGCGGGGGATGGGCATCCGGGTCCGGCCGTCGCCGCCACCCGTGTCCCCGCGCCCCTTGGGCGTCACCTCGAAGGGCACGTCCCGTTCGAACAGCCCGGTGATGATCGCCCGCAGGGTCGCTTGCAGCCGTGACAGGTCGAAGACCGCGGTCGGGACCGGTCGGATCCGTCCCCGGGCGAGCCGCCACAGGGCGGTCTGCTGGAGCGCCAGCGAGGTGACGAACAGCACCAGGAACAGCGGCAACGGTGCCATGATCGGTGACGCCCCGGTGGCCAGGACCGCCAAGGGCAGGACCAGCAGCCCCAGCAGCCGAACCGCGTCGAACCAGCCCAGGAAGGTTGCGGCGTAGGCGAGGCGCTGCGGCAGCGTGAGCCGGCGGTCGGTCAGCGGGAGCTCCTGGCGTAGGACCTGCATGGCCCCGGTGCACCAGCGATGGCGTTGCAGGGCGTACTGCTGCGAGGTGGACGCCGCCAGGCCGCGGGCGAGCACCTCGTCGTGGTAGACGGTGCGCCACCCGCGACGGTGCATGCGGATCGTGGTCTGGACGTCCTCGGTGACCGAGGTGGTCGTCACACCGCCGACCGAGGCCAACGCCGAGGTCCTCACCACCGCCCCGGTCCCGCACCAGAAGGCAGCGCCCCAGCGGTTCTTGCCCGGCTGGATCTCCCGGTAGAACACCGACTGCTCGCTGAACAGCGGCTGTGCCCGGGGTGAGCGTCGGTCGGTGACGTGCTCGAAGGAGTCCTCGTTGTAGAAGTCCTGGGGTGTCTGGACCAGCGCCAGGCCCTCGTCGACGAAGTAGGGCATCGTGCGCAGCAGGAACCCCGGCGCCGCCACGTGGTCGGCGTCCAGGATCGCCACCAGGTCGACGTCCAGCTGCTCCAGGGCGTGGTTGAGGTTGCCCGCCTTGGCATGCACATGGTCCGGGCGGGTGAGGTACTCGGCGCCGAGACGCCCCGCCAGACGGGCGATCTCCGGGCGGTTCCCGTCGTCCAGCACCAGGGTCCGGTGGCTGGGCTCCAGGGCGACGGCGGCGGCGATCGTGGGCAGGAGCACCTCGGCGGGTTCGTTGTAGGTCGGGATCAGCACCGCCACGCTCAGGTCGGGTAGCTGCCCGGGGACCGGTGGAGCGCCGTCCACGTCCCACAGGGAGAAGGTGAACAGCGCCAGACCCAGCCAGGCGTGCACCTCCAGCAGCAACAGCACGATCGAGAGGGTCATCGCCTCCGGGTGCAGGGTCGAGGTGGCCCGCCAGATCAGGTAGCTCAGGCCGAACCCGAGGCCGAGCAGCGCCGAGGCGCGGATCGACCAGGTCCGGCCAGCGGGCTCCGGTGGGCGTGCCGGCGCGGCCATCACCGCGTTGAGGTGGGTGACCTGGGGCGTGTCGTAGCGGTCCATAGCTCAAACATCGGCGTCACACGGGACGGCTTGAGCGGCCGTGGAGGCAGGTGCGCCCGGGGGACCGGGGGCCGTCCGGCCGGGCCGCCGGTCCGCCGATCCGGGAGCAGGGGCGTAGGGTGAGGCCATGGACCAACTCCAGATTCGCAAGGCCGAGCCCGCCGACGCGGCTGCCGTCGGGCGGCTCCTCGGTGTGCTCGGTCACACCCTCCCCGATGACGAGACCGCGGCCCGGCTGCGCTGGTTCAGCCGCTCCGGCGCCGACCACCTGCTGGTCGCCGTCAGCGACCGTGAGGCCGTCGGGGTGCTGACGCTGACGGTCGTCCCGCGGCTCACCCACGATGGCCCCTTCGCCCGCATCACCTTCCTGGGCGTCCCAGAGGGACCCGATCTGCAGTGGATCGAGCGGGCCCTGCTCGGTGAGGCCGAACGCCTCGCGCGCCGCCATCGGTGCACCTCCGTGGAGGTCATGGCGGACCGGCATCCGGAGGACGACACCGAGGGTGGACTCGCCACACTCGGCTACCGGCCGAGCACCGAGGACCGGGTGCCGTGCGTCAAGCCGCTCCCGCCGCCGACCACGGTGCGCATCTGACGCGACGGTCACGCCCTGGTCGACCCCGGTACGGTCCTCCCCGCTCCGGCTGAGTCCCCGGTCCGAAGGTGCGCGCGTGCCCGATCTGGCTGCCCTCGCTGCTCGTCACGCCGGTTCGGCGTTCCTGGCCGCGTGCCGCGGTGAGCCCCACGACACCGTGCCCGTGTGGTTCATGCGGCAGGCCGGGCGGGCCCTGGCCGAGTACCGGGCGATCCGGGCGCGGCACAGCTTCGAGGAGGTGGTGCACACCCCGGAGTTGGCGGCCGAGGTGACGCTGCAGCCCGTGCGACGCTACGGCGTCGATGCCGCCGTGCTGTTCTCCGACATCGTCACCCCGGTCCAGGCGATCGGGCTCGGGGTGACCATCGAGCCCGGTGTCGGCCCCGTGATCGATCAGCCGCTGCGCACCAGCGAGGACGTCGGCCGGCTGCGTCGCCTCGACCCCGAGGAGGACCTCGGCCACGTGCTCGACACCGTGTCGCTGTTGGTCGAGGAGCTCGACGTGCCGCTGATCGGGTTCGCCGGGGCTCCCTTCACCCTGGCCAGCTACCTGATCGAGGGTGGTCCGTCCCGGTCCTACACGCGGACCAAGGCGCTGATGTTCACCGATGAACTCACCTGGCACCGCCTGCTCGACCGGCTCGCGTCGATC
>PWWI01000266.1 GCA_003561535.1 Nitriliruptoraceae bacterium
GTCATCGGAGTGCCCACCACCTCGATGTCGCCGGCGTCGGGGTGCAGCAGCCCGGCGATCATGGAGATGGAGGTGGTCTTGCCCGCACCGTTGGGGCCGAGGAGTCCGTAGGTCTCGCCGGGGGCGATCGTGAAGCCGACGTCGTCGACCGCCTGGATGTCACCGAACGCCTTGCGTAGTCCGCTGCAGCGCAGCACCGCACCCATGCCTCGCCCTCCGACCTCGCACTGCGGCGGCCCCCGTGGGACACCGACGGTGTCCGTCGACGCCGTGCGGACCGCTCGGGACCCACGCTACGCGCGGCGCTGCGGGTCCAGCGTCATCCCTGCGGAGGACGTTCGGCACCGCCTCAGGGAGGAGCCGACCCAGACTGCGGCGCCCTCCGGCTCAGACCCCGGCGGCCCGCATCCCGGCGAGCTCCTTGCGGAGCTCGGCCAGCTCGTCCCGCAGGCGGGCGGCGTACTCGAACCGCAGCTCGGCGGCTGCCTCCTGCATCTCCTCCTCGAGCCGCTGGATCAGCGCCGACAGCTCCTCCTGGGGCAGCTCGCCGGTGTCGGCCACCGCCTGCGTCGACGCCGTCGGGGCGTCCACCGGCCGGTACTCCTCGCCGAGCTCCTCCGCGCGGACGGCGGCGATGATGTCCCCGACCCGCTTGCGGATCGTCTGCGGATCGATGCCGTGCTCGGCGTTGTAGGCCAGCTGTTTCTCGCGGCGGCGCTCGGTCTCCTCCAGTGCCGCCCGCATGGAGTCGGTGAGGTGGTCGGCGTACATGACCACCGCACCGTCGACGTGACGGGCGGCCCGACCGATCGTCTGGACCAGCGAGGTCGACGAGCGCAGGAAGCCCTCCTTGTCCGCATCCAGGATCGCGACCAGGGACACCTCGGGGAGGTCGAGACCCTCCCGCAGCAGGTTGATGCCGACCAGCACGTCGAACTCCCCGACCCTGAGCGAGCGCAGGATCGCGACCCGTTCGACGGTGTTGATGTCGGAGTGCAGGTAGCGCACCCGGATGCCGTTCTCCAGCAGGTAGTCGGTGAGGTCCTCGGCCATCTTCTTGGTCAGGGTGGTGACCAGCACCCGCTGTCCTGCCTGGGTGCGTTGACGGATCCGTTCCATCAGGTCGTCGATCTGGCCCGACGTCGACTGCACGACCACCTCGGGGTCGACCAGGCCCGTCGGCCGGATGATCTGCTCGGCGATGGTGTCCGACTCCCGTCGCTCGTAGGGGCCCGGGGTGGCGGAGATGAACATCCGCTGCCCGATGCGCTCCAGGAACTCGTAGAAGGTCAGGGGCCGGTTGTCGCGTGCCGAGGGCAGGCGGAAGCCGTGTTCGATCAGGTTGTCCTTGCGGGAGCGGTCCCCTTCGTACATCCCGCCGATCTGCGGCACGGTCACGTGCGACTCGTCGAGGAACACCACGAAGTCGCCGGGGAAGTAGTCGAGCAGCGTGTAGGGCGCCTCCCCGGGCGCGCGGCCGTCGAAGTGCCGGGAGTAGTTCTCGATGCCGTTGCAGGAGCCGACCTCGCGGATCATCTCCAGGTCGTGGTTGGTGCGCATCTTCAGCCGCTGGGCCTCCAGCAGCTTGCCGTCGGCCTCGTACTCCGCGAGGCGCTCCGTGAGCTCGACCTCGATGGAGACGAGCGCCCGCTCCAGTGCCTCCTGGGAGGAGACGTAGTGCGACGCGGGGAAGATCATCGCTGAGGACACGGGCCGGCCGACCTCGCCGGTGAGGGTGTCGACGCGCACGATCCGGTCGACCTCGTCGCCGAAGAACTCGACGCGCAGCGCGCGGTCGTCATCGGCGGGGAACACCTCCAGGGTGTCGCCGCGGACCCGGAAGGTGCCCCTGACCAGGTTCAGGTCGTTGCGGGAGTACTGCAGCGCCACGAGCTTGCGCATCGAGGCGTCGAGCCCCGCCTCCTCCCCTGCCCGCAGCACCAGCACGTGGTCGGTGTACTGGAAGGGCGAGCCCAACCCGTAGATGCAGGACACCGACGCGACGACCACCACATCCCGGCGGGACAGCAGGGCCATGGTGGCGCGGTGCCGGAGCCGGTCGATCTCGTCGTTGATCGACGAGTCCTTCTCGATGTAGGTGTCGCTGGAGGCGATGTAGGCCTCCGGCTGGTAGTAGTCGTAGTAGGAGACGAAGTACTCCACGGCGTTGTCGGGGGGGAACTCCCGGAACTCGTTGGCCAACTGGGCCGCCAGGGTCTTGTTGGGCGCCATGACCAGACAGGGGCGCTGGAGGCGCTCCAGCACCTTCGCGGCGGTGAAGGTCTTCCCGGTGCCCGTCGCGCCGAGGAGGGTGACCCCCCGCTCACCGGCGGCGAACGCGTCCACGACCCGCTCGATCGCGGTCGGCTGGTCCCCGGACGGCTCGAAGTCGCTGACGACCCGGAACGGGGTGTCGTCCCGGACGTGGCGGTGCAGTTCCGCCCGGGCAGCGGTGAGATCGGTCACGGGGTCGCTGGACATAGGGCCACGGTACCGCTGACCCGTGGCGCCGCGACGGCGTAGCGTGCAGCCCCGAATGCCCTTCGGAGGCGCGTGTCGCCGCACCGGCGACCCGTCCTGAACGACCCCGACCAGACCAGCCCGCCGTCCACGGACCGGAGACCGCCGCCCGTGCTCGCCCTGCTCGCCGCGCTGCCCATCCTGCTCGTGCTCGCGTTGATGCTCGGGCTGCGCTGGCCGGCCTCCCGCGCGGGGATCGCGGGTGCGGCGCTGGCGCTGGCGGTGGCCATCTTCGGCTTCGGCCTGGGCACCGAGGTGCTCCCCGAGGTCGGACTCGTCGGCAGCCTGGCGGGGGTGGCGGCGGAGGCGGGGTTCACCTCGGCCACGATCCTGTGGATCATCCTCCCCGCACTGGCGATCTACCACCTCCAGGTCCGCACCGGCGGCACGGACGTGCTCCGGGTGGCCCTGGGACGGTTGTCGGGTGACCCACGGATCCTCGCGCTGCTGATCGCCTGGTTCTTCACCCTGTTCATGGAGGGAGGCGCGGGGTTCGGTTCCCCCGTCGCCCTGGCGGCGCCGTTCCTCGTCGGCGTCGGCTACAAGCCCCTGGTGGCCGTGGTCATCGCCATGATCGGCAACGGGGTCGGGGTGTCCTTCGGGGCGATCGGCACCCCGATCGTGCCCATGGTCGCCGCGACCGGGTTCGACCGCCTCGAGTTGTCAGCCGCCAGCGCCATCTACCACCTCGTCTTCGGGCTCGTCCCGTTGGTGGTGATGATGTTCATCGCCTCACGCGGGACCGGGACCCGCATGGCCGGCAGCATCTGGGGGTGGACGATCCTGGCGGGCGCGGCCTTCCTCGTCCCGATGTGGGTCATCGCGACCTACGTCGGGCCCGAGCTGCCCACCCTCGGCGGCGCGCTGGTGGGGATGGCCCTGTTCGTCGTCGTGCTGCTGCTCGTCCGACGCTGGCGCGGTGCCCCGGAGGCTGCCGACGCCGACCCCGGCGCCGCCGACGCGGCCCCCGTGGGCGGGCGCAGCGCGGGCACCCCCGAGGAGTTCGCTGACGTCGACACCAGCGCGCGTGAGCTGCTGCGCGCGGGTGCCCCGTACCTGATCCTCATCACGCTGGTGCTGCTGACGCGCCTGGTCCCCCCGGTGGCCGACCTCCTCGACGACGTCGTGGTGAGCTGGACGCTCGAGGGCGGCTTCGCCGGCAGCATCGCCCCGCTGACCCACCCCGGCACGCTGCTCGTGGTGTCCTTCCTGCTGGGGGCGCTGGTCCAGCGGGCGGCGCCACCGAAGCTCGGAGGAGCGCTGACGACCACCCTCACGCAGCTCGTCCCCGTCACCATCGCGCTGCTCGCCATGCTCCTGCTCGCGCGGACGATGGTGCGCTCCGGGATGACCGAGGTCCTCGCCGAGGCGGCCGCCGGATCGACCGCCTCCGCATGGCCGGTGTTCGCGCCGCTCGTCGGCGTGCTCGGCACCTTCGTGACCGGGTCGGGGACCGCGTCGAACGTGCTGTTCACCGATCTCCAGGTCGCCACGGCGGAGCAGCTGGGCTTCGACACCCTCCCGCTGCTCGGCGCCCAGAACTTCGGCGCCTCGGTCGGCAACCCGATCGCCCCCCACAACATCGTGGCGGGTGGGGCCACGGTGGGCCTGACCGGCAGCGAGGCGGACGTGATGCGTCGCACGATCGGCATCACGCTCGTGTACGCCGTCCTCGGTGGGCTCCTGGCCCTGTTCCTCGTCTAGTCGGCCGAGGTGGCTCGGGCCCGGGTCAGCAGGTCGGCGTGGACCTCGTCGACCTGGGTGTAGAGCGAGGCCAGGTCGCCGTTGTTGTCGATCACGTGGGTGGCGACGGCCCGTCGCTCCTCGTCGCTGGACTGGATCCTCAGACGGGCACGGACGTCCTCCTCGGGCATCCCGCGGCTCTCCACCAGGCGTCGCACACGGGACTCGATGTCGGCCTCGACCACCACCACCGCCTCGAACCGCACCGCCTGTCCGGTCTCCACCAGCAGGGGGTGATCGACCACGATGAGCTGTGCACCAGGCACCTCCTGGCTCTGCACGAGCGACTGGATCCGCTCAGCGACGCGTGCTGCGACCCGGGGGTGGGTGATCCGCTCGAGGTCGAGACGGGCATCGTCGTCATGGAAGACGACCTCAGCCAGCTTCGGGCGGTCGAGGGAGCCGTCGGCGAGCAGGATGTCGCGCCCGAAGCGGGCCACGAGCTCCTCCAGCGCCGGTTCGCCGGGCTGCACGACCTCCCGAGCGACGCCATCGATGTCCAGCACCGCGCACCCATGCGCGGCGAACCGCTGGGCAGCGGTGGACTTGCCAGAACCGATGCCACCGGTCAGCCCGACGAGGTACATCCCTGCTCCTTGGTGCCCGGCGGATGACCGCCGACCGTTCCTCTCGTTCGCCGGCGAGGTGTCGGTGAACGGGACGTGCCCCGGTGTCGCCACCGGGGCACGGGCCCGCTGTCCTGGCCGGTTCAGGCTGGCTGCTCGTCCTCGTCGGCGGCAGCCTCGTCCTCGTCGGCGGCAGCCGCTTGCTGGCTGTCCACCGGCTCCTCGACCGCTGGCGCCTCCTCGGCTGCCGGTGCCTCGTCGGTCGCTGGCGCTTCGTCGGCCGCCGGTGCCTCGTCGGTCGCTGGCGCTTCGTCGGTCGCTGGCGCCTCGTCAGCTGCTGGCGCTTCGTCGGGTGCGGGCGCCTCCTCGGCTGCCGGTGCCTCCGCGGCCTCCGGGGCCTCCTGGGCGACCGGGGCGTCGGCCGGGATCTCGGCCTCCGCCAGCGCGATCTCCTCCGGGGTCATGGAAGCCTCGTCCCGACCGAAGCCGGCCTGGGCGAAGGCCGCCGCGAGCGTGCCACCACCAGCACCGGAGTCATCACCCGAGGAGTAGGCGGTCTCGACCGCCGGCCTCTCGTCGTAGGGTGCGTCCTCGACGCTGGCGGTCGGCGCCTGGGCCTGCTTCAACGACAGGGAGATCCGCCGGCGCACGGTGTCGATGTCGATGACCTTGACCTCGATCTTGTCACCGACGTTGACGACCGCCTCGGGCACCTCGACGTGGCGCTCGGCCAGCTCGGAGATGTGGACCAGGCCCTCGATGCCATCGGCAACCTTGACGAAGGCACCGAAGGGCACCAGCTTGGTGACCTCGCCGTCGACCAGCTCGCCGACCGCGTGCTCGCGGGCGAACTTCTGCCACGGGTCCTCCTGGGTGGCCTTCAGCGACAGCGAGACGCGCTCGCGGTCGAGGTCCACGTCCA
>PWWI01000220.1 GCA_003561535.1 Nitriliruptoraceae bacterium
GAGCGCAGGTGATCAAGGTGGAGAGCGCCTCACGGCCCGACCCCACACGTCAGCGGGTGAACCGGCCCTACATCCACTCGGTGTTCTACGAGGACGTGAACCTCGACAAGCAGGCCATCACCATCAACATGAAGAGCCCCGAGGGCCAGGAGTTGGCCAAGCGTCTGGCGGGGGAGTCCCACGTGGTCGCTGACTGCTACCGGCCGGGGGTCATGCAGAAGTGGGGCATGGGGCACGCCGAGTTGCGCGAACGCCACCCCCATCTTGTCACCGCATCGCTGACCGCTGCCGGTCAGGACGGCCCGTATGCGCGGCTGCCGGGGTACGCCGGGATCTTCAACGCGCTCAGTGGCGCCGGGAACCTCACCGGGTACCCGGACGGACCTCCCACCGAGTTCCGCACCTCTATGGATATGCGCGCCGGAGCGCTGTTCGGGATGGCGATCGCGCAGGGTCTGCTGCACGCCAAGCGAACGGGGGAGGGGCGCTCGATCGACTTCTCCGCCTCGGAAGCTGGCACCGTCTCCGTCGGCGACTCCATCGTGGAGTCCTCGGTCGAGGGGAGCGATCCCGGACGTCGCGGCAACCGCGATCCCCGCTTCGCTCCCAGCGGAGTCTTCGCGTGCCGTGATGGGTGGATCGCGCTGGCGGTTCGCTCCGATCGGGAGTGGGAACAGCTGGTCTCACGTCTGGCGGAGGACGGTCGGTCCCGGCCCGAGGGTCTTGGCACGGTCACGCAACGACTCGCATCGCGGGAGCTCGCGGACGCCTACGTCGCTGCCGCGGTGGCGGACCTCGATCGAGCGACGGCCTTCAACCACCTCAGTGCCTGCGGCATCCCGGCAGGACCGGTGATGGACGGTGGGGATCTGGTCCAGGACGAGCACCTGGCCGCCCGGCAGTACTTCACCCGGACGCCGGTGACGACCAGCGACACGACCCGGTTGGTCGCGCGGGCACCTTGGCTGATCGATGGGGTCCGGCCACAGTCGGAGCCAGCTCCCGAACTGGGTGCCCACACCGACGCCGTCCTCGGTTCGGTCCTCGGCATGTCGTCAGCAGAGATCGCGCAGCTGAAGGATTCCGGGGTCTTGAGCTGACCTCACTGATGATCAGCTCCGGTGCGCGGGGCTGTCGGTCAGGCTCGCTCTGCCGCAGAACCATCGCCGGTCCGTCCTTCGGGCATGACCTTCACCGAACCGTCCCCGCGCCCGAGCGCTGCGTCGAGCTTCCGCTCGATCCGCTCGAGCCGTCCGTCGATGGGCGGCTGCCCGGCGTGGTGCGCCACGAGCACGTCCACGACCTGGTTCGCCTTCTCGCGGATCTCCATGTGGGGTGAGAGATCCTGCCCGAGGGCGATGTGCTCGATGGCACCGAACACGATGTCGCGGATCAACGCTGGTGGAACCTGATCCTTGAGCACCCCCTGGGCCTGCAACTGTTCGATGAGGTCGAAGTGCAGGCGCGTGTAGCGTCGGTTGTGCTCCTTCCACCGTGCGTCGAGCTCAGGGTCGGTGCCGTACCGCGCGCGTTGCGTGAAGACCCGGATGAGGTCCCAATCGCGCTCAGCCCGCAGCGCCCAGGCGTCGATCAGGTTGCGGAAACGTTGCTCCGCATCGCCCGGCGACCCGGCGATGTCCAGTGCGGTGGCGTGGAGTTCCGCATAGAACTCGTCCATCACGGCGCCAAGCAACCCGCTCTTGCTGCCGAAGTGCTGGAAGACGGTCCCTTCCGAGATACCGATCTTCTGCGCGATCGACGCGACGGTGGTGTCGTCGTAGCCGTCGCGACGGAAGCTCTCTGCAGCGTGTCGCAGGATGGTGGCCCGTGTGCGCGCTCCCTTGGTCGGCGGTTTGCTGCTGTCGGCCACGTCCAACTCCCACTGTTCAGTCTCACTCAGTCTACCGCTGCCGGAGTGGGACGGCCGGTCGGCGTCGTTGCGTCGAAGGATGGATGGCGAGGTGCAACTGGGTAGGCCGGACCGGCTCGGCACGATCGCCCTCGCGCTCCCGGTGGTGATGGACCATCGACGGCGGGGCAGCCGTTGCTTCAAGGCTGGGACCGACAGCCCACCGCCGTGCTGGCCTACGGGTCCGAGTCCAACTCATCAATCGCTAGCGAAGAGGGCGACTGTTCTGTTCATGATGCGATTTAGCCTAGGAATAACGAGAGCATGCAGATACAATGGAATTGATGATGAGTCAGAAATGCGCCCAGTATGCGCGGAAAGCGCGGCGAGCGGCCGTGCCAGGATGAGTGAACGCGATCTCCCCAGCCAGCGTCCGGCGGATGGCGAAGCCGGCGACGGAGCAGGACCACCGGGCGCCGTCTGACGTCCTGCCGAAGGGGTGGCGCGTTCGTGTCGGTGGAGGAAGGCGGGCCCGTGAAGGTCCTTGCAGCGTACAAGCCCTCGCAGCTAGGAGACGCTGTTCTGGCTGCCGCTCAGGCGGAGGCCCGTGCGCGGGACGCCGATCTGCTCATCGCCCGGCACGTGAAAGCTGAGCAGTCATCGGTTTCGGGACCGCTCGCCCTGATGGACCCGTCATCAGAGCACGCGGCCATCGGAGGCGGCGGGTCAAGTGAGATCGACAAGCTCCGCCAGGACCTGGACGCGCTTGCGTCGCAGATCCGATCAGATGGTGTGCGCTGCGAGGCCGTGCTGCTCGTCGGCGGCGAGAACCATGCCGATGCGGTCCTCGACCTCGCACGCAACGCCCACGCGGAACTCATCGTGGTGGGGATCCAGAAGCGCTCGCGGGTCGGCAAGGTGGTCCTGCGCAGCGAGGCACAGCGCATCCTGCTCGAGGCGGAGTGTCCCGTGCTCGCGGTGAAAGCCGAGGGTTGAACCTCTGACCCGCGCGGTCATCACGACCGTCGTCAACAGTGGTTCGGGCTGTCGGAGACGCGCCGAGCCGAGGAGAGATCCAGATGGAAGCAGCCTCGTGTACGGCTCTGGTCACCGGTGGAGCTTCCGGCCTCGGGCTGGCGACGGTGGAGCGGTTGGTCGCCGCGGGCGCCTCCGCGGTGATCGTCGACCTGCCGAGCTCGGACGGGGCGGCCGTCGCCGAGCGGCTCGGGGACACGGTGCGGTTCTGTCCCGCCGATGTCCGTGACGAGGACGCCGTCGCCGAAGCGGTAGCTGTGGCTGGCGATCTCGGTCCTCTGCGGGTCCTGGTGAACTGTGCGGGTATCGGTTCCTTGGAACGGCTTGTCGACAAGGACGGGACGCCCGCTCCGCTCGAGACGTTCCGGCGGGTGGTCGATGTGAACCTGGTCGGGACGTACAACGTGATGCGGCTCGCTGCAGCGGAGATGCTGCGGCACGAGCCGATCGGTGAGGAACGCGGCGTGATCGTGAACACCGCATCGGTCGCGGCGTTCGACGGGCAGATCGGCCAGTTTGCCTACAGCGCGTCGAAGGGAGGCGTCGTCGGGATGACGCTGCCGGTGGCACGGGACCTCGCCGACAAGCAGATCCGGGTCGTCACCATCGCCCCGGGCCTCTTCGCCACCCCGCTGCTGATGGGGCTGCCGGAGAAGGCGCTGGCGTCTCTCGGCGCTCAGGTGCCGCACCCGTCACGGCCCGGGGCGCCGGCTGAGTACGCCCAGCTCGTGGACTCGATCATC
Source organism: Nitriliruptoraceae bacterium (assembly GCA_003561535.1). Classification (GTDB taxonomy): domain Bacteria; phylum Actinomycetota; class Nitriliruptoria; order Nitriliruptorales; family Nitriliruptoraceae; genus T1Sed10-7. Next base: position 3,628 of record PWWI01000220.1, read on the forward strand.
GCCAACCCCATGCTAAACGGGGAGACGATCCGGCTCGACGGCGCGATCCGCATGGGGCCGCGGTAGGGCGTTCGACGTCGTCGGCCGCCGTGGCCGGGACGGTGCGGAACCTCACGAGCTGAGGAGGCCTGCGCGTGGAAGTAGCCTCGTGTACGGCCCTGGTCACCGGCGGGGCGTCAGGTCTCGGCGCGGCGACCGTCGAGCACCTTGCCACCGCCGGCGCCTCTGTCCTGGTCCTCGATCTGCCGGGCTCCGACGGGCGAGTGCTCGCCGAACGGTTGGGACCGAGCGTTGCCTTCTACCCCGGCGACGTCCGCGACGAGGACGCCGTGAGCGAGGCCGTGGGACAGGCCGCCGACCTCGGTGATCTCCGCATCCTGGTGAACTGTGCCGGGATCGGCGAAGGGCACCGCCTCCTAGGCCCGGACGGTCAGCCGTCGTCGCTCGAGGCGTTCCGTCGGGTGGTCGAGGTGAACCTGCTCGGCACCTTCAACACGATGCGGTTGGCTGCGGCGGAGATGCTGCGGCACGAGCCGGTCGGTGAGGAACGTGGGGTCGTCGTCAACGCCGCGTCCATCACCGCCTTCGACGGGCAGATCGGCCAGGCGGCCTACAGCGCCTCGAAGGCGGGCGTCGTCGGGATGACGCTGCCCGTGGCACGGGATCTCGCCGACAAGCAGATCCGGGTCGTCACGATCGCCCCCGGCTTCTTCGCCACCCCGATGCTTCAGCGTCGCGTCGTCGCTGAGGGGCTCGAGTCACTCGCTGGTCACATCCCGCATCCGTCGCGGCTCGGGGTGCCGGCCGAGTTCGCCCAGCTCGTGCGTGCGATCGTCGCGAACCCGATGCTCAACGGTGAGACCATCCGGCTCGATGGCGCGGCCCGGATGCCGCCGAGGTAGCGGCCGCGGAGGACCTCGGCGGCTACCTGGGTCGGCTGTTCAGCCCCGCGCTGCCGTGACCTCGGGGATGTCGGCGATCGCATCGTGGTCGAGCCATGACGTGGGTACGTCGATCGGCAGGTCGAGCAGTTGCTGGGCGAAGGCCTTGCCCTGGGGGTCGATCCTGAGCGAGGCGATCCCTCCGCCACCGAGCGCGTCGTGCAGGTGCAGGTTGATCGCGTCGAGACCGGGCAGGTCGTAACGGTCGACCCCGCCGTCGAGCAGGTGGGTGAGGTGCTCGGCGACCCGTTCGGCCGTCACGCTGTGGCGGATCACGGGCAGGAAGTCGGGGTGCCGCGCCCGGATGCCGATGTTCGCGTCGATGCCCTTGTCGCCGCTTCGGCCGTGGGCGATCGCGATCAGCGGCAGCGTCACGGTCGGAGCGTCCGCAGCGGCGGCCTCCACCGGCAGGATCTGGGGTCGCTCTCCCGGACCGGTTGCCAGTGCGACCGGGAGTTCGTCGACCTCGACGTGCTTGCCGTCGATCTCGACGGTCGCCGGCAGCAGCTCCCTGGGCACGAGGTAGGAGCGCAGCAACATCCGAGGCGTCGGCCGGGGGACGGCACCTCCGGCGCTGCTGCCGGGGACGGCCAGGCCGAAGGAGGGTGGGTCGCGCAGGATCTTGCGCAGCGCCCGCTCGTCGTCGTGCGACATGCCGATCTTGAGGGTCACCTCCCGGCTGTCGCCGACCCGCGAGTTCGCTCCGTAGGTCGCCTCGGCACCGAGTACCTCGACGTCGAACTCCCGGAAGTCCTCGGCGCCCAGCTGCTCGAAGATGGTGCGGGACCGTGCGAGGATGTCGTCGGCCAGCCGGTGGGCCTTGCGGTCGGCGTTGCGCCCCAGGACGAACAGGGTCGTGCGCGCCTTGTAGCCGTCGAGGACCTGCGCGCAGCCCTTGAGGGTGGGTGGCGCGGGACGGCCACGCGCGCCGGTGATCTCGACGCGGTCGTCGCCGACCTGGGTGAGCGACACGTGCGTCCAGTCGCAGGTCACGTCGGGCAGCAGGTAGGTCGTCGGGTCACCGATCTCGTACAGCAGTTGCTCCGCGGCGGTCGCAGGGGTCACCAGACCACCGGTGCCATCCGGCTTGGTCAGGACGAAACCGCCGTCCGCGTGGCACTCGACCAGCGGGTAGCCGATGTCGGCCCAGGAGTCGAACGACTCCCAGTCCGTGAACA
>PWWI01000047.1 GCA_003561535.1 Nitriliruptoraceae bacterium
CGCACCGAGGTCGATACCTCGATGGGTGTCCCCTGTTCGTCCAGCACGAGCCGGAACACCTCGCAGTCATCGACGAGGTTGCGGACCTCCCGACCGGTGACGGTCTGTCCTGATCCGAGGAAGCGGCCGGTCGTGAGCTCGGGTGCGCCGCCCAGGGCCGCGTACTCGGCGGCGCTGAAGACGACCATCACCTGCGGACGCTCGCCGTGGTTCGTGGGGGCGTCACCGACCCGGAGCGCCGCTGCGCACAGCTGCTCGAAGGCATCTGCACCACGCTGGGCCGGGCTCCGTCGCTCATCGGGGGTATCCGGGCGCCGGAACGCGTTGAAGGCCACGCGTGCCTGCTCCGCAGCAGCACCGTAGAGGAGGCCGGAGAAGGCGAACCCTCCATCCTCGGTCGTGGCGGCGCGGAGCGATCGATCGCGATGCTGCCGGGACTCGTCCTTCGCGAGGGCTTCGGGCCGCTCACGGCCCAGGAGCTCCCTGGCAGCGCGCCCGAAGGCACCCGCATCCAGCCGACCAGCCAGTTCGAGCAGCTCTGCCTCCACCTCGGCTCGTCGCTCCAGCGGGATGTCGGCGAGGGTCTTGGCGATCAGCTGTGCGTGTCGCGGGCCGACCTGGCCCTCCGCCATCGCCCGGCCGGTGGCCTCGTGATCACGGGCCGCCCGGCCGGCAGCGACCTGCTGCTTGACCTCCGAGTGGGTGACCTGCTGCTGCTCGGCGAGCCGGCGCTGACGGTCCTGGACCGCCGCACCGATCGGTGTCCTCCCTGCGCGGGACGCGGCTCTGGAGACCGCGGCCGCGGCAGCTCGCGAGCGCACACCCTCGAGTTGCAGCAGTGGACGACGGACCCGTGAGAGCAGTGACTCGAGCTGGTCATCCGCGAGCTCGTCGACGGCGACAGCAGCGAGGCGCTGCACGGCCGCTTCGGCCGCGCACAGCGCAGCCTCGCAGGCAGTGCCGACCGCGTCCTCGGCCGGCACGCGCGCATCGACGCTGCCCTCGACGTCCGGGCCTTCGCTGGCCCGAGCATTGCTCCCCGTTGCCACGTCGTCTCATCCTGACCTGCCCCCAGGTCCTGATGCACAGCTTACTCGAACATACGTTCGATGCAAGGGTGTTGGCCGGATCGGGCCCAAGTACCCGCCAGGCGCACATGGCATCGTCCTGAGCGCACATAGTCCGGACCGACGACCCCCGACCGACCACCCCGGACCGACCACCCCGGACCGACGACCCCGGTCCGACGAACCCCCGGGGCCGGCGGCGGAGGTGGTCACATCGGATCGCCGCCGCCGGGGCCCGATCCATCACACCTCTGCCAGCGCGACCCCGTCGACGATGACACGATCCCGCCCGCCCTCCTTGGCGCGGTACAGCGCGTGGTCGGCGCGACGGAGCAGCTGATCCTGATCATCGCCCACCCTGCGCTCTGCCACTCCCACGGAGAGGGTGACCGGCTGACCGGCGGCCGACTCCACCTCGGCGACCTCACCTCCCAGCGGGCGCACCTCAGCACGGACCTGGTCCAGCACCCGCTGCAGGCTCGCCGCGGCAGCGTCGGCCGTCGTCTCCGGCAGCACGACGATCAGCTCGTCACCACCCCAGCGTCCGATCACATCCGAGTCGCGGAGCAACTCCGACATCGCAGCTGCGACCGCGCGCAGCCCCTCGTCGCCTGCCAGGTGACCGGCGGTGTCGTTGATCCGCTTGAAGTGATCGAGATCGACGACGGCCAGGGTCAGCGGCCGGCCATGACGGTCGGACAACGCGAGCAGCTCCTGGAGCCGCTCGTGGACCGCCCGACGGTTCGGGAGCCCCGTCAGCTGATCGGTACGGGCCAAGGTCGCGTTGCCCTCGGCGCGGGCCCGCTCGAGGGCGACCTGCTCCTTCAGCGTCGCCAGGGCGTACAGCAGGGCCACGCTCACCCCCGTGGTGACCCCGACCCGGAGCAGGCCGACCACGTCCGTGCTCAACCCCACCCGGAGCATCTCCGTCACCACCCGCGGGAGGACCACGGCCATACAGGCCAGCACGAAGCCACCCGCCACCAGGAGCCCGTGCCGAGCCGGCAGCGCCAGGTAGGCGACGATGCCCAGGATCACGACCCCCGGACCGATCGACTGGTTCACGACCTGAGCCGCGAGGGACAGGTCAGGTTGGAGGTACAGGACCGCGTACATCCGCACCAGCCACAGCACCGGGAGCGCCGACAGGATGATGCGTTCCGCGGTGGTCGCCGTGATGCGGTCGGTCAGCAGGCCGAGGAACAGGACGGCGAGCACGGCCAGGAGCAGCGGGTAGGTCACTCGCAGCAACGGCTCATCATCCCAGCGCACCCAGACGACGAGGGGCACGGTGGGCGCGGACAGGCCGATCGCACCGAGGGAGATCGCTCGTTTGGTGGCCTCCCACCCGGTGCGGACCGGCATCCCGAACTCCTCGGAGCCGCGCGGCTCTGGGACCATGCGCGCTCCGCAGACCATGTTGCCGCGGGCCGGTGTCCTCGACACCCGCCGCTCCACTCATCACCCCGTCGCTGAGGCACGGCGCCCCCACCACCTCGACACCGACGAGGTGGCACGACGGATCGAGCGCGGCCCGGCGACCACGACCATGCCTCCAGCTGCGAGGTCGGCGTCAGACGTCAGCGGGCTCGTGCGACCGCGCGCTCCCCATCAGCTTCGCGGTGAGCTCGCCACCGACGACCATCCCGAGCAGGACCCCCAGCGCGATGCCCACCATCGAGGTGCCCATGCTCACCAGCGAGTCGATGCCCTGGACCCGATCCTCATCCAGGAAGCTGGTGATGCCGGCCAGTCCGAGAGCACCGGGGACCAGGAGCCAGAACCCCGGCATGAAGCTGACCAGGGCCGGTGGACCGTGCTCCTGCCTGGCAACGACCATGGCGACCGGGGTCATGGCCAGCGCGCCGAAGAACGCTGAGAGCGTGGTCCCGAAGAACAGCCCGCCGAGGACCTGGCCGGCGTAGGCGACGTAGAGGACGATCAGGATCCAGCCCAACGACGCGCGACGCACCCCGTGGAACACCACCATCCCGATACCGAACACCGCCACCCCCACCCAGGGCTCCAGGACGCTCACCGCCGTGGTGGTCGCGGTGGTCACCTCCGCGGCCGGTACGCCGAGGAGCTGGGCTGCGGCGAGGATGCCGAGGGCCAGCAGGACCAGCCGCAGCATGCCGGCGGCCAACCGCCCGGACCCGGAGATGACGTGCCCGGTGGACAGCTCGAACACCGCGGTCGTCAGGACGGCACCCGGGAGGAAGGCGATCAGGGGTGAGACCAGCGGTGGGAACACCGCCAGCTGCGGGAGCAGACGTCCGAGCCCGAACACCGCCGCAGCGACACCGAAGGCGGCGACGACCGGGAGCACCGGCTGGTAGGAGTCCCGGACTCGGTGGCTGGCGAGCTGGAGGGCCCCCACGGCGACGCCGAGCCCGGCTGCGACGGCGAGCTCCAGCACCCCACCTCGCAGGAGCATGGCGAGCCCGACCGTGAGCAGCATGTAGCCGCCGACACGGACCCGGTCGGACGTCGGGGGTGGACGCTCCCGGGCGGCAGCGATGGCCGCGATGCCCTCCGCCGGATCCAGACGCCCATGCTCCGCGGCCGTGGCGATCCGCACCACCTCGTCGACCTGGTCCAGACGCAACCCCTGCTGGCCGGCAGGTGCGACCTCCGTCTCGACGCTGTCGCCCCCGGGGATGGAAACGATCAGGACCGTCGGCAGGACCATGATCCCCACATGTGAGGCCCCTTGGACCGTCGCGATCCGCCGCAGCACGTCGTGGACGTGGCTGACAGCATCCCCGCTGTCGATGAGGGCCTTGCCCACCTCGAGGAGCAGGTCCAAGGTCCTTCTATCCACGCGCGCCACCTCGCTGACGCCCGGGGCGGGCTGCAGAGGCGGCGCTGACGACACCTCGGCGGGTGGCGGTACCTCCGCCGCCGACGGTGGCTGGTCCTCGGAGGCGGCGGTCTCGGCGATGGTCCCCCGGAGCGGCATGGCCGGTGCCGATGCTGCCGGCCGATCGTGCGGCCGCCGCCGCAGCAACCGACCGAGTGCGATCGCGCCGACCAGCAGGACCCCGACGGCCAGCAGGACGGAACCGAGCGGGATGGGGGACGAGCGCACGGCCGGGGTGCTGGGCCCAGGGGCCGGACGTTCCTCCTCCGGTTCCTCCTCCGGTTCCTGCTCCGGTTCCTGCTCCAGTTCCTCCTCGCCGTCCTCGTCGTCCTCGTCGATGCCGGGGGCCACCTCGTCCTCGTCCGGCTCGACCTCATCATCGGGGGCCGGCTCATCGCCAAGGCGCAGTTCGTCCCTGGACGGGGCCGGCTCCGCCTCCACGTCGGCGGACGGGGCCGGCTCGGCCTCCTCTTCGGCGGCCAGCCAACGCACCGCGTCCTCGGGCGGAGCGCCGCCGCCATCCCACGCCTCCGCGCCGTCCACCGACACCGGTGTGGCCGCCAGGCAGAGCAGCGAGCACACCACGATCGAGGACCGTGCACGCCATCGCGGGGAGGGAGACACGGGTCAGGCCCGGCGGTCGTACGGCCGGTGCCCCACCTGGGGCGCAGCCACGCAGGCGCAGTGCACCGCCAGCAACTCCTCGAGCCTCCGGACCTGCTCCGGCCCCGGAGCCGCATCCTCGATGGCACCGAGGCCGGCCTCAACGATCGTTGGCCGATCGAGCGAGCAGCGCTGCCGCCCCTCAGGGCCCGCTACCGCGACCACGACCCCTCCTCCCGACCGCCAGCCCGACCGCCGGTTCCATCGCCATGGGCCAGCGCGGCCGAGCCGCCGGCTCGGCTCACGGGAGCGGCCACACCGGCCACGCCGGGTCTCTGGCGAGCAAGCTATCAGTGGCTCCTCCCCGGTCGCTGCCACTGCAGCTGACCTCCGACGCGGCGACGGCGAGGTGGACGACGCCGACGCTCACGGGGGTCCGTTCACCGACCGGCCGGCACCGTCGCATCGGCCAGCGGCCCGACATCCTGGTCGGCGGCAGCCACCTCCCAGTAGGTCCGCAACCGAGCGACGAAGGCGTCGGGCGGCTCGGCGAAGCACCTGCGGCCAAGTGGTTCCGCGGCCGCCTGCAGCTCGGCACGCCGCCGGTCCAGCAGAGCGGCCAGGCTGGCCACGCCTTCGACGCCGCCGTAGCGATCGGGCTCGGCGACCAGGTCCTGGCGCAGCACCGAGAGGTCGTGGTCATCGCCCAGCAGATCCGTCAGCTCGTGGAGTTGCTTGCGCCGGGCTCGCAGCATCCCGGGCCACAGGTCCTGGAGCAGGCGCACGTGGTAGCGGTGGTACTTCACACGCTTGCGCCACAGGTGGAACGCTTCGGAGGTCGCCTCCTCGTAGGCATCATCCATGCGGTCGCGAGCCCGACCGTAGGTCTTGGCCAGCCCATCCTGGACCACCTCGAAGCCCTCGCCGTCCACCTCCCAGCCGGCGATCCGGTCACGGGCGGCGGCCAGGTCGGCCTGGACGGCGGCGAGCCGCTGGTCCAGCTCGGCGTCGAGCACGGCGTCGCGTCGTTCGACGAGTGCTGCGCGGACAGGAGCCAGGTCGATGGGGACCGCATCCGCACCCACCGACGACAGCAGATCGTCGAAGGTCTCGACGGCGACACCGGCGTCCCGATCGTCCGACAGCCGGCGCATCGCATCGCGCAGCGCGCGGTTCTCGCGCCGGTGGAGGTCCGGGGCGGATCCTCGAACCAGGCGCAGCACGGCCCGGAGCTTCTTCCCGCGTTTGCGGGCGCTGTGGACGGCCCGGTGGCGGTCGTCGTCGGCCAGGTCGTCCAGGGCGGACTCGACCTGGCCGGCGGCGATCCGCCGCAGTTCGTCCTCGGCGGCGTTGCCCGGCCGCCAGCGGTAGCGCGCCACGCTCACCCCTCCGTCGTTCGCGGTCCTCGACCGTACGAGCCCAGACCGCACCAGGGGTGGACGAACGGGCAACGTCGCCCGATCATCCGGCGACGCCTGGACCGACCTCGAGGCTGCCACCACCGAGGTGGACCGGGCCGAGGGTGCCCGGGGTGGTGGTCACCGCGATCACACGTGGTCGAGGCCGCGGTCGCCTCCGCGCCCACCGGTCGGTGCTCGCCCGACCAGCGTCCGAAGGTTCCCCGAAGGGTGGCCGTGCAAGGTCCGCCGCGCACACCATCCGCACCCGGAAGGGGACCTCCATGCTGACCATCCGCACGCTGCGACCGAGCTCGATCCGCTGGGCGGCAACGATCACGACGCTGCTGCTGCTCGCGACCTTCGCCCCCCCCGCCCTCGCCCACGACAGCGCTCCCCACGATGCCACCTCGACCGAGGGCAACCACCGCGGCCAGGCGCTCGGCCGCTCCGCGCCTGGCCTCGGAGCCGAGCTCGCCCGGGTCCGGGCCGCCACCGCCCGCTACCACCGCGTCGAGGTGGCGATCGCTGCCGGCTACGCGCCGGCGAGCCCCTGCGTGGAGGACCCCGGCGGAGCCGGTGCGATGGGCATCCACTTCGTGAACCCGGGACTCGTCGGCCAGTTGGACCCGACCCTGCCGCAGGCGCTGCTCTACCTCCCGCACGACGACGGGCGGCTCCGGCTGGTCGGCGTGGAGTACCTGAGCCCGTGGGGTGGCGAGGTGCTCGGGCAGCAACTCGCCGACCCCAGCCCCCCGTTCGGGCCCGAGACCGCGCTCCACGTGTGGCTGTGGCAGGCGAACCCCGCCGGGATGTTCGCGGCCTACAACCCGAACCTGAGCTGCCCCGCCGCGTAGCGCGACGACGGCACCCGGCCGTTCGCGTGACGGCCGGGTGTACGGTTCGGCGATCCTCGGGAGAGGGAGACCGCCGTGCCGCTGGATGCCCTGCCCGAGACCCGGTTCGCGCCGGCCCGCGGAGCGCGCATCGCGTATCAGGTCTTCGGCGGCGGCGAGCACACCGTGGTCGCCGTCCCCCCCACGGCGCAGAACATCGACCTGTCCTGGGAGCACCCGGCGGTCCGAGCGATGCTGGAGCGCTTCGCTTCCTTCTCCCGCTACCTCCACTTCGACAAGCGCGGCACTGGGTGTTCCGACCGCAACGGGCGGATCGCCGACCTCGACGAACGTGTGGACGATCTGCGGGCCGTGATGGACGACGCCGGTATCGAGCACGCGCACCTGTTCGGCAACTCCGAGGGTGGCCCCATGACGCTGCTGTTCGCGGCCACCTACCCGGAACGCGTCGACAGCCTGATCCTGTTCGGCACTGGCGCGACCCTGCTCCCGCCCGACATCACCGCCGCCGAACTGGCCGAACAGCGCATCGGGGCGGTCGCCTACGCCGCCAAGTGGGGCACCGAGGTGTCACCCGTCGCGACCGGCATGGCGCCGACGCTCAGCGCGCAGGACCCAACCTTCCCCGCCTGGCACCAGCGCTACGAGCGCTACGCCGCCAGCCAGGACTCGCTGGTGGAGCTCCTCGAGCTCAGCTTCACCGCCGACGTGCGGGAGCTCGCCCCGACGATCCGGCACCCCGTGCTGGTGATCCACCGCACCGAGGACCGCGTGATCCCCGTCGCCCGCGCCCGGGAGCTGGTCGCGCTGCTCCCCAACGCCCGGCTCCTCGAGCAGCCCGGCGAGGACCACTTCTCCTACTCGGGCGATGTCGACGGGTGGATGGATGAGTTCGAGCGGTTCGTCACCGGCACGGTGAGCTCAGCTCCCGTGACCGCCGGTCGCCGGCCGACCGTGCGCATCACCACCCTCGGGCGCTTCGCCGTGACCGTCGACGGACAGGAGGTCACGACCTCGCAGTGGGGCTCGCGGCGTGCTCGGCAGCTGTGCAAGCGGCTCGTCGCCGCCCGGGGCTGGCCGGTGACCCGGGACGAGCTCTTCGACCTGCTGTGGCCGGAGGAGACCGACCGCACCCGGCTCGGAGCCCGGCTGTCGGTCCAGCTCTCGGGTGTCCGCCGTGTGCTCCAGGGTGGCGTGATCGCCGACCGACAGAGCGTGCGTCTCGACCTCAAGGAGGTCGACACCGACCTCGAGGCGCTGTACCGGGCCTCCGACGACGCGGCCGTCGTGGCCGCCTACCCGGGCGTGTTCCTGCCCGATGACGTGTACGAGGCGTGGACCGTGGGCGCCAGAGCCGAGGCACAGGCGCGGTTCGTCCCGAGCGCCCGCCGCGAGGCCGAGCGGCTGCTGGACGGCGGCCAGCTGGCAGCCGTCGTCCAGCTCGCGCACCGGCTCCGCGACATCGACGGCTACGACGAGGAGGCCCACCGGCTCCTGATCACCGCCCTCGACCGCGCGGGGGCGGCCACCGAGGCCGAGCGTGCCCGCGATGCCTACCGCTCGGCCATGGCCGAGCTCGGGGTCGGCGACGACGGGGGCCAAGCCGCCGGGTAGCCCGACCGGTCGACGGGTCGGAAGGTTCCCTGAAGGGGCGCCCGGCAGGCTGCCGGCCATGTCCACCAACACCGACTCCGCCCGAGCTCCAGAGGTCATCGCACCCGGCTCGGGACAGCACCTCCACTTCCTGAACCACCTCGCGACCGTGAAGGTCCGCGGCGGTGATGACGGAGCGCTCAGCGTCGTCGAGTTCGCCGCCCCCCGCGGTCTCGGCCCCCCACTCCACCGCCACGAGGACGAGGACGAGCTGTTCGTGGTCCTCTCCGGCGAGGTCGCCTTCCACTGCGGGGAGGACCGTCTCCTGACGGGCGAGGGCGGGATCGCCTTCCTCCCCCACGGCATCCCGCACACCTTCCAGGTGCACTCCGCCACCGCCAGCTTCGTGTGCGTCACCGGTTCCCGGCTCCGCGCGCCCCGGTTCGACCAGATGGTCACGGCGCTGGGTGCGCCGACCGCGACGGCCTCGCTGCCCGAGCCGGGCCCGATCGATCCGGGCCTGGTCGCCGACGTCTGCCTCGAGCACGGCATCCAGATCCTCGGTCCCCCGCCGGCCCCGCTCGACTGACCGAGGTCGCGCCGGTCGGGACCGGCCGGACGGACCTCAGACCGCGGGGATCCGGGTACCGGCCTCGAGCGTGGCGCCGGCCGGCGCGACGGCACCGTCACCGAGCACCACCGGTCCGGCGATCACGGCGGCATCGGCGACCGCAGCGCCGGAGCCGGTGAGCAACCCCCTCACCGTCGCCCCCGCACCGACCACGGTGCCGGCGCCGAGCACGCTGTCGGTGACGGTCGCACCGGCGCCGACCCGACACCCGGCACCGAGCACGACGTCCGGTCCGACCCGTGCCCCGTCACCGACCGTGGCCCCCGCCGCGAACAGGGCTGGACCCACCACGGTCGCGCCGGGCGCCACCGCGACGTCGGGTCCGCTGCGCAGGCCGTTGGCGTCGGCGGGCAGCGCGGCCAGCGTCGGCCAGGTCAGGGCTCCGGACAGGGCGAGACGGTGTCCCTCCAGGTACCGCTCCGGGGTACCGAGGTCGGCCCAGGCGGCATCGCTGACCACGCCGCGCACCAGCGCGCCCGAGGCCACGAGGTCCGGGAAGACCCGACGCTCGAAGGACAGCCGGCCGAGCGGGAACCGTGCCAGCGCCGTCGGCTCCAGCACGTAGGTCCCGGCGTTCACCGCGTCCTGTCCGGGCAGGGTCCCGGGGGCTGGCTTCTCGACGAACCCGGTGATCCGCTCGCCGTCTAGCACGCAGACCCCGAAGGGGGAGGTGTCCTCGACACGGGTCAGGACCAGGGTGGCGTCAGCCCCGGCGGCGACGTGACCACGACCGACCGCTCCGAGGTCGACGTCGGTGAGCACGTCCCCGTTCAGGACGAACGCGCTGCCCTCGCACCGCTCGATCACCGATCGGACTCCCCCGGCGGTATCGAGGGGCTCCGGCTCGGGGACCGCCTCGAGCTCCATGCCGTGAGCACGAGCGACCGGCTCCAGCACCCTGAAGGGGAACGGATCGGCGCCCACGACGAGCCACACCCGTCGGACCCCCGCGTCGGCGAGCCGGGCCAGCACGCCGGCGAGGAAGGGCGCAGCGCAGAAGGGCAGCAGGGGCTTGGGGGTGGTGTCGGTCAGGGGGCGCAACCGCGTACCCGCTCCCCCAGCAACGATCAGCGCCTCCTGTACGTCACCCACGCTACCTCTCCCTACTCGTGTCCCAACGCGGCCCACCGGTCCCGGTCCACCGCGAACGGCCGGTCCCGCAGCCCCAGGATGCCACGTTCGGAACCTGGGGCCGGCGCTAGAGTACGACCCCGCATCCCACCGAGGAGCCAGCGTGCCCCCACCCGGACCCGACGTGCTCGACCGCATCGTCAAGGCCTACGACATCCGTGGCCTGGTCGATACCGAGCTGGACGCCGAGGTGGCCCACGCCCTGGGCGTGGCGGTGGCCTCGGTGCTGGTCGAGGACGGCCAGGGTGTGGTGGTGGGGCGCGACATGCGGCCCTCCTCGCCATGGCTCCTGGACGCCTTCGTCGACGGTGTGACCTCACAGGGCGTGGACGTCATCGACCTCGGCCTCGCTTCGACCGACCTGGTCACCTACGCCTCCGGGGAGCTCGGGCTGCCCTCGGCGATGTTCACCGCCAGTCACAACCCCTCCAGCTACAACGGCATGAAGCTCACGCGGGCCAACGCCGTCCCGGTGTCGATCTCCAGTGGACTCGGAGCGGTGCGCGACGTCGCCGCCGACGTGCTGGCGACGGGCTCAGGACCTGCACCGGAGCAGCCCGCGCGGCGCGGCACCCGCACCCACCTCGATCTGCTGGAGCGTTTCGCGGCCCACGTCCGCAGCTTCGTCGACCTCGACGTCCTCACCGAGGTCTCGGTCGCCGTCGACGCCGGGAACGGGATGGCCGGGTACGTCTGGCCCGCCGTGGTGGCAGGCACCCCGATCGTGACCGAGCCGCTGTACTTCGAGTTGGACGGCAGCTTCCCGAACCACCCGGCCAACCCGCTGGACGCGGCCAACCTCCGCGACCTGCAGGCGGCGGTGCGCGCCGGCGGGCACGCGCTGGGACTGGCCTTCGACGGCGACGCCGACCGGGTGTTCGCCGTCGATGAGAACGGCCGAGTGGTGCCGTCATCGCTGGTCGGTGCGGTGGTCGCCGACCGCCTGCTGCAGCGCGACCCCGGTGCGACCGTCCTCTACAACCTCGTCTGCTCCCGCACCGTGCCCGAGACGATCGAGGCCGCCGGAGGGGTCGCGGTCCGGACCCGGGTCGGCCACTCCTTCATCAAGGAACGGATGGCCCAGACCGGGGCGATCTACGCCGTGGAGCACTCGGGCCACCACTACTTCCGTGACAACCACCGGGCCGACTCCGGGGTCATCACCGCGCTGGTCCTCCTCGAGGCGGTCGCCGACGCCGGCCGCCCCCTGTCGGAGGTGGTGGCCCCCTACGACCGCTACGCCGCCTCCGGTGAGTACGACGTCGCGGTGGCCGACACCTCGGCCGCGCTGGACCTCGTCCGCACGCACTTCGCCGGACGGGGCCCGGTGGACGAGGAGGACGGGCTGCTGATCGACACCGGCGAGGGCTGGTTCAGCCTGCGTCCGAGCAACACCGAGGCGGTGCTCCGGCTCAACGTGGAGTCCGACGACGACGAAGCCGTAGCCAGGCTGCTCGCCGAGGTCCGTGAGGTCGCCAAGGGGGCGTGAACGACTCGCACGGTCCCCCTTCGTGACCCGTCGCGCTCACTCCGACACACGGCCACCCGGCATCGCGAAGGTCAGCGTCTCACCGCCACGCAGTACCTCGCGCTGGTCGTCGAACCCGATCGTCACCGCTGGCAGGTCCGACGAGGCGGCGGTCACCCTCAGACAGTCGTGGTCGAGCTGGACCCGCAGCTGGTGCCCCCGGTAGTGCAGCGGGAAGGTCAGCTCGGCGACCTCATCGGGCAGCGTCGGCTCGAAGCGCAGTTCGTTCTCCTCGACGGCCAACCCCGTGTACCCACGCTGCACCAGGTCCAGCGTCCCGGTCATGGCACCGAGGTGGATCCCTTCCTGGGTGGTGCCACCCTGGATGTCGTCGATGTCGCTCCGCAGGGCCTGCTCGAACAGATCCCAGGACCGGCGACGGTCCGAGCGGGCGTGCAGCCAGCTGTGCACGACCGCACTGAGCGTGGACCCGTGGGACGTCCGCGCGCGGTAGTACTCGATCGTGTCGGGGATCCGATCAGGCGTCCAGTCGTAGCCCAACCCCTGCAGCATGCGCTGGAGTTCGTCCGCGGTCAGCAGGTAGAACAGCATGAGGGTGTCGGCCTGCTTGGCGACCTTGTAACGGTTGGGGGTGTCGTCCTCGGCGTGCAGGATGCGGTCGAGGCGCTGGATGTCCCCGTACCGCTGCCGGTAGTCCTCCCAGTCGAGCTCCTCGAGCTCGTCGTAGCCCGCGAACTGGCTGATGATGCCTTCGCCGTGGAACGGGACGAACATCCGGCGTGTGAGGTCCTCCCAGTGGTCGAGCTCGGAACGGCTGAGATCGAGCTCCCTCTCGACATCGTGGCGGACCTGCTCGGGTAGCAGCTCCAGCAACTCGAAGGTCCGCTGGATCGTCCACACCACCATCAGGTTGGTGTAGGCGTTGTCGTCGAGGCCCGGCTCGTCACGGTCGGGATAGCCGTCGTGGAACTCATCCGGGCCCATCACACCCCGGAGGTGGTAACGGTCGTCGATGCGGTCGTAGATGGCCATGCTGGCGAAGAACCGCGTCACCTCGACCAGCAGTTCCAGCCCGTAGTAGCGCAGGAAGTCCCGGTCGGCGGTCGTTTCCACGTACTGCCACACGTTGTAGGCCACGGCGAGGTTGATGTGGTGCTGCAGCCGTGAGTTGTCCGGCTTCCACTCCCCGGAGACCGGGTTGAGGTGCATCTGCTGCGACTCCTCACGGCCGTCGGAGCCGCTCTGCCACGGGAAGGTCGCACCGACGTGCCCGGCTCGCGCCGCCCGGTCCCGGGCCTCGCCGAGCCGGCGGTGGCGGTAGAGCAGCAGTGACCTCGTCAGGACCGGCATCCGCAGGTTCAGGTAGGGGAGGATGAACACCTCGTCCCAGAAGATGTGGCCCCGGTAGGCCTCACCGTGGAGACCCCGGGCGGGCGCGCCGACGTCCCGGTCGATCGTGTTGTGCGAGATCGTCTGCAGCGCGTGGAAGGTGTGCAGGTTCAGGACCTGCTGGACCCCCTCGTTCTCCCCGAACCGCAGCTCGAACCGATCCCACAGCTGGTCCCACTTGGCCACGTGGCTCGCCAGCAGCCCATCGAATCCCTCGGCGTGGACCGTGGCACGGACCGCGGTCTCACCGGGTTCGGAGATGGCGGGGTCGCCACCGACGACGATCGCCACCACCTTCTCGAGCGTGGTCGGCCGGTCCTCAGCCAGCGGCAGCTCGAGCTCGTGGCCGACCAGCCCATCCTCCTCCAACCACCGACGGGAGACCTCGGCCGGCTCCTCCCCCTCCTCGTCGTGCACCCGGACGCGTTGGGCCTCAGCGAGCCGCAGCTGCGACTGGTTCGTCCGGGCCACCACCAGCGCGGTCCGCTCGTCCACCTCCTCGGTGGCCAGCACCTCGAGGTGTTCGTCGGAGAGGTCGCGGTAGCGCTCGACACCCCAGTTGCGCACCTCGGTGTCGATCGCGCAGCGCACCGTGAGCGTGCCGGTGAAGCCTTCGGCGAGGAAGGTGCTCTCCAGGGCGGCCAGCCGCGGATCGGAGAGGTGGACGAGCCGACGCTGGGTGACCCGCAACCTGCGCTCATCGTCGAGGACGACCGTGAGATGACGGGTGAGGACCCCACGGCGCAGGTCCAGCTCGGTGCGGTGATGGTCCAGGGTGGCGTCGTCGGGTGCGAACCACGGGCCGTCGTCCACTCGGAACCGCAGGAAGAGCCAGTTGGGCAGGTTGACCATCGACTCGTTGGTGACCTCCACGTCGTCGATCAGGTCGGTGAGCCGGTTGAACACCCCCGCTCGGTAGGTGCCGGGGTAGTGCACGTCGTCGGCCCGCACCTCCGGCGCCGCACCACGGCTGCCGAGCACCCCGTTGCCGAGGGTGCACAGCGCCTCGCGCAACCCCTGCTCGTCTGCGTCGTAGCCGTCGTAGGCCAGCGTCCACACGCTCATGCGCGTCTCCCGTCGCCGTCGTCGGACCCGTGCTCCCGCGACAGCTCGGCGAGCTCGGTGAGGAAGCGCTCGGTGTCGGCAGGGGTCTCCAGCGCGGCGTCGGCCAGGGTGGGCCGCTCATCGTCCTCACCGCGGACCACCACGCTGACCCCGTCCCGTGCCGCCACGGCACGGAAGCCGTCCTCGTCGGTGAGGTCGTCCCCGACGTAGATGGGGATGCGGTCCTCGGCAGCGAGTTCCGAGAGCAGCATCTCGATCGCCCGACCCTTGTCCCAGTCGATGTCGGGACGCAGCTCGTGGATGCGCTTGCCCCCGGTGCTGCGCAGCCCGTCGTGGGCCTCACCGACCTCGGCGACGATGTCCGCGAGCCGCTCCCGCTGCCCAGGGTCGTCGACGGCCCGGTCGTGGACCGCGATGGCGAACCGCTTGCGCTCGACCCGCGCGCCGGGGACCTCGTCGACCCGATCCGAGAGGTCGCGCTCGGCCGCGTCCAGGGCCTGAAGGGCGTCGACGGCGAGCTGCTCGGAGGAGCCGTCGGGATGGCGGATGTCGAAGCCGTGGGAGCCGGCGTAGGCCAGGCCGTCGATGCCCACCTTCTCCCGCACGTCCTCGAGGTCACGACCGCTCACGATGGCGACCAGCGTCGTGGACGCGAGCTCGGTGATCGCGGCCCGCATCTCGTCGCTGAGCAGGGCGTCGTCGGGGTCGTCGACGATCGGCGTCAGCGTCCCGTCGTAGTCCAGGAACACCGCGAGCGGGCCACGCAGGCGTTCGCCGAGCCGGTCAGCGACCGGGAGCGCGTCCGGTAACCGATGGAGCTCGCGCTCCTGCTCGTCGGCGCCGTCGGGTGACGTACCGGATGGCATGAGGTCCTCCAGGTCAGGTCACTGGTCCTCCATCCTGACCCTGCCCGGAAGCTCGGTCAGTGGCATCGTCCGAACGGACGGCGCCAGCCTGCTGCGAGGCCCCCGTCACTCGTCGTCGACGACGGCATGCCTGACCTCCTCGGTCAGCTCGTCCAGGCACCGCCCGATCGTCGGCAGGGGCGCCTGCTCGACGTACGGTGGGCGCCGCCAGGCATCGGGGAGCGTGTCGAGACCCGCGCGCACCCGGTCCCGGACGGTCGCCACCCCCTCGTCCTCGAGCAGCCGCTCACCGTCCTGCCAGGCCGACTGCAGCAAGGGCCGACCCTCCTCGGTCGCATCCCGCAGGGAAAGGACGTCGTCGGTGGGAGCGCCACCGCGCCGGAAGACCTGCTTGCGTCCGGGGAACGTGCTCTTCACGCCACTGAACTTGGCGACCGGGCGAGCGTCGTACTCCACCAGCTTGTAGACGATGTCCAAGCCAGGATGATCCTGCGAGACGGTGAGCGCCGTGCCGACGCCGAACCCGTCGATCGGCGCTCCTTCGGTGACGAGCCGGTGGATCTCCTCCTCGTCCAGGCCACCCGAGGCGAAGATCGTCGCGTCCGCGTATCCGGCGTCATCCAGCAACCGGCGGGCTTCGACCGCCAGCGCACCCATGTCGCCCGAGTCCAGCCGCACTCCCCGTGGCTGGATCTCCAGCTCCTGGCAGACCTCGATCGCGCGCCGGACACCCCGCACGGTGTCGTAGGTGTCGACCAGCAGGATGCTGTGCTCCGGGTGATCGGTGGCGAATCGGCGGAAGGCCTCGCGCTCGTCGGTGGAGGCCTGGACGTAGGAGTGCGCCATGGTGCCGGTGGTAGGGATACCGAACCGACGCCCCGCCTCGACGTTGCTGGTCGCGAACCCGCCACCGACGTAGGCAGCGAGCGCGGCCTCCACCCCGGTCTCCAGGCCGTGCGCCCGTCGGAAGCCGAAGTCGGCCAGCTTGCGCCCATCAGCGACGAGCTCACAGCGCGCAGCCTTGGTGGCCACCAGCGTCGGGTACTGGACGAGGTTCACGACGGCCGTCTCCAGCAGCTGCGCGATGGGCAACGGCGCGGTCATCTCCAGCAGCGGTTCCTGCGCGAGGACGACGGTCCCGTCGGGGACGGCCCACAGCTCACCTGCGTCCACCTGCCACGCGGCGAGGGCCTCGCGCACCGGGCGGTCGATCCCCAGCCGCTCGAGCTCGTCGAGCTCCTCGGGCCCGAAGGTGAACGAGGGCAGCAGTTCGAGCACCCGCTCGATCCCCAGCGCCACGTACCACGGCCGCGCGGCGTTCGGGCGGATGAACAGGCTGAACGTCGCCGGCGCCGTCATGCCCTGCTGCAGGTAGGAGGCGACCATCCGCAGCTCGTAGAGGTCGGTGCAGAGCCCGAGGTGGCCGGTCGCCCCGGACACACGGCGGTGGTGTCCGGTCATCCTGGCTCCCTCGCTCGGTCGGCAGCTACGGAGGCGGACAGCCCCGGCACCCGGGTCGCGCACGATGCCCGGCAGCAGGATGCCACCAGCGCCTCCACCACGGTGTAGCAGAGTCGTCCCGGCCTGCGGGGTGTCGCGACCGGGGCGGTCGGACACCGGACCACCCGGCGGGGCCGCAGGGAGCAGCGAGCCCACCGGGTGGTCCGGGGGGCGCTCAGCCGGTAGCCGAGCGCCCCGCGACCAGACCGTGTCCGGGCAGCCACCGGGGAGGTTGGGCGGGGCCCGGAGCAGGGGAGGGACTGACCAGGTCCCCGTCTGGCCACGGCAGAGGGAGGGTGCCGGTGAAGGGTGCGGCCCCGACCAGCACATCGGCGATGCCGGCCGCCTCGCTCCCGGGCCACCACGCGGCGACCAGGGCATCTGACAGGTCGATGACCGGCCCCAGCGCCAGGGGGCGGCCCGAGAGGACGACCACGACCACCTGCTCGACCCGGGCGGCGACGGCGGCGACCAGCTCACCCTGTTCCGGCTCCAACGTCAGGTGCTCGCGGTCACCGAGGCCCTCGGCGTAGGGCGGCTCGTGGACGACGACCACGCCGATCCGAGCGGTGACCCCGTCGAGAGGACCACGGTCCTCAGCGGTGGCCCCGGTTGCGAGCAGCCGCGACCCGAGGTGCTCCGCGAGCCCGTCGGCGATGGTCGAACCCGGGGTCACGGGGCCGGCCCCGCCTGCCCACTCGATCGTCCACCCACCACAAGCCAGGCCGACGTCGTCCGCGCCTGCGCCGGCGAGCAGCACGGTCGCATCTGCCGGGAGTGGGAGCACCCCCGACCGGTCGGTCAGGAGCACCGCGCCCGCGGCCGCCGCCTGACGGGCCAGCGCCCGGTGCTCGGGTGCGCCGAGGACACCGGGCTCGGGGAGCGGCTGCGCGGTGCCGTCGAGCAGCCCCATCGCCGCCTTCACCCGCAGGATGCGACGGACGGCGTCATCGAGCCGCTCCACCGCGAGGTCCCCGGCCTCCACCGCCGCTCGGACGGTGCCCCGGAACCGCGCGTGGTCGAAGGGGACCATGACCATGTCGACCCCGGCGTCGAGGCAGCGGACCACGGCGTCGTGATAGTCGGGGCTCACCTGGTCGATGGCGTGGTAGTCCGATACCACGAACCCCTGGAAGCCGAGCTCGTCCTTGAGCAGGTCGGTCAGCAGCCACCGGTGGGCGTGCACCTTCTGGCCGTTCCACGACGAGTAGGACGCCATGATGCTGCCGACCCCCTCCGCGACCGCCGCCTGGTAAGGAGGCAGGTGGACGGCCCGCAGGGTCGTCTCGTCGATCCGGGCATCGCCCTGGTCGAGGTACCAGCCGGGGCTGCCGTAGGCGCGGACCCACCACGGCACCCACTGGGCACCGCCGGTGGTCCCCCAGGTGGTCCCACCGTCGGCGACGAAGTGTTTCGCGCAGGCGAGCACGTCGATACCCGGGCCGGTGCCCTGGAGTCCGGCGACACTCGCCGCACCGAGCTCCGCCACCATGTCCGTGTCCTGCCCGAAGCACTCGAAGGTGCGGCCCCAGCGCGGGTCCTGTGGGACCGCCACCATCGGGGCGAAGGCCCAACGGGCCCCGGTGGCGGCGGTCTCGATCGCCGTCGCGCGGGCGACCCGGCTGACCAGCTCGGGGTCACCCGCGGCACCGAGCGCGAGGTTGTGGGGGAAGACCGTCGCGCCGACGACGTTGCTGTGTCCGTGGACCGCGTCGGTGCCGTACAGGATCGGGACGCCGAGCCGGGAGCGGCGGGACGCGTCGACGTAGGCATCCACCATGGCGCGCCAGGTCTGCGGGGTGTTGGGATCCGGGTTGCCGCCCCCGCCGGACAGGATCGAGCCGATGCCGAACTCGGCCACCTCCTCGGGGGTGATGGCGGACCGGTCGACCTGGGTGATCTGCCCGATCTTCTCGTCGAGGGTCATCGCCTCGACCAGCTCATCGATCCGTGCGCTCATCGGCGTGCTCCAGCGATGTCGGTCGTCATCAGCGCCTCGTGCCCAGGGACCCGTCCGTCGAGGTCGTCAACGGGGGCCCTGCCAGCGAGGGTGATGTGGGGTGGTGGCCCCGGTCGGGCCGGGCTTCCCAGCGGCCCGACCGGGGTGGTCGTGGGTGGTCAGGGCTCGATCGTGTCGTCGGGCCCGGGGTTGCAGGACGCGTCGCCGAGGGTGGCAACACCCTCGGAGACGATCGAGAGCGCACCGTCTCCGCGCAGCGACCCGCTGGACGAGGGGAACGACGCTGGGAGCGCTCTCACGTCCCGCGTAACGAGCGCTGACGGCACCCGAGCTCACGACGTCAGCCCCCTTCATGTGCAGCAGGGACCGTCGATCCGCGCACCACCAACGTCGTGGGCAGCTCGACCCGTCGAGCAGGCGTGTCCGGGGACGAGATGCGCTCCAGCAGCAGTTCGAGCGCAGCGGCACCGGTCGCCTCGACCTCCTGACGGATCGTGGTCAGCTGCGGCTGCGTCTGCCGAGCCGGCGGGAGGTCATCGAAGCCGACGACAGCGACGTCGTCCGGCACGGACCGACCGGCATCCGCCAGGGCTCGGAGCACCCCGACGGCCATGCGGTCCGAGAAGGCGAAGATGGCATCGGGATCGTGGGGCAGCAGCCGCTGCGTCGCGCTGTAGGCGCCCTCCTCGGTGAAGTCGGACTCCACCATCAGTTCAGGGACCAGCGGTCGACCAGCGGAGGCCAGGACACGCTCGAAGGCGGATCGCCGGCTGGCGGCCGCCCCGCTGCGCATCGGCCCCATGACCGTCGCGATGCGCTGACGACCGAGATCCAGCAGGTGCTGGGCAGCCAGAGCGGCACCGCCCCGGTTGTCAGCGTCGACGGTCGGGATGTCCGGGGTACTGACCTCGCCGACCATCACGAAGGGGATCTTCGTCTCCAGCAGTCGCCAGACGAGGGGATC
>PWWI01000028.1 GCA_003561535.1 Nitriliruptoraceae bacterium
CACTCGGGCCGGTTGTCGCCGCGGGGCGGTTGGTCGGCCCGCTGGCCGAGAGGTCGTTACCCTGTGGGGTCGCGCCGTCCTCGGTCGAGGGAGCAGGTCCCCGCCGGACACGCACTCACGAAGGTTGGTGGACGATGGGCCGCTGCGACCCCGGGCTCAAGCACGCCCGAACGCTCACGGTCGGTGAGCAGCACACCGCGATCGCGCTCGGCTCCGGCGACGTACCGGTGCTCGGCACGCCGGCGCTGCTGGCGTTGGCGGAGAGCGCCTGTGTGGAGTCGCTCACCGACGAGCTGGAGGAGGGCGAGACCACCGTCGGCACCTGGGCCGACGTGGAGCACCTCAAGGCCAGCCCCGTCGGTGCGACGGTCTGCGCCCACGCGACGCTGATCGGGCACCACGGACGACGGCTGGAGTTCCGGGTCACCGTGGAGCAGGGCGGGGAGCAGATCGCCCTGGTCAAGCACCGCAGGATCCTCGTGGACCGCGACCGCTTCCTGGGCAAGCTGGCCGTCTGAGACCGCTCAGGCGCCGTAGGCCGCCGCCGACTCGCGCCGGAAGCCGCGGTCGAGGAGCACGTTGACCAGCGCCGGCACACCGCTCGCGGCAGCGCGGTCGAGGGCGGGGCCGATGTCCTCGGGCCGCTCCACCCGCTGGCCGTACCCGCCGAGCGCGGTCACCACCCCCTCGTAGCTCACGTCCTGGGTGAGGTCCTGGGCGACCATGCCCTCGGACCCGTAGACGCGCTCGTGGAACGCCTTCATCTCCCCCCAGGCGCCGTCGTTGCCGACCACGCCGACGAAGGGCAGCCCCTGGCGGGCAGCGGACTCGAACTCCATCGCGTTGAAGCCGAAGGAGCCGTCGCCGTAGACCACGAGCACCTGCTTGCCGGGGTGGACGTGGGCGGCGGCCAGCGCGAAGGGCGCCCCGACCCCGAGGCAGCCGAAGGGGCCGGGGTCCATCCAGTGCCCCGGATGGTCGACCCGGACCTGCCCGGCGGTGTGGGCCACGATGTCGCCGCCGTCCCCGATCACGATCGCGTCCGGGTCGGCCCAGCGCGCGACCTCCCGGGCGAACCGCAGCGGGTGGACGGGGCTCGCATCGGAGCTCGCGGCGGCGTCGCGGGCCTCGCGACGCCGGCCCTCCTCGGTCGTGAGCTCCTCCAGCCACGGCGTCGCCTCGGCGCGGCCGAAGGTGGCGTCGTGGGCCAGCAGCACCCGCAGGAAGCTGGCCACATCGCTGACGATGCCGTGGGTCACGGGCCGGTTGTGGCCGATCCGGTCGGGCTGGGGATCGACGTGGACCACCACGACGTCGTCACGGTAGGCCGGTGGGCGGCCGTAGCCGACCCGGAAGTCGAAGTCGATGCCGAGCGCGAGGACGAGGTCGGCCTGGCGCAGCGCCTGCTTGCGGCTCAGGCCCAGCAGGTTGGGGTGGTCGGAGGGCAGGATGCCCCGGGCCATGCCGTTGACGAACACCGGCAGCTGTGCGGTGCGCGCCAGGGCGTCGAGCTCCTGTGAGGCCCGCGACCAGTAGGTCCCCGACCCACAGAGCACCACCGGTCGCTCAGCTTGCGCGAGCAGCCCTGCCGTCGCCGCCACCGCGTCGGGATCGGGTCCCGGCGGGACCGTGGCGCGCTGCCCTCCGGCGGCCACCACGTGGTCGGTGTCGACCGGGGTCATCAGCACGTCCATCGGGAGATCCACGTAGGTCGGCCCCATGCGCGGGGCCAACGCCGCCCGGAAGGAGGCGTCCAGCACCTCACGGATCCGGCGCGTCTCGAGCGTGGTGTCGACCCGCTTGGTGACGGGACGCAGCAGCTCGAGCTGCGGGGCGTCCTGCAGTGCGCCCATCCCCTCGAGCGCGAGCGGGTTCCGCCCGCCCAGCAGCACCATGGGCGAGTTGGCGTAGAAGGCGTTGGTCACCCCCGTGATGGCGTCGGTGACCCCTGGGCCGGCCGTGACCGCCGCCACCCCGGGCCGGAAGGTCAGCCGCCCGTAGGCATCGGCGGCGTGGGCCGCCGCCTGCTCGTGGCGCACGTCGATGACCCTGATCCCCCGATCCTTGCATCCGTCGAAGATCGGGCTGATGTGGCCACCCGTCAGGGTGAACAGGGCGTCCACCCCCTCATCGGCGAGGTGATCGGCCACCAACCGTCCGCCGTGCACGTGCTCTGCCATGTGTGCCCTCCCCGGCGTTCCACCCGAACGACACCGTAGACGCCCGTGGCACACCCTTCGGTCACCGAGGCAGCGGACGGTCCCGAGCCGTCCCGCCGATCACTCCCGGCGCGCGGCCAGGACCATCCTCGCGGCGTTGTAGCCGTTGACGGCCATCACGCTGCCGCCGGGGTAGGTCCCGGCACCGCACAGCCACACGCCCTCCATCGGGGTGTCGGCGCTCAGGCGCCGGTCCCACATGTGGTCAGGCAGGCACTCCCCCTGGAAGATGTGCCCGCCGGTCAGGCCGACCTCGCGCTCGATATCAGGCGGGCCGAGCACCTCCACCTCGACGACCGAGTCCGCGAAGCCGTCACAGAACCGGTCGATGGAGCCGACGGCGAGCGCGGCGACCTCGTCGCGGCGGGCGTCCCACCCACCAGTCAGGTCGTAGGGCACGGGCTGGGCGAACACGCTCAGCAGGTGACGACCCTCCGGTGCGATCGAGGGGTCGTAGGCGGTCTGCAGGTAGTCCTCGGTCCACAACCACTCGGGGAGCTCCCCGCCCTGTGCAGCGGCGAACCCGTCGCGCCACTGGGCCTCGGTGAGCGGGGTGTTGAGCTGGGCGGTCAGGTGCTCGTGCGCGTCGGGGCGGGCCGTGAAGCGTGGCGGGGCGTCCAGGGCCAGGGTGACCTTGACGGTGTCGCCGCGCATCGGCACCGCGTCCACCTCGGCCGCCCAGCCCGCGTCGGCGTGCTCGCCCAGCAGCCGTCTGGCGACCTGCGGGTCGGCGCCGATCAGCACGTCGTCGGCGAGGATCCGGGTGCCGTCGTCGAGCACGACGCCCTCACCCGGCACCACCTCGGCGACCGGCACACCGGCTGCCACGACCGCCCCGTGCTCCACTGCGGCGTCGTGGAGCAGGAAGCTGACCATGCCCATCCCGCCGGCCACGAACCCCCACACGCCTGGACGGTCGGGGTCGATCCGGCCAGAGGCGTGGTGCAGGTGGATCGAGGCCGTGCCGGGGTCGAAGGGGGTCGCGTTGGTGCCGATGACCCCCTGGCCCCACAGGGCGCGCTGGAGCCGCTCGTCGGTCAGGTAGCGGCCCACGAACTCCGCCTGCGACCAGGTGAACAGCAGCCCGAGCGCCTCCTCGTCGTGGCCGACGCGCTCGGCCAGCTCGTCGCGCGACGGGGCCGGGTGCAGCCACAGGTCCCGCTCGTCGGGCGGACGGATCGCCTCCACGACCCGGCGCTTGAGCGCCGACAGCTCCTTCCAGCCCTCGAGGTCACCAGGGGCGAAGGTGGCCAGCTCCGCTGCGAGCAGGTCCTCGTCCTCCCAGAGCTGGACCGAGGTGCCGTCCTCGAAGGGCACGAACAGCCCGCCCTCCGCGGGGATCCATCGGAACCCCCGGCGCTCGAGCTCCAGGTCGGCGATCACCTTCGGGTGCAGGAGCCCGGCGAGGTAGGCGCAGGGCGAGACGCGGTAGCCGGGCCAGGGCTCGGTGAGCGTGCAGGCCCCGCCGATCCGCTCCCGGGCCTCCAGGACGAGCACGGAGCGACCCGCACGGGCGAGGTAGGCGGCGGCGGTCAAGCCGTTGTGGCCGGCGCCGACGACGATGGCCTCCCACCGCGTGCGGGTCAGCTCGCGCAGTGGAGCGGAGGTGCCGACGCGGCCGAGGACCGCCGCCGCGGAGGTCACTGGGTGCCCAACCAGGCGAGCAGGGTACGTGCCGCGGTGCCGGTCGCGCCCTTGCCGAACTCCCTGCGGGCCTCCTCCGTCCACGCCGTCCCGGCGATGTCGAGGTGCGCCCAGGGGGTGCCCTCGGGCACGAAGCGGTGCAGGAACAGCCCCGCGAAGATCGTGCCGGCCTCCTTGCCGGCGGTGTTGCGTACGTCGGCGATCGCGCCCTCCAACCTCTCGCCGTAGGCCTCGGTCGCCACCGGCAGCCGCCACAGCGGCTCGCCAGCCGTCGTCCCGGCGTCCAGCAGTGCCGCGGCCAGGTCGTCGTCGGAGGACATCAGCACCGCGATCCGGTCACCCAGGGCGATGATCGCCGCACCGGTCAGGGTGGCGACGTCGATGATGGCATCCGGCTCGAGCTCACCGGCGTGGACCAGCGCATCCGCCAGCACCAGGCGGCCCTCGGCGTCGGTGTTGGTGACCTCGATCGTGGTGCCGTCCTTGGCGGTGAGCACGTCGCTGACCCGGGTCGCGGTGCCCGAGGGCATGTTCTCCGCGAGCGCGAGCACCGCGGTGACCGCGACGGGCAGCTCGAGCTGTGCGGCGGCCTTCACCACGGCCAGCGCGGTGGCCGCGCCGGCCATGTCCATCTTCATGGTCATCATCGCGTCGGAGGGCTTCAGCGATAGCCCGCCGGTGTCGAAGGTGATGCCCTTGCCGACGACCGCGACGTGGCGGGTCGCACCCTCGGGGGTATAGCGCAGCTCCACCAGCCGCGGGGGCGCCTGGGAGCCCTGCCCCACACCGATGAGCCCGCAGTACCCGCCGGCCGCCAGGGCGTCCTCGTCGAGCACCTTCGCGCTGATCGGTAGGCCCACGACCTCCTCCAGCGCGCGGTCGGCCAGCGCCGGGGGCCGCTTGTCCTGGGGCGGGGTGTTGACCAGGTCGCGGACCAGGCACTGCGCGGCGGCCGTCACCCTGGCCGCCGACACGCCGGAGCGGGCATCGTCCGCGGTCGCCGCGTCCGCCTGGACGCCGATGGTGGCCAGGGTGAAGGTCGGCTCCTCGGACCGGTACCGGACGAACCGGTAGGCACCCAGCAGGGCCCCCTCCGCGACCGCCTGCGCCGCAGCCTCCGCGGCGACGCCGTCGAGCGCGTCGGTGAGCGCCAAGGTCACGGACTCGACCCGCTCGGCCGCCAGCGCCGCGGCAGCGGCCACCGAGCGCAGCGTCGAGGTCGTGGCCTCCTCCGAGGTTCCCAGGCCGAGGACGAGCAGGCTCGTCGCCGGCAGCGCACCTCGGGTGGGGACCCGCAAGCTGGCACCCACCGACGCGTCGAACCCCGCCGCGGCGAGCTCGGCCGCGAGGTCGAGCCCGGCGGCCTCCGCCACCAGCTCGGCGGCCGGTGTGAGCTCGACCGGATCGGTGCGCTCACCGGAGGCCGGGGCGAACACCCCGAGAGCCAGCAGGTCGGCTCCGCTGGCCTGCAGGGGCGCGGTGACGACGTCAACGGTGGGCACGGCAAGCTCCTCGGGATCGGTTCCGGCGAGCCTACTGACTGGCACTGGCCGCCCCGTCGCGCGCACGCACCACACACCTGGTCCCAGGAAGTACCGTCACGACCCATGGACGAGCACGACGCACCGCGGGTCCGCCCCGTCGACCTCCGGGACTACGCCGATTTCCGGCGCGGCCCGGCGACCCGCGTCCGCGTGTTCGCCTCGGAGCAACTGGCCCTCGACCTGCTGTGCATCGAGCCCGGCGCGAGCAGCGGGGTGCTGCACCACCCGGACCAGGACGTGACCTACACGGTGATCGGTGGGCGGTCCTGGTTCGTCACTGACGACGGGGAGCTGGGGCTCGACCCGATGGGAGCGATGCTGGTGCCCGCCGACACCGTCCACGGGATCGACAACCGCCTACCCGATCCCCTGATCGTGCTGGCGGCGATCGCTCCGCCCGGCGAGGCCCCCGAGGATCCGGTCAGCGACGCCGAGGACGCCATCGGGGACGCAGTGCACCACCCCCGGCCGGGGCCCGGGCCGGTCCGGCGGGCGATCGAGGCAGTCCTCGGGACCCGTCGGCCCCGCTGACGGCTTGTGCTCGACGTCGCGACCGGCCAGACTGCCCGGCCATGCGACCTGGACCGCCCCGCGGAGCCACCGCCACCCTCGAGGTGACGGCGTCGAGCGACGTCCCCGCGCACCATCCGGAACCCCACGTCTACAGCACGGCCTCCCTGGCGGCCGACGCCGAGCAGGTGTGTCGTTCCCTGCTACTGCCGCACCTGGACCCGGACGAGATGGCCGTCGGGGTCCGCCTCGAACTCCTGAACCGCGCGCCGGTCCCGGTGGGCGAGACCGTCGTCCTGCAGGCGACGGTCGCGAGCATGGAGCCGAACGGCCTGACCTGCGAGGTGGTGGCACGCCACCGCGGCACGCTCGTGGCTCGTGGCTCCTACGAGCAACGGGTCGTGCGGGCGGCGGCGTTCAACACCGAGGTGGCCGGTCGCGGCGGGGTCGCGGGCCCGACCCCGGCCTGAGACCGACGAAGATGGGTCAGCCGCGGATCGCCGCGGCGTCCTCCTCCGCCAGAGCCGCGAGGTTCGCCAGGCTCCGGGCGAAGATGCGCCTGAGGATCGGCAACACGAAGGTGGTGGCGCCCCATTCGCCAAGGGCGCCGAGCGGTGGGTCGACCTCCTCCCACCAGGTCACCGTGGTGGCGTCCGGCCCATCCTCGGCGAGCTCGAAGGCGCCGCTGCCGGTGATGATCCGACCCAGGTGGGTCACCTCGAGGTAGGCGGGCTCCTCCCAACCGGTCACCCGCATCACGTCCTGCACCGTGACCCCCATCAGGTTCGTGGGGCAGCGGATCGTGACCCCGACGCCGGTGCGCTCCGGGGTCAGCACGTAGACGGCCTTGGCATCCAGCATCCAATCGGGCTGTCGCTCCCAGGTCGTCAGCACCGACCACACGACATCGCGGGGAGCTGCCACGGGCTGGACGAGTTCGAGGCGCAAGACGGATCCTCCTTGGGTGTCCAATAGCTTCGCTGCCACGGCCCCTGGAGGACGAGCCGAGGTCGGTGGGTGCGCGCGCGCCGACCGGCACCGACGCCACCCGACCGCGCCGTTAGTCTGCGGACGACGACCGCGGTCCGTGTGCGCGCCGACCGGCAGCGACCCCGCGGCTTCACCGACCTGGAGGAGTCGACAGATGTTCGCCGACATCGACGGCAACACCCTGCACTACGTGAGCTACGGGGAGGGCCCCCCGGTCGTGTTCATCCACGGGCTGGGCGGCTCGGCCAACGTGTGGCACGGGGTGATGCAGGCCATGCAGCAGCACCACCACTGCATCGCCCTGGACCTGCGTGGGCACGGCCGCAGCCAGGGCCGCGGCAAGTTCAGCATCGAGGGCTGGGCGAAGGACGTCCAGAAGCTGCTCCGTCACCTCGAACTCCCCGCCGTCACGGTGGTGGGACACTCGATGGGGTCCCTGGTCGCTCAGCAGCTGGCCCACTCCTCCCCCGACGCCGTCGACCAGCTCGTGCTGCTCGGAGGGATCTCCTACTTCCAGCCGCCCACGGCCGACGCCTACCGCGAGCGGGCGGAGCTGGTCGAGAAGGAGGGGCTCGACGACCTGGTCGAGCCGTGGCTGGCGGGTGCGGTGTCACCCCAGTCCCACGCCGTCCACGCCGGGATGGTCGGGCTGCTCAGGGAGCTGTTCCTGCGCAACGAGCCCCAGAACTACGCGAAGTCCTGCCGGGCGCTGGCCGACGCCCCACGGATCCGCCGGGACGAGCTTGGTCAGCCGACCCTGATCCTGACCGGCGCCCACGACCGCTCCACCCCCCTGGCGATGGCCGAGGAACTCAAAGCCTCGATCCCCGTCAGCCGGGTCAGGGTCCTCCCTCACGTGGGCCACTGGGCCTCCCTGGAGGATCCTGGCGCCATCGCCGCCGCGATCCTGGAGTTCCTCACCTGATGACGCTGCGTCGCCTGCTCCCCGACCCGGGGACCTCAGCGCTCGACGAGCTGTACGCGGGCCTCACCCTGGACGACCCTGCGCCCGGCCGTGGCGTGCACGTCGCGCTGTGCATGGTCGCCTCCGCCGACGGAGCGGTCGCGGTCGACGGCCTCTCGAGCGGGCTCGGCGGCGAGGCAGATCTGCGCGCGCTGTCCCGGCTGCGAGGCGCCAACGACGTGTCCCTGGTGGGCGCCGGCACCGTCCGGGACGAGGGCTACGTGCCCCTGACCGGTGGCGCCGATCGACAGGCCGACCGGCGTGCGCGGGGACTGCGGCACGCGCCGCGGCTCGCCGTCGTCACCGCCTCGGGACGGCTCGCTCCCGATCTCGAGGTGTTCTCCGACCCGGCGGAGCCCCCGATCGTGCTGACCTCTAGGGGTGCGGATCGGGACGCGCTGGCCGCCATCGATGACCGCGCCGAGGGGCACGTGGTCGCCGACACCGACCTCGACGCCGCGACGATCGTCACGGCTCTGGCGGAGCTCGGTCTTCCTCGGGTGCTGTGCGAGGGCGGTCCACGCCTCAACCAGGTCATGCTGGCCGGCGGTCGGATCGACGAGGTGTTCCTGACGGTGGCGCCGACCCTGGTCGGCGGGCCGGTGCCGCGCATCATCGGTGGCGCCATCGAGGTGGTGACCCAGCTCACGCTGGTCAGCGCCTACGAGCACGAGGGCGACCTGCTGCTGCGCTACCGGTGCCGGTGAAGCTGGCGGTGGAGCCGCGACGGCCCGGAGACAGCAGCAACGGCGACCTGCGTGGCCAGCCAGGGTCAGCCGACCGGTGTGACCCACTTGAGCCGGGCGACCGAGGTGTCCACGTCGGGCAGCTCACGTAGCCCCTCGAGCGTCTCCATGACCGCGAGGTAGCGGCTGATTTCGTCGACGTCGTGGACCCGCACGAACCCCGGGTAGGGCCGCACGGCCTCGACCGTGGCCAGCGTCTCCGGCAGCCGCTCCGGAGGCTCGGCGCCGGTGATCACGCCGGCGTAGTACTTGCGGGAGGCCCCGGTCAGGATCGCGAGCCCGTAGGCGGCGAAGCGGGGGTAGGCCCGCAGGACCTCCACATCGTCGTGGGGGTGCTTGGCGTAGCCGAGCCCGGGGTCGAGCACGATCGCCTCCCGCGCCAGCCCCTCGGCCTCGGCGACCGCGATCCGCTCGGTGAACAGCTGCTCGACGTCGGCGACCACGTCGTCGAAGGACAGGAACGCCTCCTTCTTGTGCTCCACCCGGGTGTGCAGGAGCACCAGGGAGGCGCCATGGGTGGCGCAGGGCGCTGCGATCCGCGGGTCGGCCAGGCCGGACACGTCGTTGATCATGGCGGCGCCCGCCTCCAGCGTCGCCTCAGCGACCGCGAGCTGCGGGGTGTCGATCGAGACGGGGACGCCGCGGGCCACGAGCTCGCGGACCAGCGGGACCGCCGACGCGATCTGGGTGTCGAGGTCGATGGGCTCCCCGTAGGCCACGCCCGAGTCGGTCCCGACGTCGATGATGTCGGCGCCGGCCTCGACCAGGCCCAGCGCCTTGGTGAGCTGCGCCTCGGTGGAGGCCAGGTGCTCGGTGTCGGAGAAGGACCCGGGGTTGGTGTTGATGATGCCCATCACCGCCGGCGCACCCGGATGCAGGGTGAAGCGGTGCGCTCCCGCGGTCAGGTCGACGGGGTCGGCGGGCTGGGCGGCGGCAGCGGCGGTGAGGAGCAGGCTCACGTGGGGACCTCGAGGTGGTGGGAGCGAGGCGTGGAGGTGTTCGATGTCGGTACGTCGCCGGTCGCGGTGGGGATGGCCCGGTCAGCCACGCAGCACCCCGGGGAGCTCACCGATGGTGGTGATGCGGTGCTCGGGTCGCAGCGCCGGGTCCGTCGGATCGGGCTGCTCCGCCGGCGCCACCCACACCGTGGGGAGTCCTGCGGCCCTGCCCCCGGCGATGTCCGCGCTGAGCGAGTCCCCCACCATGGTCACGGTGCGCGGATCGGGCTCCCCCATGGCCCTGAGCGCCGCCTGGAAGATCGCCGCGGCCGGCTTGGCGGCACCCACCTCGTCGGAGATGATCAGCACCTCGCCCAGATCGGCGAGCGGCGAGGCCGCCAACCGCGGCCGCTGGACGTCGGCCAGCCCGTTGGTGATGTAGGCGATCCGGTGGGTCCCGGCGAGCTCGGCCACCACCTCGGCCGCATCCGGTAGCAGGTAGGCGCCGGCAGCGAGGTGCGCCACGTAGGCCGACGCCAGCGCCGCCAGGTCGACGTCTCCTTCCCGCTCCGGGACCGCTTCGACGATCAGCTCGGCCCAGCGCTCGGTCCGCAATCGCGCCGCCGTGGTCGCCCCGCGCTCCAGCGCGGACCAGTGGCGGGCGTTGACCTGCCGGTACCGGGCGACCATGTCCCCGTCGGCCGGGAGGCTCGCGGCGGCCAGGGTGCCCAGCACCGCTTCCCGCTCGGCGCGGTCGTAGTCCAGCACCGTGCCATCGAGGTCGAGCAGGACCCACGGGGACTGCCCGCCCGACCGCACCATGCATCCTCCGACCTCGGTGACCGCTGGGAGGCTACGGTGCCGACCTCCTCCCCCGCACCCCAGGATCAGGAGCGCCGATGGCCCGCGCAGGGATGCCACGGAAGTTCGTGTTCGTCTGCATCAACGAGCGGCCCGCGGAACACCCGCGACCGTCCTGCATCGCGCGGGGGAGCGCTGGCCTGTTCGAGGCGATCCGCGAGGAGACCGGGGCGCAGGGCCTGGTGGACGTCAAGGTCGTGGCCACCGGCTGCCTCGAGCCCTGCATGGTCGGCCCCATCGTCTACGTCGCCCCCGACGACGTCTGGTACGGCGGCGTGACGTTGGAGGACGTGCCGTTGCTCGTGGAGCAGCACCTCACGGGCGACCAGCCCGTGGAGTTCCTCCGGATCGGTCGCGAGGAGTTCGAGCTCTCCCCCCTGGCGGGCCGCAGCGATCTCCCACCGGGGGAGATCCCTCCCGTCTGACGGGCTGGCCCGGGCAGCCGGTGGGGCACCCGCGGGTGGCACCTCGTACCCTCGTCGGTCGTCCCGGAGGTGCCATGCACGCGCGCCAACTGCAGATCGTGGGCTACGACGCGGTCGAGTTCCACGTCGGCAACGCCCGTCAGGCGGCCTACTACTACCGCAGCGCCTTCGGGTTCCGGTGGGTCGGCTACGCCGGCCCGGAGACGGGCGTGCGCGACCGGTCGTCCTACGTCCTCGAGCAGGGCGGCATCCGGTTGGTGCTGACCTCGGGGCTGTCGCCGGAGCACCCGGTGACCCGCCACCACCTACAGCACGGTGACAGCGTTCGCGACGTCGCCTTCCGGGTCCCCGACGCCGCGGAGGCGTTCGCGCTGGCCACCGAGCGCGGCGCCGTGGCTCACCACGAACCCGAGGTGCTGACCGACGAGCAGGGCAAGCTCACGGTCGCCGCCATCGCCGTGTACGGGGACACGATCCACACCTTCGTCCAGCGCGACGACTACTCGGGGGTCCACCGCCCTGGCTACGTCACGGTCGAGCAGGACCCGCTGGCCGCCGCCGCGGCGCCGGTCGGTCTGCACACGATCGACCACGTCGTCGCCAACGTCGAACGCGGACAGATGGACCGCTGGTCCGCGTTCTACGAGCGCATCCTGGGGTTCTCGCAGCTGCGACACTTCGACGACGAGGCGATCTCCACCGAGGACACCGCCCTGATGTCCAAGGTCCTGTGGGATGGCGACGGGCGGGTGAAGCTGCCGATCAACGAGCCGGCCGCGGGACGCCGCCGGTCCCAGATCGACGAGTTCCTGGAGGCGCATCGGGGTCCGGGTGTCCAGCACCTGGCCCTGACGACCGACGACATCATCGGCACCGTGCGCGCACTGCGGTCGCGAGGCGTCGGGTTCCTGAGCGTGCCCGGGGCCTACTACGACCAGGCCCGCGACCGCGTCGGCGAGGTCGACGAGTCCTGGGCCGAACTGGCGGAGCTCGGGATCCTGGTCGACCGTGACGAGGAGGGCTACCTCCTGCAGATCTTCACCGAGGCGGTTCAGGACCGCCCGACCGTCTTCTACGAGATCATCCAGCGGCACGGCGCCCGCGGCTTCGGTGTCGGCAACTTCCGGTCGCTCTTCGAGGCGATCGAGCGCGCCCAGGCCCGCCGGGGGAACCTGTGAGCGCCGGGGCGTCGGAGCCCCGCTGGGTGCTCCCGGTGATCCGCGTCGTCGCCGCCTTCGGCACCGCCGCGATGATCAGCGCGATCTTCGGGGCGTTCAGCGTCGCCTCCTTCCCCGGGGACGGAGCCGCCATCGTCGCCCTGGCCTGGGGGCGGGTCACGCTGGTCGACCTCTACCTCGCCTTCCTCTTCGGCTGGCTGTGGATCGCGTGGCGGGAGCGGTCGGTTGCGCGAGCCGCGGCATGGGGGCTCGCGACCATCGTCACCGGCAGCCTCGCGCTGTTCCTCTACCTGCTGGCGGCCTCCCTCAGGGCCCGCACGTCGATGGAGCTGCTGCTCGGGCCCCACCGCCCGGCCGCTGGCGGGTAGGGTCCGAGCCTGCGGCACGTGGCGGCGTGACCGCGGGTCGCCGACCACGGGAGCGCTCTGGGATGGCCAGTCCGACGCGGCGAGCGAGCTTCGACGAGGACGCCCTGCAGTTGGCGCGGACGGCCGCCACCCGGGGCACCTGTGTCCGACGGCGCCAGGGCGCCGTCCTGGTCAGGGGCCGGCGTATCGTGGCCACGGGCTACGACGGCGGCCCTTCGGGGTACCCGCACTGCGACGAGGGCGGCTGCCCGCGGTCGGCCCCCGGCGGGACGGAGGCCGATGAGGCCCGCTGCATCGGGATCCACGCCGCGGCCAACGTCCTGCTGTTCTCCTCGCCCGAGGAACTGGAGGGCGCCAGCCTGTACTGCACCGGGGTGCCCTGCTTCGCGTGCGCCAAGCTGATCGCCAACGCGGGCGTGGCGGAGGTCGTGGCTGCCGGCGGTCGCCACCAGGGCTCCGACGAGGTCCGGGACTTCCTGCGCCCCTGCGGGGTCCGGGTGCGGGTCCTCGACGGGCTGGATGGGGTCCCCAGCCTGCGCTTCGCCTGAGCTGACCGGCCGGAGCTGGTGCCGGAGGCGCCTGGTCCCGCTGCCGATACCGGCTGCTGGGCCGGCTGCCTGGCGCTGGGCCCCGGCCCAGAGCCCCGGCCGGGACGGCGGGACGCTGCTCGCGTGCGACTTTCAGCAGGTAGCCGCTGCTTCTCGCACCCCGAGCGGCGGCCGGGACGGCGGGACGCTGCTCGCGTGCGACTTTCAGCAGGTAGCCGCTGCTTCTCGCACCCCGCAGCGTGACACCGCGATGCCCGGCTCCCGACCAGCGGGTGGGACGGGCGCGACGGAACGCGGACAAAGAGGCGTCCCCCCGGTGGGAGGGCCGGGGGGACGTCGAACGCTCGGGGGCTGGACCTCGCGGGAGCGGATGGGGAGAGCATCCGTTCGCCTGCGGTGGGAGAACCGCAGATATGGGAGAGGGTGCGGGTCCTGCCCTTGTCCGAGCGGGGCGCACGAACCCGGAAGGGCTCGAGCGCCAGTCTGAAGTTGTCGGTTCCACTGGTGGGTCGGAGCTGAGGCCCCGTCCGGATGACCGTCGAGTGGATCCAGACCTCTAGGAACGAACTCCGCAGAGACCGTTCCGGTTGGCCTGTTGGATGCTACGTTACCACCCCGACCGCACCGGTCCAACTGCACCCACTACGGACTTTGGACTGCTATTGGATGAGCCAATCCGCGAAAGTGGCCCGCATCTCGCCCAGCTCCTGGCATCCGCGCTGCAGGAGGACGGTCCTCTGTACCGGTCGCTCGCCGACGCGTTGAAGCGTGCGATCGACCGCGGGGAGATCCCACTCGGCACCGTCCTGCCACCTGAGCGCACCCTTGCGAGGTCGCTGTCGGTCAGCCGCGCCACCGTCGTCGCCGCCTACGACCGCCTCAAGGCCGAGGGCTGGCTGCAGAGCCGGCGCGGCTCGGGGACCTGGGTCCGCTCGCCTCAGGCGGCGAGCTCGCCCGAAGGGGTGGATGCGGTGGCGACCGCCCGCCTGTTCCTCTCCGACGATGGCCTCGTCCAGCGCAGCGGACCCGGCGAGAGCCCCGAAGACCGTGGCGACCTGATCGACCTGTCCGTCGCGGCCGTCACGGGCAGCCCGACCGTCGAACGGCTGCTGAGCGGAGCGACCCTGGAGCAGATCCGCACCCTGACGGCGCACCACGGCTACCTCCCTCAGGGGCTACGGGCGCTCAGGGACGCCGTGAGCGGCCGGTTCGAGGCCATGGGGCTGCCCACGGGGCCCGAGCACGTGGTGATCACCACCGGCGCCCACCAGGCGATCTCGCTGGTGGCCCGCCAGACCCTGCGCCAGGGTGACCCGGTGATCGTGGAGACCCCGACCTTCCCCGGGGCTCTGGATGTGTTCCGCCGGTTCGGGGCCCGCACCTTCCCCCTCCCGGTCGATGCCGACGGAGCCCGCACCGACGTCCTCGAGGAGCTGATGCAGCGGGCCGAGCCGAAGTTGTTGTACGTGTCACCGCACTTCCACAACCCCACCGGCGCGGTCCTCAGCGAGGAGCGGCGGGTACGGATCGGTGAGCTGGCCGCCGCGCACGGGACCGTGGTGCTCGAGGACCTGGCCATGGCCGACGTCGCGTTGGACGAGCAGGAGCTCCCCGCGCCGATCGCGGCGCTGGCCCCCGAGGGGACGGCCGTGCACACGATCGGGTCGACCGCCAAGCTGTTCTGGGCGGGCCTGAGGGTCGGGTGGATCCGCTCGCCCGACGACTGGGCCGCGCGGATGCTGGCGACCAAGACCGTCGCCGACCTCGGGACGCCACTGGTGAGTCAGTTCCTCGCGGTCTCACTGCTCGAGCACGCCGAGGAGGTGCTCGCCGAGCGCCGTGCCCAACTGGTTCCCCGCCGCGACCTGCTGTGCAAGCTGATCAGCACGCTGTTGCCGGAGTGGAGCTTCACCTGCCCGACCGGCGGGTTGTCGTTGTGGCTCACCCTGCCTCACGGCAACGCCGACGAGCTCGCCGAGGTAGCGCTGCGACACGGGGTCGTGGTGGTCCCCGGTCCCGCGCTGTCGGTCGACGACGGCAACCGACGGTGCCTGAGGGTCGTGTTCACCGCCCGGGAGGCCGACCTGCGCGAGGGCGTGCGGCGTTTGGTCGCCGCCTGGATGGCCTACGGCCCCACCACCGAACGGTCCGCGGCCCGCCTGCTCGTGTGAGCACGCCAGCTCCCGCGGCACGACCGCGTCGCCGCCGCTAGCGTCAGTGGCTGACGGTGAGCCCGAGCAGGGGCCGCCCGACGCCGAGGTGGAGGACGGGCGTGAACGCACTGCTGCGCAGGATGATCGCCGCGGCCGCGGCCGCCGCCGCCGCGGTCGCCGCCAGGAAGGCCGTGGAGCTCGGGTGGACCCTGGCCAAGGACGAGCCCCCGCCCACCGCCCAGGGCGTCCGCAGCGACACCGAGCTCCGCGATCTGCTGCTGTGGTCGGCGCTGGTCGCAGGCTCGGTCGTCCTCGCCCGCAAGATCGCGACCGATCGCGCAGAGCAGCTGTTCGGCGACGACGACGCGTGATCGTCGGTCACTGACCGGTCACCCATCGAGCAGCGGCAGACCCTCGTCGAGCGAGCCGCCGACGGGCGCCCCGCGAGGCCGCTGCCAGGTCATCCGGACCTCCATCGTCGGGGCATCACCCGGTGATGGGTGTTCGATCGCGAGGCGTACCAGCCCACCCGCCCGGTAGGCGGCCAGCTCGCTGGGCGCCTGGGCCCATGCGGGCCCCTCGTGAGTCGCACGCCCGGCCTCGCTGGTCGCCACCTCGGTGATCACCAACGCGACCCCACCGGGTGCCACCAGTCCCCCGATCGCTGCCATCGCCGCGTCCCGGACCACCCCCGGCAGCCACGGGACGGTGTGGACCTCCACGACCAGGTCGAAGGCACCGAGCTCGGTCGCCGACACCTCGAGCAGGTCCGCGACCAGCCACCGCACCGGCTGAACGTCACCGCCCACCAGGGCGCGCACCCGGTGCTGCGCCCAGGCGATCGCCGTGTGAGAGACGTCCATGGCCGTGACGTCGTAGCCCCGCTCGAGCAGTGGCACGATGTCGTCACCGACGCCGCAACCCACCACCAGGGCCCGGGAGCCCGG
Organism: Nitriliruptoraceae bacterium; assembly: GCA_003561535.1. Lineage (GTDB taxonomy): Bacteria > Actinomycetota > Nitriliruptoria > Nitriliruptorales > Nitriliruptoraceae > T1Sed10-7. The sequence continues at coordinate 16,036 of PWWI01000028.1, forward strand.
GGGTGCGTGCACCGGGTCCTCCAACCACCCCGCCACCCAGGGATGGACGGTGCCCTCCTGCCATGGCAGGCGCCGACCCTGCGCCACTGCGGTGGCGTAGACCGGCTCCCACCAGCCGCTCGGCTGACCGGCGTCGAGGTGCTCGGCCACCAACGGTCGCCACACGGCCTCAGGCAGCAGCGGCGACGCGTCGGTGATCGCGGGGAACCGGGCCGCGCGACGACGCCGGAGCCAGCGCATCAGCGGCCACCCGGCTCGCCCACCGGGTCGGTCGCGACCTCGGTCACGCGATCTCGTAGGCGGCGACCTTCGGGTGGTCAGCCCCTGACTTCCCCACGCTGCCGGCACCACCTGGGGAGCCGATGCCCGTGACGGAAGGCTCGAAGTACTCCGCGTTGACCGCGGTGAACTCGCTCCACTCCGGTGGCACGTCGTCGGCGTAGAAGATGGCCTCCACCGGACAGGCCGGCTCGCAGGCGCCGCAGTCGATGCACTCCGTGGGGTGGATGTAGAGCATCCGATCACCCTCGTAGATGCAGTCGACCGGACACTCCTGCACACAGGCCGTGTCCTTGACGTCCATGCAGGGCTCAGCGATCACGTAGGTCACCGGGGGCTCCTCGTCGGCTCGGTCAGATGCGGGTCGACCCGATGGGACAGCATAACCGGGCCGTGGACGCAGGAGCGGCGCGCGGGATCCGCGCGCCGCCGCTGGTCATGCCCCCGGAGCTCAGCTCTCCCAGGCCGCGACCGTCGGGTGGTCCTTACCCGACGGCCCCACGGCGGCGGCACCACCCGGGGACCCGAGACCGGTGACCTCGTCCTCGAAGTACTCGGCGTTGATGGGGGTGAACTGCTTCCACTCGTCCGGGACATCGTCCTCGTAGAAGATGGCCTCGACGGGACAGACCGGTTCGCAGGCGCCGCAGTCGATGCACTCCGTGGGGTGGATGTAGAGCATCCGATCACCCTCGTAGATGCAGTCGACCGGGCACTCCTCGACGCACGCCTTGTCCTTGACGTCGATGCAGGGCTCAGCGATCGTGTACGTCAACCTGGACCTCCTGGTCTGTAGCTGTCCACGCCCTCATCATCGATCTCAGTGATCGCGTGGGCGCTGGGCTCGACTGTAGGCCTCCGGCGGGGCGAGTGCACGTGAGGTGGACCTCACTCGCGGGTCACCCGATGAGCACCGGACCGGGCACCGACGACCGGGAACACGCCGGCGGTCGCAGGTCCTCGATGCCACCACCTAGGCTCTTGAGCGCGACGCGATCCCCGGCGCCTGGCGGTCCGGCGAGGTGGCGGCCCACCGGATCGACCGACGACGGGAGGTACCCAGCGATGGCTCACGGTGCAGGGGGGCGGGAGCCACGGTGGTGGTGGCCCTGGACGCGCCGACGGCCCGAGCCAGCGCCGGTCGCACGCTCCTTCGTCGCCGATCAGCGCCCTGCCGGCCGCTACCTCGATGACCCGCGTCCCGTCGAACCGCGACCCGCCGACCCGAGGGGTGAGGCCCCGGTTCCCGCACCCCCTCCCCCCGTCGCCCCCCTGGACGCCGTCCTGGTCCCCGGCACGCCGAGCCGCGCGCGACCCCACCCCCGCAACGTCACGCTCGACATCCTGTCGGCGCACCCCGAGCCCCTCGACGAGGTCCGTTACCTCAACCGGGAGCTGTCGTGGGTGCAGTTCAACGAGCGGGTGCTCGCGCTGGCCGAGGATCCGGAACTCGAACTGCTGGAGCGGGCCAAGTTCCTGGCGATCTTCCAGACCAACCTCGACGAGTTCTTCCAGGTCCGGGTCGCCGGCCTCAAGGAGCAGGAGGCGGCGGAGGTCTCCGGTACCAACCCGGACGGCCTGAGCCCCACCGCCCAGCTCGCAGCCATACGCGACGTGGTCACGGAGCTCGCGACCCGACACGCGCGCATCTTCCGTGAGCAGCTCGTGCCCGAGCTCGCGGCCGCCGGGGTCCGCTTCTGCGACGTCGCCGACCTCGACGACGACGACCGCCGCCACCTCGAGGTGATCTTCGAGGACCGGGTCTTCCCGGTGCTGACCCCCCTCGCGGTGGACCCGGCCCACCCCTTCCCCTACATCTCGAACCTCTCGATGAACCTGGCAGTGCTGGTCGGTGAGCCCGGGACCGACCATCGACGCTTCGCGCGGGTCAAGGTCCCACCGGTCCTGCCGCGGTTCCTGATCATGCCCGACGGTCAGCGGATCGTGGCGCTGGAGCAGGTGATCGCGGAGAACCTCGACCGCCTGTTCCCCGGTATGGAGGTCCTCGACCACCACGTCTTCCGGGTCACCCGCAACGCCGACTTCGAGGTGGAGGAGGAGGAGGCGGACGACCTGCTGCTGGCGATCGAGACCGAGCTGACCCGCCGTCGCTTCGGCAGGGTCGTCCGGCTCGAGGTCACGCCCGACATGAGCGAGGAGGCGCTGGAACTGCTCATCCGGGAGCTGAACATCAGCACCGACGACGTGATGGTGATCCCCGGGCCGCTGGACCTCGCGGGGCTGTGGTCGCTGTACGGCCTCGATCGCCCCGATCTCAAGCACGAGCCGTTCGCGCCGACCACCCAGCAGCTACTGGCCGAGGCCAGTACCCCGGACCTCGACATCTTCGAAGCCATCGCCCACGCCGACGTCCTCGTCCAGCACCCCTACGACTCCTTCACCACCTCGGTGCAGGCCTTCATCGAGCAGGCCGCCAGGGACCCCGATGTCCTCGCGATCAAGCAGACGCTGTACCGCCCCTCGGGACCGGGCAGCCCGGTCATCCGGGCGCTGCTCGACGCCGCGGAGGAAGGCAAGCAGGTCGTCGCGCTCGTGGAGCTGAAGGCCCGCTTCGACGAGGAGGCCAACATCGAGTGGGCCAAGGCGCTGGAGGAGGCCGGTGTCCACGTCGCCTACGGCGTGGTGGGGCTGAAGACCCACACCAAGATCTCCCTGGTGATCCGGCGCGAGTCGGGCAAGGTGCGCCGCTACGCCCACATCGGCACCGGGAACTACAACGACAAGACCGCGCGGATCTACG
>PWWI01000121.1 GCA_003561535.1 Nitriliruptoraceae bacterium
CCCCACCCGGGCAACTACCTCATCGAGCGTGGCGCCGCCGCCGACGGTGGCGCCCGGGTCGCGTTCCTCGACTACGGCTCGGTGAAGATGTTCACCCGCGAGCGGTACGCCTCGATGCGCTCCATCGAGAAGGCGATCGCCACCGGGGATCGGGACACGGCGATCCACGCCCTCGAGGCCGCCGGGTTCCTGCCGCGCAACGCCCGCGTCGACGAGGACCGGGTGTTCGAGTGGTTCCAGCTCTACACCCGACCCGTCGTCGCGGAGCAGCCCTTCACCTTCACCTCGGAGTTCGCCGCCGAGGTGATCCGCTCGACGACCGACCCTCGCGAGCCCTTCAGCGACGTGCTGCGGCAGCTGAACCTGCCGCCGGACTACCTGCTGCTCAACCGCATCCAGTGGGGTCTCAACTCCGTGCTCGGACAGCTCGCGGCGCGAGGCGACTGGCGTGCCATCCGCGACGAGTACATCGTCGCCGACGCACCCCCGGCCACCCCGCTCGGGGAGCTCGACGCACACTGGTGGCAGGAGCGCCCCCCGCGGATCGACCCGCCGGCCTGACCAGCCAGCTGCGGGGTGCTGCGGGGTGCTGCGGGGTGCTGCGGGGTGGTTCGCCGGCCAGCGGTGGCCGCCATCCTGCCCCGCTCCTGCCAGGTCGGCGCTGCGGGGTGGTTCGCCGGCCAGCGGTGGCCGCATCTGCGCCCCGCCGCATCTGCGCCCCGCCGCATCTGCGCCCCGCCGCCGCATCTGACGCTGCCGCAGGCCCGCGGCAGCCGAACGCCCCACCCGTCGCGCTGGCTCGGTGCGGCAGCGACGGGTGGGGCGCAGGGCTACGCGACCGTCAGGCGGGCTTCTTCGACGAGTAGATCTCGTTGACCTCGTCCTGGTACTTCTCCATCACCACGTGGCGCTTCACCGACATCTTCTGGCTGAGCTCCACCCCGACCACGAAGTCGTCGGGCAGGATCTTGAAGGTCCGGATCGACTCCGCCTTGGAGACCGCCTGGTTGGCGTCGTCGATGGCCTTCTGGACCTCCGCCCTCAGATCCGGGTCGTCGAGGTTGTCGGCCACCGAGCCGGACTTGCCGTTGGCCTCGGCCCACGTCGGGAACACCTCGGGGTCGATGGTGACCAGGGCGGCGATGAACGGTTCGCCGTCACCGATGACCATGCACTGGCCGACCAGGGCGTGGGCGCGGATCCGGTCCTCGAGCACCGTCGGAGCCACGTTCTTGCCGCCGGCGGTGACGATGAGCTCCTTCTTGCGGCCGGTGATGCGCAGGAACCCTTCGCCGTCCAACTGGCCGAGGTCGCCGGTGTGGAACCAGCCGTCCTTCAGCACCTCTGCACTGGCCTCGGGATTGTTGTGGTAGCCCTGGAAGATGTGGCTGCCCGCGAGCAGGATCTCCCCGTCCTCGGCGATCTTGGCGGAAGCACCCGGGATCGGCTTGCCCACCGTGCCGACGCGGGTCAGCGACGGCCGGTTGAAGGTCGACACCGCGGTGGTCTCGGTCAGGCCGTAGCCCTCGCACACGTGCACGCCGAGCCCCATGAAGAAGTAGGTGAGCCGTTCACCGAGGGCGGCACCACCGGAGACGGCGTACTTGATCTCGCCGCCCATGGCGCCGCGCAGCTTGCCGTAGACCAGCTTGTCGAAGATCGCATGGAACACCTTGGTGCCGAGCGAGATCTTGCCAGCGACCTTCTGCCTGGCGTAGTCCTCGGCGACCTGTGCGGCCTTGTCGAAGATCTTCTCCTTGCCGTCGGCCGCGGCCTTGGCCCGGGCGCCGTTGTAGACCTTCTCGAACACCCGCGGGACCGCGATGAGGAAGTCCGGCTTGTAGATCGCCAGCTCCTCGGTCAGCTGCGGGATCCCCGTCGAGTAGCCGAGGATGACCCCGTTGCGGATGCAGGTCGTCTGCACCACGCGGGCGAAGATGTGGGCCAGCGGCAGGAAGAACAGGGTGCGCATGCCGCCACCGAAGAACTCCGGGCCGGCAGCGGCGGTCTGGGTGGCATCCCAGATGAAGTTGTGGTGGGTGATCACGCAGCCCTTGGGCCGGCCCGTGGTCCCCGAGGTGTAGACGATCGTCGCCAGGTCCTCACCGGTGGCTACCGACGAGCGCTCGCGCACGACGTCGTCGCTGATCTCTGCACCCGCCTGGCGCAGTGTCTCCAGGGCGCCGTCCTCGATGACGTGCAGGTGCTGCAGCCCGGCGAGCTTGTCCTCCACCGCATCGACCAGGGCCTTGAGCTCAGCGTTCTCGGTGAACATCGCCTTGGCGTTGGAGTCGTTGACGATCCAGTCGATCTGCTCCGAGGAGGAGGTCTCGTAGATCGGCACCGTCACGCCACCGGCCATCCAGATGGCGTAGTCGAGGATGGTCCACTCGATGCGGGTGCTCGAGTGGACGACGATGCGGTCGTCCTTCTCGATGCCATGGGCGATCAACCCCTTGGCGACCGCGACGATCTCGTCGACGAACTGCCGGGTGGACCAGTCGACGAACCGGTCCCCCACCCGGATAGCGACGATCGGCTGCTCCGGCTGCTGTTCGGCTGCGGCCCACAAGGAGGCCGTGAGGTTCTCCTCCATCGGAACCTCGACCTCGCCCGGGCTCGTGTACTCCTGCATGCGCCTCTCCCTCAACCCCAGTGGGTCGCCCCCACCTCATCGGTACGTCAGCCTACGTCGCAGGCTGGCACGTCTTGTCCGATGCTAGCGGAGGGCAGCACCGCTCCGTGCGCTGTTACCGTCAGGAGCCTCGTCGGACGAAGGTCCCCTGCCATGACCGTGGACGTCGACCGCTCGGACCGCGTCGGGATCGTCCGGATCGACCGTCCAGAGGTGCGCAATGCGGTCGATCGACCGACGGCCGACGCCCTGCGCGCGGCCGTGCAGAGCCTCGACGCCGACGAGGAGCTCGCGGCCATCGTGCTGACCGGACGTGGCGGCACCTTCTGCGCGGGTGCCGACCTGTACGCCCTCGACGATCCCGACCGCCGCAACCGGCTCGAGCGGTCGACCGACGCACCGCTGGGACCGACCCGCACCGCGACCCGGCTGCCGACCATCGCCGCCGTGGAGGGCCACGCCGTCGCCGGGGGGCTCGAGCTGGCGTTGTGGTGCGACCTGCGGGTCGTGGCCGAGGATGCGGTCCTCGGGGTGTTCTGCCGGCGGGTCGGCGTCCCGCTGATCGACGGCGGGACCGCCCGCCTGCCACGCATCGTCGGGCTCGGGATCGCCCTCGACCTCGTGCTCACCGGGCGGGCCGTCGACGCCGCCGAAGCCGCACGCATCGGGCTGGCCAACCGCGTCGTGGCCCCCGGCACCGCCGAGGCCGCGGCCGTCGCGCTCGGCAACGAGCTGGCCCGCTGGCCACGCCGGACGCTGCTCAGCGACCTGGCGGCGACCCGGGCGGCCTTCGACCGTCCCCTGCCCGACGCGCTGCTGCACGAGCACGACCTCGGGGTCGCCAGCCTGGCCGCGGGAGGCGCCGAGGTCGGGGTCCGCGCCTTCCGTGCCGGCGCCGGCCGACACGGCCGCGACGACGACCTGCCGGGCGCGCCCTGACGCCACCGTGCGGGGGGAGCCCGGGCGGGGGGCGACCGCCCGCCGGTCACCGCTGCCTGGGGTCGAGACCCGGCGGCCACGACGGGATCCAGCCCAGGGTCCTGAGCCCCCACACGCCGATCAGCACCGCCTCCGCCGCGTCGTGACGCAGCGTCGGCGGTGCGGTGCCACCGAGGTGGAGGACGGCGGCCCGGGCCAGCTCCCCAGCCGCCGCCTTCGCGGTGGCGGCATCCCGCCGTTCCCGGGGATGGAGCAGGGCCCGTCGCCACCGCTCCGCCTCGACCAGCACCACCTCGGTGCCCCGGGGGCCGAACTCTCGCTGCCAGGCACCTGCCAGGGTCCGGTCGCCCTCCAGCACCAGGACGTCCACCCGCCCGAGCTCCCGGCGCAGTCCCGCCGCCGTGGCCCGCAGCCGCCCCCGGGAGCCGAGGTTGCGTGACCCGACCCTGAGCAGCCGCCCAGAGGCGTCGAAGGCCGCGAACCCCGTGCGGACCCCGAGGTCGACCGCCAGCAGCCGGGCGTCGTCGCTCGGCGCCGCTCCCCGCCCCTCGGGCACCGCTCGCCTCCTCTGCGCTCTACCATCCCCGCGCGACCCGGCGCAGCGAACCCGACCGGGTCGGTCCCGCCCCGTCCTGACGACCGCTCCCGCCGAGGCACCATGTCCCATCACGCCGTCACCACGTCGACGCAGCAGAGCATCCGCGAGAACCTGACGCGAGCCGAGGCCGAGGAACGCGCGCGCCGGATCGCGGACGTCGACACCCGGGTCCACCTCGACCTGACCGCCGGCCCGGAGCGGTTCCGCAGCCGCACCGAGCTGCGGTTCAGCGTCGTCGTGGCCGGTCCGGTCTTCGTCGACCTCACGGCATCGTCGGTGGAGCGGGTCCTGCTCGACGGCGAGGTGCTCGGTCCCGAGGTGATCTCGCCGACCCGGCTCGGGCTCCCCCACCTCGAGGTCGGTGTCCACCACCTCGAGGTCGAGGCCACGATGGCCTACCAGCACGAGGGCAAGGGGCTCCACCGCTTCGTGGATCCCACCGACGACCGGGTCTACCTGCACAGCCAGTTCGAGCCCTTCGATGCCCACCTGGTCTACGCCTGCTTCGACCAGCCCGATCTGAAGACCACCTTCGCCTTGGACGTCGTGGCGCCGGAGGAGTGGGTGGTGGTCTCGAACGCGCGGGCCCTGGAGCGGCCGGCCCCTGGCTTCGGTGGCACCTGGCGGTTCGCCACCACCCCGCGGCTGAGCACCTACGTCACCGCCGTGGTCGCCGGATCCTACGTCGAGGTGGAGGACCGCTACGAGCGCGCCGACGGCTCCGGGATCGACCTGGCCTGGTGGTCGCGTCGGTCGTTGGCCGACCACGTCGACGCCGGTGAGCTGTTCGAGGTCACCAAGCAGAGCTTCGCGGCCTTCGAGGACCTGTTCGCCATGCGCTACCCCTTCGGGGACCGCTACGACCAGCTGTTCGTGCCGGAGTTCTCCGCCGGCGCCATGGAGAACCCCGGCTGCGTCACCTTCAGCGAGTCCTACGTCTTCCGCTCCAAGGTCACCGACGCCGCCCGGGAGCGCCGTGCCGAGACGATCATCCACGAGATGGCCCACATGTGGTTCGGTGACCTGGTCACCATGCGGTGGTGGGACGACCTGTGGCTCAACGAGTCCTTCGCCACCTTCATGGCCGTCCTGGTCCAGGCCACCGCCACCCGTTTCACCGACGCCTGGGTCACCTTCCACGACGCCGAGAAGGCGTGGGCCCGCTTCCAGGACCAGCTGCCCTCCACCCACCCGGTCGCCGACCAGATGCCCGACGTGGAGAGCGTCCACCAGAACTTCGACGGCATCACCTACGCCAAGGGCGCCTCGGTGCTCCGCCAGCTGGTGGCGTGGGTGGGACAGGAGGAGTTCCTCGCCGGCTGCCGCGAGTACTTCGACCGGCACGCCTGGGGCAACACCACCCTGGCGGACTTCCTGGGGGCATTGGAGCGAGCGTCGGGCCGCGAGCTCGACAGCTGGTGTGACGCCTGGCTGCTGACCACCGGGATGAACCAACTGGAGCTGGACATCGAGGTGGCCGACGACGGCACCTACGCCGAGGTGGCCGTGCTCCAGCGCTCGCCGACGCCGGCCTGGGTGGGGGTCGCTGGCCTGGATGCCCCGCCCGAGGTGCTGCGCCCCCACCGCCTGGCGATCGGGGTCTACGCGGACGAGGACGGGAGGCTGACCCGGCGGCAGCGCACGGAACTGGACGTCACCGACGCCCGCACCCCCGTGCCGGAGCTGACCGGCAGCGCCACCGCCCCCCTGCTGGTGGTCAACGACGACGACCTCAGCTTCGCCAAGGTCACCCTCGACGACGCCTCCACCGCCACGGTCACCGACCGGCTCGCCGACGTCGCCGATCCGCTCGCCCGGGCGCAGCTGTGGGGTACCAGCTGGGAGATGGTGCGCGACGGTCAGCTGCAGGCCAGCCGCTTCCTCGACCTGGTGATCGCCAACGTGGCCGCGGAGGACCGCATCGGCACCCTGCAGCGGCTCCTGCAGCGCAGCCTCGGTGCGGTGGAGCGCTACCTCGACCCGACGGCGCGCGCGGAGCAGCTGGCCCGCATGGGCACCCACGCCCGCGGCGAGCTGGAACACGCGGCACCGGGCAGCGACCGGCAGCTGGCGTGGGTCCGCCACTGGGCCGTCACCGCCCGGGCCGACGACGCGCAGCTGGCGGCGGTGGCCGATCTGCTGACCGGCGAGCTGTCCGTCCCGGGTCTGGAGGTGGACGCCGACCTGCGCTGGCACGTGGCGACCTGCCTGGCCCGGGCAGGTGCGCTGGACGACGCGGGTATCGACGCCGAGCTCGAGCGTGACCCCACCGACCTCGGAGAGCGGTCCGCCGCCACGGCCCGGGCTTCCCGCCCGGCCGCGGAGGCCAAGGCGTGGGCCTGGGACCGCCTGCTGTCCGACACCTCGTTGTCGCACACCATGTCACGGCAGCTGTGGGGTGGGTTCGCACGGCTCGACCAGGAGGCGGTGCTCGCCCCCTACACCGACCGCTACTTCGACACCCTGGACGAGGTGTGGGCCACCCGGTCGCTGGACTGGTCCATCGACTTCTCCGCGGCGATGTTCCCCCACTGGGGCGCCTCGGCCACGCTGCTGGCGCGTACCGACGACCGTCTGGCCGACACCGAGGTGTCGCGTCCCCTCCGCCGCGTGCTGCTGGAGCAGCGTGACACGCTGGTCCGCACCCTGGCGGCCAGAGCCCGCGACAGGGCGGTCCGGTGACCAGCCCACCGCCTCAGCGGCTGAGGATCACGGTGGACGACACCCGCGGCCACCCCGCGCTGGACACCGCGATCTCCCGGGTGTTGCTCGAGCGGGTCGACCGGGGGGAGCTCCCGGCGACCCTCCGGCTGTCGCGGCCGGCTGCCATCGTCGCCTTCAGTTCCCGCGATGCCCGGACGCCGGGGTTCGACGCCGCGGTGCTCGCCAGCGAGGCGGAGGGGTTCACCCCGGTGCTTCGCCTGGCGGGCGGCCGCCCGGCGGTGTTCACCCCCGCCACGATCGCGTTCTCCTGGTCGGTGCCCTCCGACGACCCCACCAGCGCGATAGCGGAGCGCTTCACGACCCTGTCCGGTTGCCTCGTCGACGCCTTCCGTTCCCTGGGGGTGGACGCCGAGGTGGGCGAGATCGCGGGCGAGTACTGCCCGGGCGAGTACTCGGTCAACGCCGGAGGGCGGCACAAGGTCGCGGGCGTCGGGCAGCGTCTCCTGCGCCGCGCCGCCCACACCGGAGGCGTGGTGGTCGTCGACGACGCCCAGCGCATCAACCGTGCCCTGGTGCCCGTCTACCGGGCCATGGGCGTCGCCTTCGATCCCGCAGCCACCGGTGCGCTGGCCGACCATGCTGAGCTCACCTACGAGGATGTCCGCCACGCCATCGTGGACGCCTTCGCGGAGCGCTTCGACGTGGAGCCGTGGACCCTGGACGAGCGCACGCTCGCCCCGGCTCGACGGGCCGCGCCGGAGCACGTCGCGGTGGCCCGCGCGGCGGCCAGCTGAGGTGGTGTCCCGGCGATCACGTTTCGAGGTCAGCGGCCCTGGCGTGCTGAGCTCGGGCTCCGGGCGCCGCGCGATCCCGGTCCGGAAGGCCGTGCCGGGGCTGCTGGTGGAGGTGGTCAGCGACGGCTTCGTCGGCGCGGTCGTGGCCTGCGACCCACGTCGCGTGACCCTGGAGGATCGTCGCGGACGGCAGCGGACGTTCACGCTGTCGCCCGGGGCGTTCATGGTGGACGAGGTGGCGGTGGAGCTGCGCCCGGCGGCGAGCCCGACGCCACCCGGCACACCGGTCGGGGGCACCGACCCGCTCGGGCGGACGGCGAGCGGTTCGGTGCCGGCGGCCGACCAGGGTGCCCGCACGGCGCGCGGGAGCCGTCTGTGGGTCGAGGGGATCCATGACGCCGAACTGCTGGAGACGGTGTGGGGGGACGACCTCCGCGCTGCCGCGGTGGTCGTCGAGCCGCTCCACGGTGCCGACGATCTGTCAGCCGCGGTGCGTGTGTTCCGGCCGGCACCACACCGCCGGCTCGGCATCCTGCTCGACCACCTGGTTCCGGGCTCCAAGGAGTCCCGGCTCGCAGCCGCCGTCGACCACCCCGACGTGCTGGTGGTCGGCCACCCCTTCGTCGACGTGTGGGCGGCGATCGATCCAGCGGTGCTGGGCCGCACGTCCTGGCCCGAGGTCCCCCGTGACGAGGCCTACAAGGACGGCTTCGCGCGCCGCGTGGGCTTCGCGGACCGGTACGAGGCGTGGCGCACCCTCGCCGGCCTGGTGCGGACCTGGGACGACCTCGACCGGTCATTGATCCAGGCGGTGGAACGGCTCCTCGACCACGTGACCGCGGAGGATCAGCCGAGGTAGACGGCGACCAGGGTGGAGCGGTCGCGCACCCCGAGCTGCCACCCCTCCCCCGGCTCGAGCCATCCCGCGAGGCTGCCCGGCGCGAGATCCAGCGTGGCGGGCTGTTCGGCTGCGACCAGCTGCGCGACCAACCGGCCTTTGGCGACCTTGGTGCGGGCGGCGTTCGCCGCCCGGCCGGCGGGGGTCTCGAACCGGACCTCCACCACCTCGGCGGCCGCCCGTACCGCCGGTGCGACCGCGCGAGCGTGAGCGCCGGGGAGCAGGTCCAGGACCTGACGTCCCTGCAGCTGGAGGGCGAGGTGGTCGGCCAGCGCGTCCCGCCAGAAGCTCGCCAGTCCCCCCACAGGAGCCAGGCTGGCCGCCAGCTCCAAGCGGTAGGCCGGCACCGGCTCGTCCAGCGTCACTGCGCCCAGCAGGGCGGAGAGTACGAGGACCTCGACACCGGCGGTTGCGGTGTCGACCTCGGCCAGACCCGCGTTGCCGTGGACCACGCCGGTGTACCGCTGCTGCGCCGGGCGGGTCGGGGCGAGATGCAGGGCACCCAGGTCGGCTCGGGTCGTGTCCACGTCGCGGGCGGCGACGCCGGCGATGCGCGCCAGCGCGGTGGCGTCGACCTCGGTGGCGGCGGCCCGGGCAGCGTCCAGCACGCGGCGGCGTGCCGCACCCAGGGGCCCGAGCGCCACCACCTCGCCGTAGGCAGGGCCGTCGCCGCCGGCAGCCTTGCCCTTGGACGCGGGGAGCAGGACGACGGGCCGGCGGTCCGGCGATGCGGGGCTCACGCCCGGGGCCGGGAGGTCGCGCGGTCCAGGAGCAGGAGCACCGCGACGACCAGCCAGGCCACCACCGGTACCCGCTCCGCGGGGTGTGCCGCGGTCCGCCCGGTGGGCGTGGGTGTCGCCATGGGGAGCTCCTCGTGGCTGGTCGCTGGCGGGCGGCTCAGCTGGTGACCAGCTCACCGCCGAGGTCGAAGGTCACGTGGCAACTCTCCCCCGCCGGTACCACGACCCGCTGACCGTGGACGGCGACCTCGACGTCGGCAGGGTTCTCGGGGTCGGCGGTGAGCACGACACCGTCGTTGCAGGCGTCGACCTCCAACCAGCAGCCCCGCCACGCCAGCCCGAACTGGAGCCGCTCCCACCCCTCGGGGAGTCGGGGGGCCACCTCGACGTGGTCGGTGCGCAGGTGGACGCCGCCGAAGCCCAGCACGGCGACCTGCCAGGTGGCACCGCACGCCGCGACGTGGATGCCGCCGATGAAGGTGCCGCCGGGGGCGGGGTGGGAGTCGGCGAGCAGGTCGACCGTCGCGCCCCGCAGGAACAGCTCCTCGGCCTCGGCGACCCGGCCGAGCCGGGCCGCCACCAGGGCGTACATGGGCCGCGACAGCGAGGATCCGTGCTGGGTCCGTGGCAGGTAGTAGTCGTAGTTGGCCTCCACCGTGGCCCGGTCGTAGTGCTCGGGCTGGCTCACGAACAGCTGCACCACGTCGGGTTGCTTGGTCACCTGGGTGTGGACGGCGATGCCGTTCGGCCAGCCCCAGTACTCGTCGGGGTGCTGGAGACGCTGCCGGAGCTCGTCGGGTGGGATGTCCTCGAGCTCGAAGTAGCCCTCGAACTGCTCGAGCAGGCGGGTGTCGGGGTCGGGTTCGATCACCACCAGGCGTTCGAGGATGTCCCCCCACAGCGCGCGCTCGTCGTCGCCGAGACCGAGCTCGTCACGGAGCCGGGCGAGGACCTCGGGCCGCTCGGCATCGAGCAGGTCCCACAGTTGGCAGGCCTCGGCCAGGGCGATCCGGGACTGCTCGACGGAGAACAGGTTGTCGTCGACGTTCTCGTGGTACTCGTCGGGGCCGAGCAGCCGCAGCAGGTGGTAGTGGTCGTCCGCCGGCCTGAGGTAGACGAAGGACGCCAGGAACCGGGCCACCTCGAACACGATCTCCGCGCCCCGTTCGGCCAGGAAGGTCGTGTCACCGGTGGCGCGGAGGTAGCCGTCGATCGTGACGGCGACGTCGGGCGAGATGTGCATCTGCCAGTCGTTGAAGTGGTTGCGGATCGGCCGCCCGGTCAGCACGTCGACGAAGAAGAAGTCGGGACACAGCTCGTCCCCGGTGTCGCCGGAGATCCAGGCGTAGAACGCGCCGGCGTAGCCGAGGTCCGCGGCCTTGCGGCGGGCCCCGTCCAGCGTCTTGTGGCGGTAGACGAGCAGGTTGCGGGCGACCTCGGGGAAGGTGTGCACCCACATCGGGAGGTTGAAGACCTCCTGGTCCCAGAACGCCGCGCCCTGGTAGGCCTGGCAGGACAGCCCGCGGGCCCCAACCGGGAGGTGATCGGCGTGCATCGGGGTCGCGATCACGTTGTGGTAGAGGTTGTACCGCAGCACGGTCTGGGTCACCGGGTCGCCGGTGACGCGCACGTCGATGCGGTTCCACCGCGCCTCCCAGGCCAGGGCGTGGCGGGCGAGCAGGACCTCGTAGCCGTCGGCGACTCCCGATCGGGCCAGCTCCAGGGAGGCGACCAGGGGGTAGTCCACGTCGTTGCCCGAGTGGACCGTCATGACCTGCTCGATGACGAGCAGGCCGTCGGCGCCCACCTCGATGTCGAGCACGCGGTACAGCTCGCGGTCGTCCTGTTCGATCCGCTCGGCCTGGACCGTGCCACCGTGGACGCCCACCGCGTGGGCGACCGCGATGGGCAGGCCCCGCTCGGTGGTGTTCATGCGCATCGCGAGGGCGTCGTCGTGGAGGTGGGGCTCGACGAAGGCGAAGTGGTCCCCGTTCAGGCTCCAGACCTCCCCGTCGATCCCGGTGGTGAGCGTCAGCCGGGTCCCCGGTGTGGCGAAGACGCGCTGTCGCTGGGCGATGAGGTGGCGCTGGTCCATCGACGCGAAGCGTTCGTCGACCAGCCGGTGGACCGGGCCCGAGGCCGGGCCGTAGATGCGGTGTTGCCGTCCGTACCGCACGTCGAGCCGACGCTCCAGGAGGTCACGGTCGGAGAGCACCTGCTCGGCGTCGATGGCCACCGGCTGCCCGAGATGTGCGAGCTCGGCGAACAGTGCGTTGGGCACGTTGCACAGCTCCGCCCACTTGCCGTCGGCGTTGTCCCAGGTGTCGGAGACGGTGCAGCCCACGGTGGCCGACGCGCGCCACTCCGGCACCGTGCCCCGGTAGCCGAGGTAGCCGTTGCCCGTGAGGTGGCTGGTCGCCACGTTGATGACCTGGTCCGGGTCGTGGTGATCGTCGATCACCACCCACCCGTCGGCCACCATCGGTCCGTTGCCGAGCCGGGCCTCCGCCGGGGGACAGACCACCGTGAGATCGACGTCGCGGGTGGCGTCGAAGCGGTGGTGGGCGTGGCCGACCCGCTCCTCGGGGCCCGTGCCGACGGCGGTCATCCCGGCGGCCAGGGCGGCGTCGATGCCGGCCGCTGCGTCCTCGATCACCACGCAATGAGCGGGGCTGACGCCGAGCAGGTCGGCCGCGGCGAGGAACAGGTCGGGAGCGGGCTTGGCGTTGTCGACCGTGTCGCCGTCGGCGATCGCATCGAACAGCCCCGTGATCTCCAGCTTGTCCAGCACGAAGCGGGCGTTCTTCGACGACGAGCCGATGGCCACCAGCATCCCACGGCGCTTGGCGTCGACCACCAGCGAGATCGCCCCGGGCAGGAGGTCCTTCGGGCTCATGCCCTGGAGCGAGTCGACGTAGTAGCCGTTCTTCCGCGCCATCATCTCGTCGAACGTCGCCGAGTCGACCTGACGATCCCCGAGCAGCAACTGCAGCGACTCCGCGCGTGACACCCCTCGCAGGGCCTCGTTCGCCGCGCGATCGAAGGGCAGGCCCTCCTCGTCGGCCAGGCGCTGCCAACCGAGGTAGTGGTACTCCGCCGTCTCGGTGAGGACACCGTCGAGGTCGAAGATCACGGCGCGTTGCGGGGGGGCGGGCATGACGGGAGCGCTCCGGTCCGAAGGCCAAAGGGACGCGGTCGACCCTAGTTGTCGGGGCCTGGGCCCGTGGACCGGCGATCAGCCCCCGAGGGACCCCGCGATCCGGTCGGCGACGAGCTCCGCGCAGGTCGGACACATCGGGTACCGCGAGGGGTCCCCGTCGGGCTTCCAACGTTTCCCACACAGCGCCGTCACCGGCGTGCCCTTCCGGCGGAAACGTTCCAGGTCGCGCTTACTGACGTAGTGCGCGAACCGGTCGTGGTCACCGTCACCATCCCCGGGCTTGGGACGCGCGTCCGGTTGCACCGGCGCGGGGGCCTGAGCTGGTGACCTGGTCGGCAGGTGAGTGTCAGTGGCCATGGAGCACACGCTACCGCGCCCGCCGGGCGGATGCCGGCCTCAGCCACCGGCAGCCCCACTGGCTCGGTGGTCAGCGACCGGCACGGACGTCGAACCACAACGGGGCGTCCTCGCTGCCCTCCTCGGCGCGGTAGGAGACGGTGATCTCCTCCCCCTCGGCGATGTCACGCACGGCGAACAGCTGGGCGGTGAGGCGGTCGGGGACCAACCACAGGAAGGCGTTCGGGTCATCGTCGTGGTTGCACATGGAGGAGACGCCCAGCACCAGCGCCGCGGTGCCGTGCTCGTCCCACTCGTAGACGTAGTCGTCGACGATGGTGGCCTGCAGGGCGGTGCGCTCCGACGCCGGGATCAGCAGCAGCGGCGCCTCCATCAACAGCGTCTCCGACCGGATCCGTGCCGTCGCGAACAGCCCACGTCCCTCCCGCGGGGAGGGCCGCACCTCGTACATGTCCTGCTCCTGTCCGGGACTCGGCCCCTTCACGCTACGCCGGCGGCCCGTCGCAGGCGGTCCATGACCGCCCGTCCGACCCCCTCCTCGGCGACGGCCTCCACCAGCAGCAGCTGCACGCCCGCGCGCTCCGCCTCGCGGAACCCGGTGTACAGGCGCCGCGCCAGGTCCGGTGCGTCGGTGAAGGTGTCGATGACGGTGGCTGGCGGCGGGACCTGGTCGGCGTGGTCCCGGTGGACCACGGCACCGAGGTGGACGCCGGCCGTGACGGCGCGGGCCACCTCGACGTCGACCTGCCCGGCGGGCGCGATCCGGATCAGGCAGCGGGGCGCGTAGTGGCGGTAGCGCGTTCCCGGGGAGCGTTGCAGCTCGCCGGCCGCCTCCTCCCCCGACACACCGAGCTGCTCACGGGTCACCCCACCCTCTCGCAGCACGACCGGACGCGACCCGCGGGCGTCGACCACGGTCGACTCCACCCCGACGACGCAGGGTCCGCCGTCGAGCACCAGGGCCAGCTCACTGCCGAACTCCGCGAGCACGTCCATCGCCGTGGTCGGTGACGGCCGCCCCGAACGGTTCGCCGACGGGGCCGCCAGCGGGGAACGGCACCGCTGGAGGACCGCGGTCGCGACCGGGTGGTCGGGGACGCGGACCGCCACGCTCGACAGCCCTGCCCGGGTGATGGCGGGGACGCAGGCCGCAGCGGTGACGACGAGGGTCAGCGGTCCGGGCCAGTGGGTGGCGGCCAGGGTGCGTGCCAGCGGCGTGACCTGGTCGGTGACCAGGGGCAGCTCCTCCGCGTCGGCGAGGTGGACGATCAGCGGGTTGTCCGCCGGGCGGGCCTTCGCGGCGAAGATCGCCGCGACGGTGTCCGGAGCGAGGGCGTCACCTGCCAGCCCGTACACCGTCTCGGTGGGCAGCCCGATGAGGCAACCGGCGTCCAGCGCCGCCACGGCAGCCGCCAGCCCGTCCGCATCCGCCCGCAGCAGACGGGCTGGTGCCGCTCTCGATCCCTGCTCCAACCTCGCTCGCTCCTGGCCTGTGCCGCGGCGGACGGTACCGCCGGCCGGGGCCGGCCCCATCCGACCGCCGGCACGCGCTCCCACCGCGTTGCACCACCCACGCGGCTGAGCGTCGCCGGACGAGCTGGCATCCTCCTCCCCCGTGCCACCCGTCATCGACCGGGAACCACCTCGCTGCGTCGGTCGTCCCACCAGCGATGGCAACGAGGAGTTCGCGATGAGGTGGCGACGGCCCGTCCACTGGTTGGCGATCCTGGCGGTGCTGCTGACCGCCTGCGCAGGTGGAGGCGCGAGCGACCCAGCTCCCCGCGAAGGCGGGGACGAGGTGGCAGCCGAGCTGGTCGGCAGCCTGTCCCCGCAGGAAGCCGCTGCGGCAGCGTCAGCCGTCAACGCCTTCGGGTTCGACCTGCACCGCGAGGTGGCAGAGGTGGGCGAGAACACGGTGACCTCCCCGCTGTCGGCCTCGGTCCTGCTCGCCATGGTCGCGGCCGGTGCCGGGGGCGCGACCGCCGACGAGATGGCGGAGGTGCTGCGCCTCGAGGGACCCCGGGACACCCGCGTTGCGGCCCTGCTGGCGGACCTCACCGATGCCGGTGACGTCACCCTGTCCATCGCCAACTCGCTGTGGGCGGCACAGGGCTACCCCTTCGAGGACGACTACCTCGACTTCGTCCGTGAGACCTTCGGCGCCACCCTGGACGAGGTCGACCTCGGGGCCGAGGAGACCGCCGAGCGGATCGACGCGTGGGTGGAGGAACGCACCGCCGGCCTGATCGAGGAGATCGCGGAGGATCTGGGGCTGCCGGACCCGCAGGCGGTCCTCGTGCTGCTCAACGCCGTCTACTTCCTCGGGACGTGGACCGTGACCTTCGACGAGTCCGACACGAGCGATGCCGTCTTCCACCTCGCCGACGGCGATCGCATCGAGGTGCCGACGATGCACCGCACGGACGCGGAGCTCGAGACGGCGAGCGGGGACGGGTTCACGATTGCGCGGCTGCCCTACGGGGAGGATGAGCGGTTCGGGATGGAGGTGCTGCTGCCCGACGACGACCTGCCGCTGGACGAGCTGCTCCCCCGGCTCGATGTCGACACCTGGCGGCAGACGGTCGACGCGTTGCGCCCCGCGACCGTCGCGCAGCTGGCTTTGCCGAGGTTCGAGCTCGACTGGGACCAGGAGCTCAACGACGCGTTGCAGACGCTGGGGATGACCTCCGCCTTCCATGGCGGGGACTTCACACCGATGTCATCTGCCAACCCCTGGCTCGACACGGTCGTGCAGAAGACCTACATCCGGGTCGACGAGGAGGGCACCGAGGCGGCTGCCGTCACCGGCGGGGCGATGGTGGAGTCGGCCGGCCCACCGCCCTTCCTCGTCGATCGCCCCTTCGCGTTCACGGTCAGCGATCGCCAGACCGGCGCGATCCTGTTCCTCGGCTCGGTCCACGACCCGCGCGGTTGACGGGGGTGTCGCCGGCATCCGGTGGGCTCTCAGTCAGGTGTCAAGGTCCGCAGCATCGTGATCGCCCCGTCCGTGGCTGCCGCGGCCGTGAACCCGAACCGCTCGTACAGCGACCGGGCCGGGTTGTCGGTCTCCACGCTCAGGCTGACCCGACGGGCGCCGTCGAGGCGGAGGAGGGCCAGCATCGCGCTCAGCAGGCAGCCGCCGATGCCGTACCCGCGACGCTCCGGCGTGACGGCGATGCTCAGTTCGGGGGTCAGTTCGTCGACGTAGCCGTAGCCGTGGGCGTGGTCAGGGAAGCGGCGGACCCACACCGCACCCACCGGTCGGCCGGCGACGCGGGCGAGCAGCCCGGCGTCGCCCGAACGGCCCCACTGGTCCACGTAGATGGCCAGCTCAGGTGCGCAGAGTGCCGCTGCGATCGGTGGAGCGTCGCCGGTCGCGCGCCAGAACGCTGCCTCGTAGAGCATCGCGCGCACGAACGGCAGATCATCGGTGGTGATCGGGAGGATCGTCAGGGAGGTCATGGTGGCAGCCTGCCTCTCCGCCGGTCCCGGCACCCCCCTCGGACGAGAACCAGCAGCTATCCGCTGCTTCTCGCAGGGACAGCGGCGGCCCGCCACCCGCGAAGGCCCAGCCCGGCGAGAACCAGCAGATAGCCGCTGCTTCTCGCAGGGACAGCGGCGGCCCGCCACCCGTGAGGACGCGGTGCCACGACCCTCAGTGGCGTGGAGATCGTGTCACGGACGCGAGAAACGCCCCCGCCGGAAGCGGAGGCGTTCGAGCGGATCTGGCGTCTACTGGGTGCTACGCGCCTGTAGCTGCCACGTGCGCGAGGGGGGACTTGAACCCCCATGACCTTACGGTCACACGGCCCTCAACCGTGCCGGCGGCGTGTCGCTCGGTGTGCCTGGGTGGCGTAAAACGCCTCTGACCAGGGGAAAAACACCAGTGTCATCCCGCACCGTTGCGTCGGGCACCGCGTCGTTCCGCCCGGTGTGGTGTCAAGATGGTGTCACTGATCACCGCCTCGTGGCGTGGCTGTGACCGACCGCGCCCGCTCCGCCGCGATCGCGGCAGGGACCGTGTCACCGCTGGCTGCGGATCTCAGAAGGCCACGCAGCGACCTCCACCCTCAGCCGCTCATACTCGGCAGGTGAGGCGTCGAATTCCTCGGCGTCGAGCCGATCGAAGGCCGCGACCGCCTCGAGGAATCGCTCCACACTGAACCCGGCATCCTTCTCGCTCGCCAGCTCGAACAGCGCCGTCCAGCTGAAGTGCCGGCGGAGCGCAGCCACGTCCTGGTAGTCCCGTGCGGCTGCTCGACCGAACAGCGCGAGGGTCTTGTCCGCCGCCAGCTCCTCCAGCGACACCAGCGCAACCTGCGGATCCTGTTCGACCGGGCGGATGCGCACGTCGACCGCGAGATCGATCCGGCACTCCTCGTGCTGCGTCTCGACCGTGAGGCGAGCGAACGTGTCCGACACGATCTCGCGCTGCGATCCGATCCCGGCTTCGTTCAGGGCTCGCTCGACGGCAGCCACCATCGTGGCGATCGTGTCCGCCTCCACATCGGCGTGACCGATGAAGAAGTCGAGGTCGTTGGTCTTCCGATCGACCGTGCCACGGATGTTCAGCGCCGCACCGCCCGCCAGCGCGAACCCCGCCGCCTCAGGCAGCTGACCGATGACGTCGAGCAGCCGCTGCTGGAGCGGGGTCAGCACGGCAGCTCGATACCCCGTCGCTCCGCGATCCAGTCCGCCCAGGCTCGACGGACGTGGTCGGGCAGGAAGAGCTCATCCCACAGGGTGATGAGTTCATCGACGTCGATGATCTCCCGCACGTCCTGCTCGCCGCCCTCGACGAGGACCTGCTCGTACCCCCGTGCCCGCTGACGGCGATCGGCGAGGTCGTAGCTGCGTGCGGGCGCGCTCCAGCGCACCCGCATGGGCAGCGTCCCCCGCCCTGTGGCCTTCACGACCGCGGGATCGGTGACGTCGTCGGGGATGACCGGCGGACGCTTGGAGCGTCGGGCCTGCCCGATCTGTTGCGAACTCATGCAGCCAGTATGCCGCAAGCCAACGCAGGGGCCCCTCCCTCAACGCGACCGCCTGCGAGGCCATCACCGATGACTCCGGGGTGTTCGCCGGCCACCAGCATGCGCGCATAGTCATACCGGCGGTTGTTGACCGGTTCGTCAACGCGGTCCTCTTGAACCGCGAGCAGCTCCTCGCCTTCCTCGACCACAGCCACGCATCCTGCGATCGGCACCACGCCCTGTGGTTCCTCATCGCCACCACCGGCCTGCGACGTGCCGAAGCGCTCGCGCTGCGCTGGAGCGACGTCGACCTCGGCCGGGCACGACTCACGATCCGGCAGACCGTGACCGTCGCCAACGGCGTCATCGTCTGGCAACGCGACGCGAAGAGCGACGACAGTGAACGCACCATCGCGCTCGACACCCGCACCGTCGCCGTCCTCAACGACCACCGCCGCCAACAGGTCGCGGAACGGCTCGCTGCCGGCCCCGCCTGGTCCACCCACCCGCAGGACCACGACCTGGTGTGCACCCGCCCCGACGACACCGCCATCCCACCCAAACACGCCTCGCAGCAGTTCACCCGCCAGGTCGACGCCGTAGGCCTGCCCCGCATCGGCCACGCCGACCCCGCCGTGACCATGCAGGTCTACGCCCACGCCCTCGAAGGCGACGACGCAACCGCCGCCGAGATCACCGCCACCGCCATCTTCGGCGACGGATGAACACCCGCCAACACAGCAACAGACCCGCAGGAACGCGGTGTCACGACCCCTACTGGTGTCAAGATGGTGTCACGGACGCAGAAACGCCCCCGCAGGGAAGCGGAGGCGCTCGAGCGAATCTGGCCTGTACGGGGTGCAAAGGACCGGTAGCTGCCAAGTGCGCGAGGGGGGACTTGAACCCCCATGACCTTACGGTCACACGGCCCTCAACCGTGC
>PWWI01000044.1 GCA_003561535.1 Nitriliruptoraceae bacterium
AGCCCGAGCGTGGCCCCGAGCAGGGTCCAGGGCACCACCTTGGGATCGACCTGGCGGACCTGGGTCCAGGCCTGCCGGATCTGCTGCAACCTCTCCCTCACGGGCTCCTCCTCAGCTCACGGCGCTGCGGCTCACGTCGCGGCCCGGCACGTCATCTGGTGTGGTAGCGGTTCTGGGCCGGCTCGAGCCCGTCGGTCACGAGCGTGACGACCGCCTCGGCCGCTTCCGCGAGCGCGACGTCCATCGTCTCACGTTCGGAGGGCGAGAACCGTCTGAGCACGTGGTCGCGGGCTGGCATGCGCCCCGGTGGGCGGCCGATCCCGATCCTGACCCGCAGGTAGTCGCGGCTGCCCAACGCCCGATCGATGTCCTTGAGCCCGTTGTGCCCCGCGTGGCTCCCGCCGCGCTTGAGCCGCAGCCGCCCGGGTTCGAGATCGAGGTCGTCGTGGCAGACGATCACGCGCTCGGTGGGAACCTTGTACCAGGCCGCCGCCGCCTGGGTCGGATCACCCGAGCGGTTCATGTAGCTGTCCGGTACCGCGAGCACGAGCCGCTGGCCGCCCACGGTCACCTCGGCGATGTCGCACCGCGTCCGCTTGTTGCGCTTGAACGACCCGTGTTGGTCCGCCGCCAGGCGCTTGACGGTGTCCGCGCCCACGTTGTGACGCGTGTGCTCGTAGCGGTCCCCCGGGTTGCCGAGACCGACCACCAGCCACCGGTCCTCGGCCACGGCGTCCTCCAGGCCCGCGTGATCGGTCCTGGACCTGCGTCGCACACCCGGCAGGCGCAGGGGTTCAGGCCTCGTCGGCGGACCCGTCGGCGGGCGCCTCCTCGGGCTCCTCGCCGATCAGCTCCGGCTCGTCGGCCTCGATCCCCGCGCTCTCCTCCAGGGCTTCGAGGGCCTCCTCGGACATCGGGGCGTTGATGGTGACGACGGTCCGGTCGAGCTCGATGTCGAACTCCGCACCGGTGGGCAGCAGCCCGGCCAGGTCCTCGACCCGCTTGACGTCGCCGATCTCCAGACCGGCGATGGACAGCTCGAAGTAGTTCGGCACGTCCAGCGGCTTCACGAGCACCGGGACGGTGTAGAGGATCTGGTTCACCACCCCGCTGTCGTCGCCGAGGTCATCCTCCTCGGTCAGGTTGACCGGGACCTCGACGGAGATCTGCACGTCCTTGTCCACGGCCAGGAAGTCCACGTGCTGCATCTCACGCTTGACGGGGTGGCGCTGCACATCACGGGCCACGGTCAGGTGGGTGTCCCCGTCGAACTCGAGCCGGATCAGCGCGTTGGCGCCCGCCTCGGTGTGCAGCGCGTGGTAGAGCGCGAGCGCGTCGACGTGGACGGGGGTGGGGTCCACCTGATAGCCGTAGACGATGCCGGGGAGGCGGCCGGTGCGGCGCAGGCGCCCGGTGGCACCCTTCCCGAGCTGGGTGCGGGGCTCGGCGACGATGCGGAGCTGATCGGACATCTGCTGTTCCTTGTCGTGGCAGGTCCCCGGCGCGGGTCGGTCACCGTCGCGACGGCGGCGAGATGGCACGCGGGGCGCGCGGGCCTACCTCCATCGGCGGCCGCGCCGGGACGAGCGCGTCCCGATCGCTGACGTCGCCTCCGGGGAGCGACACACGCTCGGCCCGCGACGAAGGCGGGCCGTGAGCGACACGGTACCGCCACGCCCGCGACCCCGGCAACCCGCGCCAGCCGGAGCGCGGTGGCCGGGTTCAGTTGTTCTCGCCCTGGAAGATCTCCGACACCGACTGGTCCTCGAACACCGCGCGCAGCGCCGAGGCGAGGATGGGAGCGATCGAGAGCACCACGAGCTTGCTGAACCGGCGCTCCGGTGGGATCGGGATCGTGTTGGTCACCACCACGGACTCGATCACCGAGTTCTCCAGCCGCTCGGCTGCGGGCTCGGAGAAGATCGGGTGGGTCGCACAGGCCACGACCCGCTTGGCCCCACGCTCCTTCAGCAGCTCCGCTGCCCCCACTATCGTCCCGGCGGTGTCGATCATGTCGTCGATCAGGATCGCGGTTCGCCCCGCCACATCACCGATCACGTCCAGGGTCACCGACACGTTGTGCTGGGCGGGGTCACGTCGCTTGTGCAGGATCGCGATCGGGGCACCGAGGTGGCCCGCGAACTTCTCCGTCAGCCGGACCCGACCAGCGTCGGGCGAGACGATCACGCGCTCCTCGGGAGCGGTGTGCTCCACGATCCACGCCTTGAGCAGCGGTAGGGCGGTGAGGTGGGCGAAGGGATCGTGGAAGAACCCCTGGATCTGCCCCGTGTGCAGGTCGACGGACATGATGCGGTCGACCCCGACCGACTCGTACATGTCGGCGATCATCCGCGCTGAGATCGACTCGCGGGACTGGGCCTTCTTGTCGGAGCGCGAGTAGCCGTAGTAGGGGATCACGGCGACCGTGCGCTTGGCCGAGGCCCGCTTGAGCGCATCGAGCATCACGAGCTGCTCGATGATGAAGTCGTTGATGCTCATCCCGTCGGGCATCGTCAGGTGCGACTGCAGCACGTAGGCATCGGCCCCGCGGACCGACTCGGCGAACCGTGCGTACAACTCACCGTTGGCGAACCGGGACAGCTTCACCTCACCGAGCCGCATCCCGAGATGGTCGGCGACCTCGCGGGCCAGTTCGGGGTACGACGATCCGGCGAAGATCATCATCCGTTTCTTGGTGACGACTTCCATCGGTTCCCCGGGACGATGTCGGTGGACCTAGGACGCTACCCCGCACACCCGCGGGACGCAGCACCAGCCCGTCCGCTCACCGCCGGTCGACCCACCCCTCCTTCACGGTCTGGCGGGAACGGGCGATCGCCAGCGCGCCCGCAGGGACATCGTCGGTGATGGTCGACCCGGCCGCCGTGTACGCGCCGGCGCCGATCGTCACCGGCGCGATCAGCATCGTGTCACAGCCCACGAAGGCGCCGTCCTCGATCGTGGTGTGCGACTTCTCCCGACCGTCGTAGTTGACGGTGATCACCCCGCAGGAGATGTTCACCCGCTCACCGACGGTGGCGTCACCGACGTAGGCGAGGTGCGGCACCTTGCTGCCATCCCCGACCACCGCGTTCTTCGTCTCGGCGAAGGCCCCGACCTTGGTCGAGCGGCCGAGCTCCGTCCCGGGCCTGAGATGGGTGTAGGGCCCCACGGTCGCCCCGTCGCCCACGACCGCGTCGCTCGCCCGCGTGCTGTGGAGGGTGACGTCCGCTCCGATCGTGCAACCGGTCAGGTGAGAGTGGGGTCCGACGACGGAGCGGGGGCCCACCGTGGTGCCCGACTCGAGGATCGTGCCGGGGAGCAGGACCGCATCACGTGCCACCTCGACGTCGACGTCCACGTAGGTGGTCGCGGGGTCGGTCACGCTCACCCCGACCTCACGCATCAGGTGCTCGAGGTACGCACGCCGCAGCGACGTCGCGGCGGCCGCGAGCTGGGAGCGGTCGTTCACACCGGCGATCCGCGCGGCGTCCGCGGGCACCGCCGCCACGGGTGCGCCCTGGCCCGCCAGCAGCTCGACAACGTCGGTGAGGTACAGCTCGCCTTGGGCGTTGTCGTCGCTGAGACGAGCGAGGGCGGTCTCGAGCAACTCGCGGTCGAGCAGGTACATCCCGGCGTTGATCTCGTCGACGGCGAGTTCGGCAGGGGTGGCGTCGCGCTGCTCGACGACCCGTGCCACCGTGCCGTGCTCGGCGCGGAGGACACGGCCGTAGCCGGTCGGGTCCGGCATCCGCGCCGTCAGCAGCGCGCCGCCCTCCTGGCCCGCGGCGAGCAGCTCCCCGAGGACCTCAGGTGTCAGCAGGGGCGTGTCGCCGGGCAGGATCAGTACCCGTCGGATGCCCGGGTCGAGCGCCGGCATGGCCTCTTGGACCGCGTGACCGGTGCCGCGCTGCTCGGCCTGCAACACCGTCCCGGTGCCGGGCAACCGACACGCCTCCACCTCGGCGCTGACCTCGTCGGCCTGATGACCGACGACGACGAGCACCTGGCCCAGCTCCAGCGGTCGGACGGCCTCCAGGACGTGACCGAGCAGGCTGCGTCCCGCCGCCCGGTGCAGGACCTTCGCGGTGTCGGAACGGAACCGGGTCCCCTGCCCGGCGGCGAGCACGATGGCAGCGACCTCATCGGTCATGATCCCTCCAGTGGCGATGCGCCGGGAACGCCGGCATCCATTAGCCTCTGACGGTAGCGAGCGGCCGCGCTGATCACGCCGCACGGCCGACTGGGCCCCTGCCGAACACCCGGAGAGGGCGCATGGTCGTGCTGGGAGCCGACCCACCCGTGGAGACGTCGCAGGGGGACGTCGGCATGGGGGCGCTCCCCGCAGCCACCACCTCGGCGCTGATCCCACGGCCGCGGCTGCTCACCCGTCTGACCGAGGAGCCCGCCGAGGTGACCCTCCTCTGTGCGCCCGCGGGCTCGGGCAAGTCCACCCTCCTGCAGGCGCTGGTCGCCGCCGAGGTCCCCGCCCCCGTCCCCACGGCTTGGGCCGCCCTGGACGAACGTGACGACAGCGTCGCCGGGTTGTGGTCGACGATCCTGGCAGCCTTGCGCAACGCGGACCCGGCGCCGGACTGGTCCTCCCTCCCCGATCTGCGGGCCCCCTCGGACGTCGTCGACGCCGGCTTCCTCGACGACCTGGCCGCGACGGTCGAACAGCACGACGGCGACGTGCGGTTGATCCTCGACGACCTCCACGTGCTCCAGGAGCCGGCAGCGCTGCAGAGCCTGGACGAACTCCTGCTGCGCCCCCCGATGAACCTACGCCTGGTGCTGTCCACCCGCTCCGAGCCCCCGCTGGCCCTGGGGCGGCTGAGGCTGAACGACCGTCTGCACGAGCTCCGGCGCGACGACCTCGCGTTCGACGGGTCCGAGGTCGCCGCGTTGCTGCACGCCGAGGGGATCGAGGTCGACCCGGCCGGCGCCGCGCTACTGCGTGACCGGACCGAGGGGTGGGCCGCGGGGATCCGGCTCGCCGCCCTGCTGCTGCGCACCCACCCCGACCCGGAGCGCTGCATCGCCGAGTTCGACGGCGCGACCGCGGCCGTCGAGTCCTACCTCGACAGCGAGGTGCTGCGCCGCCAGCCCCAGGACGTGCGCGGCTTCCTGCTGCGGACCTCGATCTGTTCCGAGCTGCCCGTCGAGCTCGCAGCCCGGCTGAGTGGTCGCAGCGATGCCGGCGCGGTGCTCGAGCAACTGGCGCGCCGCCAGACCTTCACCGAGCGCGTCGTGGGACGCCGCGAGGTCTACCGCTACCACCCGATCCTGCGGTCGTTCCTCGCAGCCGTGCTCCAGGGCTCCGACCCATCCCAGGAGGTCGCCCTCCACCGCCTGGCAGCTGGCTGGTATCGGGACGCGGACGATCCGCTCCACGCCCTGGAACACCTGGTGCGGGCCGGCGCCGACACGGAGCTGATCGAGCTCCTCCGGGCCGAAGGACTCGGGTTGGTGCTGGACGGCCACGAGGTCCTCCTCGATCGCCTCCTGGCCCGGCTCCCTGCCGACCTGGCAGACCGGGACGAGATCCGGCTCCTGCGCCACATCGCGGCGCTGGAGCGCCGAGCGACCACACCGGACACAGCACCAGCACCTGCCGATCTGGCACGGCTGGTGACCAGCCCCGACCGGTGGGTCGCGACGACCGCGGCGGCAGCGGCGCGGCGGGAGCAGTTGCTCGAGGACCCTGCGGAACCACCCCGTTCGCCCACCCTCCTGCCGGACACGGCCACCGAGAGCGGTGATCTGGACCTGTACGCCGCCTACCAGCACGCCCTGTGGTGGTTGCGGACCGGGCAGCTCGAGCGTTCGACCGCGCTGCTGGAGGACGTCGGACACCGGGCCGAGGTGCTGGGACGGGATGCCCTGACCCTGGCCTGTGCCTCCCACCTCTCGGTCGCGAGGCTGATGTCCGGTGCGCTCCCCGGCGCCCGACAGCAGGCGGAGCGTGCCCTGGAGGTCGCGACCCAGCGCGGGTGGTGGCGGACGGAGAAGGCGATGCCGGCGCACCTCGTCCTGGCCTGGACCGGCTACCTCCAGGCTGACCGGCAGCTCGCCGGTCGGCACGCCGGGGTGGCCGGCACGACCACCGGCGCTGCCACCGATCCCCGGCTGCTGCAGTCGCTGGACAGCTGCAGCGTCCTGATCGGCATGGAGGCCGGACCCGAGCCGCACCGACTGCTGACGCGTTACCTCGCCGGACTCCGGGAGGAGGTGCTCGCGCAGATGACCCCGACCTACCACGCGCACGCCGGGCCGCTGCTGGTGCAGGCCGCCCTGCGCATCGGGGGGGCCAGCGCAGCCGCCGAGGTGGCGCGGAGCCACACCAGGCCGAGGGAGGCCCCGGCCGAGCAGCTGCTCCAGCAGGCACTGCTGCGCCACGCTCAGGGCGACCCAGCCGGTGCCCTCGCGGCGTTGGCACCTATCCTGAACGGCAAGGCCAAGCACCCGGTACAGGTGACCCTGACCGCCGCCCAGCTGCTGTCCGCCGACCTGTACCTGCAGCGCGGCGCCGAACTCCGTGCCCGCGAGGCCCTCCACGAGGCGTTGTCGCTCGCCAGGCCCGCGGAGCTGCTGCGCCCCTTCGTCGACGCCAGCCCGGCGGTCCAGGAACTGCTGCGAGACGACCTGGCCCGGCTGACCCGTGCCGGGGGATTCGCCGATCGGGTGGTCAGACGCCTCGGGAGGGCCGACCACGCAGGTGCCGTCCCGACGCTCACGCCGGCCGAGGCCCGGGTGCTGCGCGAGCTGCCCTCTCGGCTGACGGTGCTCGAGATCGCGACCCTCCAGGGTGTGTCGGACAACACGGTCAAGACCCACCTCCGCGCCCTCTACCGCAAGCTCGGTGTGAGTGGACGCAGGGAGGCCGTCGAGGTGGCTCGACGTCACGGCCTGCTGTGACGCCCGAACCGGGGGCGCCGGAGCGGCCCGGCGCCACCTCCAGCTGTGACCTCGGACCCTGGCCCGCCATCAGCACCCTTGGCGATGATGAACACCCCTGCGAGGAGGGTGATCCATGGCCACCGAGCTCCGGACCTCGACCGCGAGCGGGGCGATGCTGGTCGGCGTCGACACCTCGACGTGCTCGAGGCTGGCGCTGCAGTGGGCGGCCGGCGCCGCACGG
Source organism: Nitriliruptoraceae bacterium (assembly GCA_003561535.1). GTDB lineage: Bacteria > Actinomycetota > Nitriliruptoria > Nitriliruptorales > Nitriliruptoraceae > T1Sed10-7. The sequence continues at coordinate 7,142 of PWWI01000044.1, forward strand.
CATCTCGGTGTCCCGCTGCACGTCGTCGAAGCGTGGCAGTACCCCTCGGACACGGTCGTGCGGATCGGTCGGGTGGAGCTACCCGACCCCGCGCACGCGGATGCGATGCTCAACAAGCACCTGACCCAGCTGGTGGCCGAGACGATCGGCGACGCCCACGACCTCGACGTGACCGTCGAGGTGATCCGCGGGCCGACGAGCAGCGCGCTGCTCAACCTCGCGGCCGGGCATGCGTCGATGGTGGTCGTCGGGTCCCGCGGCATGGGTGGTTTCCGTGGCCTGCGGCTCGGGTCGGTCAGCCGGCAGCTGTGCGAGCACGCGCCCTGCCCGGTGACGGTCGTCCGTCACCTCCCACGGGACGGGCAGATCCGGCTCGACACGATCGCGGTCGGGGTGGACGGCTCGGAGCACGCCACCCGCGCCCTCGTCCAGGCGGCCTATCTCGCGGAGCGGACCGGTGCGCGGATCATCGCGGTGCACGCGGCGGCTCCCGGGGGGATCCCGGACGCGAGCGTGCAGCCACTGGCGACCAGCGGGCGGAGCCTCCCGGACCTCCTGGAGGAGTGGTGCGCCCCGCTGCACACGCGCGGCCTCGAGGAGCACGAGTCGGTGGTCGCCGAGGGGGACGCGCGCACGGCGCTGCTGGACGTCGCTGAGGAGCGCGGAGCTGACCTGGTGGTGGTGGGCTCGCGTGGGCTGGGACCGGTCTCGAAGCTCGTGCTCGGCAGCGTCGCCAGCTCGCTGATCCAGCACAGCCAGATCCCCGTCATGGTGGTCCCACGAGCGCCGGAGCACTGACGCGCCGGTCCCTGATGGCTCGGGCCGTGCGCGGACCGGGGTCGGGAGCCGGACACCGTTGGCCGGCTCCCGACCCCGCGGCGCCCTCCCAGGGCAGACCGGGGTCGGGAGCCGGACACCGCCGGCCGCGCGACCGCCCCGCTCGTGGTCGCGGCGTGGTCGCGGCGTGGTCGCGGCGTGGTGGCAGCGCTCGCTCGAGGCCTCGAACGGGCCGTCGACGTCCGTTCCGGGTGGCTGGGGGGCAGGGGGGCAGGGGATCGAACCGCACCGGACGGGTCCCGCACGGTGGGGCTCAGTGCCGGATCACGCCGCTGACCAGGGAGAACGCGCGTCGACCGTCCTCACCCGTTCCGGCCCGTGCTGACCACGTCCAGCCCGTTCGTGGTCACGCCGTGGTCACGAACCGGGGTGTCCGGGCGCATGGCCGATCTCCACCAGGCGTTCGGGATCATGCTCGAAGCCGTCGAGCAGCGCGAAGATCTCTGGCACCTCGTAGAGCCGATTGCCCTTGCCGGCGCTCAGCTGCTTGACGATGCCGACATCCGCGAGCTCCTCGATCGCATCCTGGGCTGCACGCCACGACCGGTCGAGCTGCTGGGCGAGATCACGGGCGTGGAACGCCGGCATGTCAGGCAGTGCTTCCAAGGCCGCCAGGACAGCCGCGTCCGCGCGCGGTGGCCGCAGGCCGGACGTCGCACGGGCTTCGGTGAGCTGCTCCAGCCACGACCGCTGGAGCTGCCCGACCTCGTGCGCGAGCCCGATCGTGGCGTGCGCCGCGAAGCTGATCGCGGTGGCGAACACGGTCAGCCAGCCGTCGAGATCGTCGCTGCGGAACGCGTTCAAGCCCTCCACGTAGCGCGCTTCGGGGCGCGCGAAGGCGATGGACAGCGGTGGCAGCACCGCGCTGCCGGCCTCTCGTCGGAGCAGCGTGTGCACCAGGCACCGTCCGACCCGACCGTTGCCGTCGTGGTGGGGGGGGATCGACTCGAACTGGGCATGCGCGATCGCGGCCACCACCACGGGCGAGAGGTCGCGCCTGGTGTTCGCGAAGGCGACGAGGTCCTCGAGCAACGCGGCGACCTCCTCGTGAGGAGGGCCGACGTACTCCGCGTTGGTCGGGTTCGTCCCCCCGATGAACACCGGCCCATCGCGAACCTGCCCGGCACGGGCGCGATCCTCATCGACGTTCGAGGTCGACATCAGCGCACCGTGCATGGACAGCAACTCGTCGACGGAGATCGGATCGGTGCGGGCACCGATGTCCACCGCCGCGTCCAGCGCACGTACGTTGCCGAGCACCCGACGGGCCTCGTCGTAGCGACCGCCCGGTGCCCCCTGCTCCGCCTCGGCCAGACGTCGGTGCGACACCTGCAGCGCCTCGATCCACGAGGAGGCGATCGCTTCCGAGCGCAACAGACGTCGGGCCAGCGCTTCCAGACTCGGGAACGCCACCGAGCTACGGGTGAGCCGCGAGAGCGCGGCCTCGGCATCAGCCACGTCCGCGGCTGCCACGCCGGACAGACGCACATCCATGTCCGCGATCGAGGCGGGCACGAACGCCTCGTAGGACAGCCCCGCCTTGGCCGCCCGACCTCCGAACGCGTCGAGTTCCGCCGACCGGTGCTGCGTCACGTACCGACCGCGCGTGAACCTCATCTCGAATCCTCTACAGCACAGGCATGGATAGAAGGATAACGCATTACCCTTCTATCTTGTACGTTTCGAGTTGCCCTTCGACCGCACGTTCCCCGGCGGGGCCGTCAGCCCGAGAGGTGGTAGCGGGTTGCCGGTCCCCGTCCGGTGACCCTGACGGGCGGAGGTGGCACCGTGCCTGCCAAGCGCGCCCACGACCGGGTCGGTGTCGCTGTCGAGGAGCTCCCAGGCGACGGCAGCCGCATCGCGCACGGCTGCCTGGAGCTCGCCACTGGCCGCTTCCAGGCCCGGCGGGGCCCCGAGCCGTCGCAGCACGGCGCCGGGATCGTCAGGCTGGTGGGGACGGACTGCGAGGTTGGCCAGCGAGCCCGCCGCACGGAAGAGGTCCTGTGCGCGCAGTGCCTCGACGGGGATCGGATCGGTCGCCGCCTCGCCTTGCTGTTCCGTCACCTCGGTGCCAGCCCGCTGGGCGCGGAGGCCGGCGAGCAGGACCTCGCGGTCTCTGCCCCGCAGCGTGGTCAGCAGGAAGGGGTCGGCGTCGAAGGTCTGGGCGAGCACGTAGTGGACGGCGGCGACGTGCTTGCACGGGTTGGCGACGTCGGGGCAGGAACAGCGGGTGGTCAGCTCTCGTGCGGTCGGGAACAACGACACCCCGCACTCGGCCAGCACCTCGTCGATGTCCTCGGGCATGGTCGCGTCGAGCAGGTCAGCCGACAGCCTGACGCGTGAGGCGAGCGCGGTCGTGATCGCCTCCCACGTGCCGTCATCGAACACCGGGAGCTGCAGCTGCACCCGGTAGGGGCGGGCGCGGCTGCCCTGGACCCGTGCGGTCACGGCACCAGCCTGGACGGTCAGGTCCTGGACGGTGCCCTTCCGGGCGTAGGTCCGGCCGCGAGGGAGCCGGTTGGCGTACACCGCACCCAGCGACTCGAGCGCGTCGATCCAGCGCTGGCCCCACCAGGTGAGCCCGAACCGGGTCCGGGCGCTCACGCGGGCACCTCGACGTCGGTGGTCAGCGGGTCGAGGTCGTCGGCACCGCCCGGGCGCAAGGCGACGAGCTCGCGCAGGGCGTCGTCGTCGAGTTCGGTGAGCCAGGCCTCGCCCTCGCCGAGCACGGCGTCGGCGAGCGCCCGCTTGTCGTCGATCATCCGGGCGATGCGTTCCTCCAACGTCCCGGCCGTGACGAGCTTGTGGACGAGCACGGCACGGTGCTGGCCGATCCGGTACGCGCGGTCGGTCGCCTGGTCCTCCACCGCCGGGTTCCACCAGCGGTCGAAGTGCAGCACGTGGGTGGCACGGGTCAGGTTCAGGCCCGTCCCGCCGGCCTTCAGGGACACCAGCAGCAACGGCGAGGCCGCGTCGTCGTGCTGGAAGGCCTCCACCATCGCCTCCCGGCCGGACCGCGCCACCCCACCGTGGAGGAACGGCACGTCAGGCACCTCCAGGGTCGCGGCGAGGTAGCCGGCGAGCAACTCCCCCATCCGCCGGTACTGGGTGAAGCTCAGCGCCCCCTCGCCCGTCTCGACCACCTCGGTGAGCAGCTCCAGGGTGCGGGCGAGCTTGCCGGACCGGCCCGGTAGCGGCCCGCGCTCGCCGAGGTACTGGGCCGGGTGGTTGCAGATCTGCTTCAACTCGGTGAGCAGCTTCAGGATCCGTCCACGCCGCTCGATCCCCTCACCCAGCTCGGAGGCGAACACCTCGTCGACCGCGGCCTGGTACAGCGTGGCCTGCTCCCGGGTCAGCGCGCAGGTGACGGTCAGCTCGGTCTTGTCCGGCAGATCCGGGGCGATCGTCGGGTCGGCCTTGGTCCGCCGCAGCACGAACGGCCCCGTCAGCAGCCGCAGGCGCCGGGTGGCGTCCGGGTCCTGCCACCGTTCGATCGGCGCCGCGTACTCGCGACGGAACCGGGTGAACGGCCCGAGCAGCCCCGGCGTGGTGAGATCCAGGATCGACCACAGCTCAGCCAGACGGTTCTCGACCGGGGTCCCGGTCAGCGCGAGCCGCACCGTCGCCGTCAGGCGGCGTGCCGCCTTGGCGGCCTGGGTGAGGTGGTTCTTGACCTGCTGCGCCTCGTCGAGGACGACCACGTCCCAGTCGACCTCGGTGAGCAACCGGGCATCGAGACGCAGCAGCCCGTAGCTGGTGACCACGACCGCACCGGGCGGGAAGCCGCCGACCTCGGTCGGCCGCTCGGGACCGTGGTGGCGGACCACCTCGAGGTCCGGCGCGAACCTCGCCAGCTCCCGTTCCCAGTTGCCCACGACAGACACCGGACACACCACCAGGTGCGGCCGGTCGCCGGGCCGATCGGCAAGCAGCGCGATCGTCTGCAGGGTCTTTCCCAGCCCCATGTCATCGGCCAGCACCCCACCGAACCCGACGTCGGCGACCACCTCGACGCTCCCGAGCCCCTCGACCGGGCGCTCGCCGGTCAGCGCGGCTGCCAGCACCTCGGCCGGCTCGGCGGACCGCTGCCCACCCACGAGGTCGGCCAGGGTCGCGGCCTCATCGGGATCGACGCGGACCCAGTGGCCGCGGGCCCGCAGGATCGGACGCCGGGCCACACAACCAGGGAGAACGCGCGTCGACCGTCCTCACCCGTTCCGGCCCGTGCTGATCACATCCAGCCCGTTCGTGGTCACGCCGTGGTCACGAACGGACCTGACCGTCTTCCACCGCGTGTCGTGATCTACTTCCGTTCTTCACGCGAGGAGCGATCTTCACGACTGCTATGAAGAATCGAACTGGAGTGAAGCTAGCGGGAGCGTTCGACGTCGACGCGCTCCGGATCCTACGTTCGCTTCCGGGCGTCGACGTCGTCTCGACCGACGGCACCCCGGGGGGTGCGGTCCTGACCGACGCCGGGACGACACAGCACCTCACGATCGCGACGAACACGCGGCTCAGCGCCGGCGCGGCGCGACAGCTCATCACGGACGGCGCCGAGCGCGACGCTTCGCTGCTCGTCGTCGCTGGCCGGACCACGGCAGATGCTCGCGCGCTGCTGCGCGACCACGGGATCGGGATCGTCGATGGCCAGGGCAACGCCCACGTCGAGCTGCCCGGCGTCGTGATCCACGTCACCGGCGACGACACCCGACCTCCACCTCGACCGCCGACGCGGCTGACCGGCAAGGCCGGTGTCGTGGCGCAGGCGCTGCTGCTCGACCCCGACCGCGCCTGGGGGGTCAGCGCCCTCGCGGAGGTCGCCCGGGTCTCGACCGGACTCGTGCATCGGGTGCTCACCCGGCTCGAGACGGAGACGCTGGTGCAGAGCCGCGGCAAGGGCCCGGCCCGGGTTCGGGTCGTGCGCGAGCCCGCTGGTCTCCTCGACCTCTGGGCCGAGGAACAGCAGGACGCCCCCACGCGTCTGCCCGCCTACCGGCTCGGGCAGACGAGCGAACAGGTGACGCGCGGGGTCCTCGACGGGCTTGTGGACGCGGGCATCGAGCACGCGCTCACCGGTGCTGCCGCCGCGGCGACCCTCGCCCCGTTCGTGACCGCGATCCCGGCCATCGAGGTGTGGGTCGAGGCGACCGCGGCGAACCACACACTGCTCGAAGCCACCGACGCCGAGGAGGTCGCCAGCGGACACCACCTGGTGTTCCTCCAGGCAAGAGATGACCTCCCGCTCCGCTTCGCCGCCACCACCGGGACCACCCGGACCGTGAACCCCTTCCGGCTCTACGTCGACCTGCGACGCCATCCCCGCCGTGGCGCCGAACAGGCCAAACGACTCCGCGACGAGGTGATCGGCTTCTGATGCCAACACGTGGCCACCACGACGACTACGACCAAGCCACGACGCGGCGCTGCGAGCGAGCCCTGGCCCCCCTGCTCGGCGGGGCCCCTCGCGCGAACGGATCTACCTCGTTGACGGACGGACCGTCACCGTTGAGTTCCTCTGCGAGACCGACGCCATCCCGGTGGGTGACATCTTCCTACCGCGGCAACGGACGGGCTCCACGCTGGCCACCTTCAACGTGCGCGGAGCCCTCCTCGCTCACGATGACTTCGTCGAGGTCACGAGCGAGGGCGAACGGCTCGATGACGGCGGCATGTCACGGGTCGACCTACGCATCGCGAACGTGCTCCCCTACGTCACCCTCGAGATCCTCGCCTTCCAGGACCGGCATCAGAACAGGGACGTCGATGACGGTTCTGCCCTGACGTTGGCTGACGACGTATGGCCGGGGCATCGACGAGCTGCCATCGGAAGGCCGGCGTCGAGTTCCGGTACGAGCACCGGAGGCCGCTACGAGTCGAGCAGTAGCGTCAGCGTGTCGATGACGAGATCACCGTCCTCCCCCGTCAGTTCAGGTCGGGTCTCGATCTCAGCGAGCAGGCGTCTGAGATGCTTGTGCTGCGCGTTGGTCACGGCCACGGCGTCAGGATCGACAACGGTGAGCAGCCTGGCAGCGTCGCGAAGGTGACGGTCCGGGTCACCCCTGTCCACCGCGATCTCGGCGAAGGCCCGCCACTTGCTGACGATCGAGGCGACCAGCGATGGCCGCTCCACGATCCCCGATCGCCCGTCGTGGATCACGCGGACCTTGTCGGCGTCGGCGAGCAGCCCGCGACCTCCGGGCACCTCCACGGTCCTGGCCGGTGGGATGGTGGTGTGCGGGCGTGACCGCTCCCCGAAGTCGGCCGCCAGCACATCCACGACCGCACCGTCGTGCCGGGTGAACCGATGGCCCACGCCGTCGGTGTTCGGTGGTTCCATCCTCATGTGCAGGTCGGCGTGGAGACGTCGGGAGAACTCCTCCGTGGCTCGCACCGCACGGACACTGACGTCGACGACGCAATCCACGTCGGTGGTGACCCGACGTGAGGTGGCACCTGCTCCGTACAGGTGCAGGTGCACCATGAGACCGCCCGCGAGCACCCACCGAGGTAGGTGGGCGTCGGCGAGGTCGAGCACGACGTGCCAGGCGGCGTGCTCGGCACCGACCAGCTCGGGGATCTCGACCTCGATCACGACGACGAGGAAGAGAACGTTGATGAAGACGAGGCGGGTGGAGAACTGATCTCCCCCAGCAGCGCCCTGACCGTCGACGCGACGCGCCCGTCGATGGCGCCGCCCTCGACGGCATGGTCCAGCAGGTCAGCCGCAACCGCGAGCCGTGGGGCGACCTCCAGGCCCTCCAGGAAGCGCTCATCGTCAACCACGCGGAGGAGATGAGCGCCAGTGTCGGAGTCGCGGACCCGCAGGGCGTCGCGAGCGTCGGCGAGCGCGTCCGCGAACAAGTAGCCGTCCACGGCGTCATCCCCGGTCAGGCCGAAGCCGTGGATGCCTGCCCCGGTGACGCCAGAAGGCACCACGAGGTCTCGCAGTCGGACAGCGCGCGACGGATGGACACTGACGCGGACCACTCGCGCACGGTTGCGTACCGCCGCCAGCAACGGTGCCGGATCGGGGACATCCAGGCGCCGACGCAGGCGGTAGCGGGCCTTGCGGTCCAACTGGGACAGCAGCGCATCGTCGTCGTCGAGGACACGCATCGCCGCCCAGGCGATGGGCTGCGACCACGGGCGACCCGAGGAAGCGGCTACACCCAGTTCGGCCAGTAGGACCCGCTTCGCAAGCGAATCGGCGTCGATGAGCCAGACCCCCTCCGCACGGACAGCGGCAAGTTCACCGGCCTGCGCCAGTGCACGGACGCGCTGAGGTACCACGCCGAGACGTTCGGCGGCTTCGGAGATGGTCATGAGTCGAGCAGGCATGTACCCATAAGAGTAGCGAAGACGCTATCCATACGGGTACGACAGGTCACGGCTCCCTGAGCCCGCAGGCCAAGGTCCGCACTGCCCGGTGCGTGAGGCAGACCGAGGCAGGCGCCGAGCTCGAACCACAGACATCTTGCGAACATCTGACTCAGGACACGAGGAGCCCGTCAACAGACGGTTCGGGTGGCTGGGGGGCAGGGGATCGAACCCTGAATACCGACTCCAAAGGACGGCGTGTTGCCGATTACACCCCCCCCCACCGCGACGACGCCGACCCGAGCCGGCGACGCGCGTGCGGCCGCAGGGTAGTGACTCGCGCGATCACTCCGAGGCGACCTCGGGGCCACCGGCCGGTGACAACGCGATCTCCACGCGGTCGAACATCGACTCGACCGCGGCGGCCAGCGCGACCGCTTCCTGGGCCGAGGCCGCCAGGCCCAACACCGTCGGACCGGACCCGCTCACGATCGCCCCGAGCGCACCCGCCTGCAGGAGAGCATCGCGCTTGGCCACGAGCTCCGGGAGCAGATGCATCGCCGCGACCTCGAGGTCGTTGTGCAGCGCGGCGCCCAAGGCCTCCGCATCTCCCGTTCGCAACGCCTGGAGCACCGCATCCGGCTGCGCGTCCGTGGCGGTCCCGACAGCGTCGTGAGCCCGGTAGACCTCGGGTGTGGACAGCTCGGCGTCGGTGACGCCCACGACCCAGTGGTAGGTACCACGGGCGAGGACCTGGGCAGTGGAGGTCCCGGTCCCCGTCGCCAGGGCCGTCCCACCGGCCACGCAGAAGGGCACGTCCGACCCCAGCTCAGCCGCCAGCTCCCGCAGGACATCGCGGTCGAGCTCGGCCTGCCAGAGGTGGTTCAGCGCGACCAGCGCGGCCGCCGCGTCGGCGGAACCTCCGGCCATCCCCGCGGCGACGGGGATCCGCTTCGTCAGGTGCAGTCTGGTGACCGGACCTTCATGCTGCCCACCGGCCCGATCCGTCCCGATCCCGACCTGGGACATCAACGCCCGCGCGGCCCGCAGGGCGAGGTTGTCCTCCCCGGTCGGCACCGCCCCGAGCCCGTCGACGGTCAGGCACAGGCCCATGAAGCGCCGAGCCGCCGGGTGGGCCGAGGCGCCGGAGACGTCGAGGACGGCGAGCAGCGTGTCGTGGAGCGAGATCGACTGCAGCACCGTGACCAGGTCGTGGTACCCATCCTCACGCACGCCACCCACCCGCAGGAACAGGTTCACCTTGGCGGGGACACGGACGCGCACACGACCGGGAACGACTCCCCCCATGGGCGCCTCCTCCCTGTGCGTGGGCTCTCCCGTGGCGGGACCATCGTAGGGACCCGACACCCCCACCCCATCAGCGAGCGCTCCTCCCGCCCATCGCCGACGGCGAGCTCCCGGCCCCTGTGAGCCGCGTCCGACGCCACGCGGCAGGCGGGCTCAGATGGCGTCCGTGGCCCGCAGCGCTGCGTCCAGCCGCCGGATGGCTGCGACGTCCAGGGTCTCGGCCCGGGCACCGAGGTCGATGCCGGCCGTCGCGGCGGCGGCCGCCAGCCGCTCACCGTCGGCCACGGCCCGCAGGGTGTTGCGCAGGGTCTTTCGTCGTTGCGCGAAGGCCGCGTCGATCAGGGCCGCCAGGCGCCGGTAGGTCTCGGGGTCGGGCGCGTCGGCGCGACGCGTCACCCTCACCATCACGCTGTCCACGTTGGGGACCGGGTGGAACACCGCCCTGGGGATGGACAGCTCCACCCGGACCTCGGCCAGCAACGCGAGCTTCGCCGACACCCCCGCGTACAACGGGTGACCTGGTCGCGCCTGCCACCGCTCCCCGACCTCGCGCTGGACCATCAGGTAGGCGTCCACGACGGCGGGGGTCGCCAGGAGCCGGAACAGCAGCGGGGTCGCCACGTTGTACGGCAGGTTCGCGACCGTTCGGACCGGCTGACCCGCCACGACCTGCTCGAGGTCGACCGCCAGCGCATCGGCGTGCACCACCTCGACGTTGTCCACCCCGGCGAGGACCTCATCGAGGGCAGCGACGAAGCCGGCGTCGATCTCCACGGCGGTGACCTTGCGGACCACCTCGGCGAGCCCGAGCGTGAGGGACCCGAGGCCCGGCCCGATCTCCAGCACCTCGTCGTCGCTGGACAACCCTGCGGAGGCGACGATGCGTCGCACCGTGTTGGGGTCGACCACGAAGTTCTGCCCGGCGCTGCGCCGCGGGGCGAGACCGTGATCGGCGAGCAGGCGGGCGACGTCGGTCGGGGTCAGCAGCGCCCTCGCACCCGCGCTCAGCTCAACCCCAGCATCCGTGAGAAGGCCGGCCACTGGTTGCCCCAGGTCGCCCAGGGTTGACTGAGCAGGATCTGGGCTCGGCGGATCTGCTCCCGACGCGGGGCCTCGTGGGGCAGGCCCTGCCCGCCGACGCTGCGCCAGGTGTCGGAGTGGAACTGCAGACCGCCGTAGTAGGTGATGGATGACGTGGCGCGGTGCACCAGCGACCAGTTGCCGTTGGACTCGCACTCGGCCAGCCGGTTCCAGACGGGGTCGTCGATGCCGGGCACGCCCGAGGGCTCCGGCGGTAACGAGGACGACGAGGTCGTGGAGGAAGAAGACGAGGACGACGACGTCGAAGGTGCCGGGGGCGGGGGCGGCGGCTCGGCCGTGCCGACGAGGACGATCCGGTCCTCCGGTTGGGTGACGACCTCGCGGCTGAGCACCTCGCGTCCGACCGGTTCGCCGTCGACGGAGCGGATGCGGAAGCGGTCCACCCGGAGCCCGTCCCGGCCCTCCTGCGACACCTCGGAGGTCCCACGCTCGAGCTCGTCCGTGTCACGACGGATCTCCTCGTGCGGGAGGACGACCTCCTCGGCCTCCTCCTCGAAGTCGATCCGCTGGACCACGATGGTCCCGTCACCCTCGAGCACGGTCGAGGGCGGCGGCAGCACGAGGTCGTCGGGACCCAGTTCGACGTCGTTCAGGCTGAGCACGTCGTCGACGACCGACGCGAGGCTCACGACGGCGAGCTCGTCACCATCGACCTCGACGACCACCTCGAGCGGTCGACGGACCGTGATGGTGTCGCCGTCGCGCACCGCGTCCCGCCAGGTCGGAGTGATGACCGCGCCCTCGTCACGGAGGTGCTGCAGGTCCGCGGCGGTCAGGGCCCCACCCACGCTCGCGACCGGCGCGGTCACCGATCGGGGGGCGTCGTCATCGATCACGACGTCGACGGTGATGGCCCGGGTGACGACCACCCGGAGCCCGTCCTCGACCTCGGTCGACGGAGCAGGCGTCACCAGGTCCTCAGGCCCGACCTCGACACCAGCCAGGGCCAGGGCGTCGGCGACGTTCCCTTCGGAGAGGTCGACCTCGTGACGCACGTCGTCGGCGAGGATCTCGACCGCGGACCCGCCGGCGGTGAACGCCAGCAGCCCGCCCGCCGCAACGACGAAGGCGCCGAGCCCCAGGAGGGCTCGGAGTAGCAGGGTCGGTGGGGAGAAGGACATGATGTGACCGATCACGGTGGCTCGTCCCCTGCCCCCCGGGCACCTGGAGGGGTGCCCGAACGGACAGGGGCCATGCCGTCAGGAGCGGAGGGTCACCGCAGGCCGAGTCGGCGGCTGCAGGCGGGCCACTGGCCCCAACCCGAGCGCTGCTGCAGGATCTGGGCACGGTGGATCTGCTCGGCCTTGGAGGCCTGGTGCGGCAGGCCGGAGCCACCGACGCTCCGCCAGGTGGCGGGGAGGAACTGCAGGCCTCCGTAGTAGCCGTTGCCGGTGTTGGCCTGCCAGTTGCCGCTGGACTCACACTGTGCGAGCCGGTCCCACACCGAGGTTCCACCCGAGGATCCAGCCGAGGTTCCAGCGGTGGAGGTTCTGGCGGGGGGCGGCGGGGGAACGCGGGTACCGACCAGCACCACTCGGTCGCGCGGCTCGGTGACGACCTCGCTGTCGACCAGTTCGCGGTCGGTCTCCTCGCCGTCGACGAGGGTCACCTCGTAGATGTCGCGACGGAGACCGTCCCGGCCTTCCTGATCGACCCGGGTACGACCGCGGTTGAGGGAGCTCGTGTTCTGGCGCACCTCGTCGTGCTCCAGGACGACCTCCTCGGTGTCCTCGACGTACTCGACCCGCTGGACCGTGATGGTCTGGTCCGCGCGCAGGGGCGCCCAGACCGCGGGCGTGACGAGGTCGTCGGGACCGAGCTCCACGTCGTGCAGTTGGAGCAGGTGCTCGACCTGTGCGGCGAGGGTGACGACGGTGAGCTCATCACCGTCGACCTCGAGGACGACCTCGACGGGGCGCTGGATCGAGATGACGTCCCCGTCCTGGACGAGATCCTGCCAGGCCGGGGTGGCCACGGCGCCCTCGTCCCTGAGTCCGTCCAGACCGGCCAGCCGGACCACGCCGTCGACGCTGGCGACCGGAGCGGTGACCGTGACCGGATCGTCGCCGTCGACCACCACGTCGACGGTGATCGCGCGGGTCACCACGACGCGCAGGTCCCGCACCACCTCGGTGTCGAGATCGGGCTGAACGTCGTCGGCAGCGGCCAGTTCGATCTCGGCAGCGGCGAGGGCGTCGGCGACGGTGGCGTCCCTGCTGACGCGCACCTCGTGGAGCTCACCATCGGCGAGGACCTCGGCAGCGGACCCGGAGGTCGCCGCGAGCGCACCGACAGCGATGACAGCAGCCGTGCCGAGGCCCAGAAGGGCACGTCGCAGCACGGTAGAGGGGAAGATTTTGGTGTTCATGTAGAGGAAAGGTGACACGTTGCCGAGCACCGGTACCACTCCCAGATGTACGAACGGCCGGAACGGCCGGGCACAGCATCGGCACGCCACCACCGATCGACCACCACGCTGCGGGGTCGCTCAACCGCCCTACGTACGACTCACACCGCTGTGTTTCCGCAGTTCAAGGTGAGGTTCCGAGCGTCTCCGGCGGCAACGCGAAGGCCCGAGCCGCGTTGGCCGCGACGAGGTCGGCCAACTCCTGCTCCGGGACAGCATGGAGTTCCGAGAGTGTGCGCAGGGTGAGCACCACGTACGAGGGATCGTTCGCTCGGCCCCGGTGGGGATGCGGGGTCAGGTAGGGGGAATCGGTCTCCGTCAGCAGCAGATGGCGCGGCACCGCCGCCGCGGCCTCCCGGAGCGCGCCGGCGTTCTTGAAGGTGACGTTGCCGGCGAAAGAGGTGAAGAAGCCGCGCTCGCTGCAGGTCCCGACCACCTCGACATCTCCGGAGAAGCAGTGCAGCACCACCCGCTCCGGCGGCCCCTCCTCGTCGAGCACCCGGAGCACGTCCGCCCAGGCGTCGCGACAGTGGATCACCAGGGCCCGATCGGTCCGCTTCGCGATGTCGATGTGCGCCCGGAAGCTCGCGTCCTGCTGTGCCGGGGTCGTGTAGTCGCGGTAGTAGTCGAGCCCCGTCTCACCCACGGCGACGCAGGCGGGATCGGCTGCCAGACCTTCGATGACCTCCAGCACCCGCGGCGTGGCCTCCATCGCGTCATTGGGGTGGATGCCGACGGCGGCGTGGACCCCGTCGAAGCGGCGCGCGGTCTCCAGCGACTGCAGCGAGGAGGCCATGTCGGTACCGACCGTGATCATCGTGGTGACACCAGCGTTCCGGGCGCGGCGGACCTGCTCGGCCGCCGACAGGTCGAAGTGGTGGTCGAGGTGGCAGTGGGTGTCGATGTACGGCACTGGGCTTCACCGCCCTTGACGGATCGGGCTCGGAGCGGGGAGGACACCGAGGGATGGACACCGAGGTGTCAGGTGGCTATCGGAGCCGATGCGGTCGGGCCCCCGACGCAGCAACGCCCGCCAGGTCCGGCGAGCGCTCCTGCAGCCTACCGACCGGCTCACCAGGTGGCTGACCGTCACCGGATCGGGGACAGGTGGGCCACCGGATCCGGGAACTCCCTGACGTCACCACCCTCGCCGACCACCACCGCCGACGCGGTGCGGCGGTTGCCGACGATGAGACCGCCCTCGACCTCCGCGGCCCAGGCCGGCACGAGATCACCGTCAGGTCCCAGGAGCGCGCCAGGCAGCGCGATCGGGCGTGGCTCGCCCGTGGCCGCCCACACCGCGACCGGGCCCTCGTCGCCGACCCGGACCAGCCAGGCGGGCGTCACGGTCGCGCCGTCCTCCACCGTTCCGGCGAGCGCACGCACCGGGCCGTCGTCGCTCGGCGGTGCACCGACGGGATCGAGCGTGGCGCCCGGCGCCAGCGACCAGGCGCCGTCCGCGGTTCGCGTCACGGCGAGCTCGAACCACCGGTCGCCGGCGGTCCGGCTGGTCGCACGGATGAGCGTGCGACCCGGCTCGACCGCGACCCAGTCCGTGAGGTCCAGCCGCTCCGGCGGCGCCTCTTCCAGCGCGAAGGTGGCGTGATCGGTGGCAGGCAGCCCGGTCCCGGGGCCATCCTCCCAGCCGATGGTGCGGAGCCGGGTGCCGCTCTCGTCCTGCTCCAGCCAGGCGAGGCTCGTGCCGTCGGGAGCCCAGACGGGACCGGAGACGACCAGGCCCGCTCCCGCATCCTGGCCGGGACGGTAGGAGGGCTCGTCGACCACCTGCAGCGTCAGTTCCTCCCCTTCGGAGCGCAGCACCCGCAGGTCGTACATGCCCTCCGCGGTGGTGAGCACGGCCGCGGTCACCTCAGCGACCGTCGACCCGGGCCGGACCGACACACCAGTGATCGTGGACTCCCCTTCCTCGGGCAGCTCGAACGCCCGCAGGGGGGTGCCGTCGGCATCCAGGACACGCAGCAGGCGGTCCGTGGCGACGAGGAGGGGTCCGGGCTCGACCGCGCCCGGCGCGGGCAGAACGGGACCATCCTCGGTCCCCGGTTCCTCGACCGGACCGGGGCGGTCGGCGATCTCGGGTCCGGCGGCATCCGGGAGCAGCGCTGGGGCCACGACCACCGCAGCGATCGCAGCGGCCGCCGTCGCCGCGACCCAGGACGAGACCGTCCAGCGTCGGCGGCGCGCGACCCGCCGGTCGACCTCCGCCCACAGGTGTGGCGTCGCCTCGACGTCCTGGGCACGATCGCGCAGGCTCGCGCGGAGACGATCCTCGATGGGGGTCATCACCGCTCACCTCCCGGTAGGGACTCGCTCGTCGGCTGCTCCAGCAGCGTGTGCATCCGTGCCAGACCACGGGAGACCTGGGACTTCACCGTCCCGACCGACACGCCCAGCACCTCGGCGGTCTCGGCCTCGGACAGGTCCTCGTAGTACCGCAACACCACGGCCTGCCGTTGCCGTGCGGGCAGGTGGCCCAGTGCCGACCAGACCTCGTCACGGTCGGCCGCCTGCTCGTCGATCAGTCGCACCCCACGCTCGTCACCCCGCTGGCGCCCGGCCTCGCGCCGCTCGAGGTAGCGCCGCCGGAGCTTGGAGTTGGCCTCGTTGGCCACCGCTCGACGGAGGTACGCGCCGACGTCACGGACCTCCCCCCGCTTCCACCGCACGTACACCTTGGCGAAGGCCTCGCCGACGATGTCCTCGGACTGCGCGGCATCGCTGGTGAGCAGGTAGGCCAACCGCACGGCGTCGCGATGGTGGGCGCTGAAGACGGCTGCGAACGACCGCTCGTCCACCGCGGCCCGGACGATCGTGAGCACGGTGCCCTCCTGCAACCTCATCGTGTGGGAGCGGCGCGCCACCCGGGTGCCCTCACCCCTGCAGACGCACGATGCCGCCCGCAGGTTGCCTCGGCCACCGGGGAGCGTGCGCTGTCCGCGCCCCGGCCGCTGTCGATCCCGGAGCTCAGCGCTGCGGATCAGGCGTCACGCGCAGCGGCGCGGGCATCGAGGACCGCCTGGTAGAGCACGCGTTTCGACCCGCCGTGCCGCCCGACGACCTCCGCGACGGCGTCCTTGGTCCCGCTCCCGGCAGCCACCAACCCCGCCACCTCGGCGACCTGGGTGTCGAGGTCCGGGCCCCCGGCGGCCGCGGCCGGGTCATCCTCGGCGCCGGCGATGACCAGCGTCACCTCCCCACGCACCCCGTCGGCCGCGGAGGAGGCGAGCTCTCCCAGGCTGCCGCGGCGGATCTCCTCGTGCAGCTTGGTCAGCTCGCGGCACAGGGCGGCCCGCCGCTGCTCTCCGAGCGACTCGGCCAGGTCGCGCAGGTCGGCGGCGGCCCGGTGGGGCGAGAGGTAGAGCACGACGGTGCGCGGTTCGCGGGCGAGCTCAGCCAGACGTGCCCGACGGGCCGCACCCTTGCGGGGCAGGAAACCGTCGAAGGCGACCCGGTCGGTGGGCAGTCCCGAGGCGACGAGCGCAGCCAGCAACGCGGACGCGCCCGGTATCGGCACGATGGTGACACCGGCCTCGGCGCAGGCGGCGAGCAATCGGTACCCGGGGTCGGAGACGGTGGGGGTCCCCGCGTCGGACACCAGGGCGAGGTGATCCCCGGCCTCCAACCGGGCCAGGACCTCCCCGATGCGCTCCTCCTCGTTGTGCTCGTGCAGGGAGCGCTGCGGAACGTCACTGCCGAGGTGCGCCAGGAGCCGACCGGTGTGCCGGGTGTCCTCGGCCAGCACGAGGTCAGCGGTCGTCAGCACCTGCCTGGCACGCTCGCTGAGATCGCCGAGGTTGCCGATCGGCGTCGCCACCACGCTGAGGGTCCCACTCATCCGTCCTCCGAACCCCTCGACGCCCGGTGACACCGGGTGACCGCGAACCACCGGAACGGCAACCGTTATCGCGTTCGCACCGACCCACCACCTATGGTACGGACGTTCTGGAGCCGCACCGGTGGAGCACGGGGGCCGGGGCGGTGAACCCTCGACGTCACGCCACCAGCTGGGGAACCACCGTGCGCCGGATCCTGCTCTGGGTCGCCCTCCCGGTCTCGGTACTGCTCGTACTCGGGCTCGGGGCCGGCGGGGGGTACTACAGCGACCAGCTCCTCCCGGCCCCACCACCCTACGTCCCGGTCCCGGAGGTGACGGTCACCGCCTCCGATGCCGAGGCCGGCAGCGTGACCCTGGCGGCGACCGACGGCGACCTCGGGCTGTTCACCGTGGCGTTGGTGTCCGACTCCGGGTTGCTGCTGGCCAACGGCGAGTTGGAGCGCGACCTCGACACCACGACGCGCACCACCACCCTGTTGGACGGCGAGTGGCCGGCGGTCGGGGAGCGCGTGGCGACGTCGGTCGACGCCTTCTTCGGCGACCCGGCGACCACGCTCGGACTGCCCTTCGACACGATCTCGGTGGCCAGCGACCTCGGCGAGCTGCCGGGCTGGCGCGTCGTGCCCCGCCGGGCGGAGACCGACGAGACCTGGGTCGTGATCATCCACGGTCGTGGAGGCGGCCTGAGCGAGGGCAACCGGCTGCTACCGGTCCTCGACGAGCTGCGGCTGCCGTCGCTGACCATCTCGGTGCGCAACGATCCCGATGCCCCCGCCGACCCCAACGGTTACGGCTTCTACGGTGAGCGGGAGTGGCTGGAGCTCGAGGCCGCGATCGAGTACCTCGTCGAGGTGGAGGGGGCGAGCGAGGTCGTGCTGGCCGGCTACAGCCAGGGAGGCTCCATCGCCCTGTCACTGCTCCGCCGCTCGGACCACGCGGACCGGGTGTCGGGTGCCGTGCTCATCTCACCGTTGGTCTCGCTCGGCGCGACCCTGGACCTCCAGGCGCGCAACCGGGGCATCCCCGAGGCGGTCATCCCGCCGCTGTTGACCAGCACCCGCTGGATCTCCACCTGGCGCTCGGGCCTGGACTTCTCCCAGGTGGAGCACGCCGACCGGGTGGAGGAGCTCCCCAGGGACGTCCCGATCCTGATCACCCACGGCACCGCCGACACGACCATCCCGATCGAGCCGAGCCGCGAGCTCGCCGCGCTGCTCGGCTCACAGGCGACCTACGTGGAGTACTCGGACACCGATCACGTCCGGGAGTGGAACAGCGACCCAGAGGCCTTCGAGGCCGATCTCCGTGAGCTGCTGACCGCGGCGCTGGGTTGAACCTCGGCGCCCCACGCGCCGCTCCGCACCGGCTGCCTCGACACGTGCGCACGATCGGGCGGCAGGTGGCACCGGACGACCTCGCCGCCCTGCGCCGGCACCGGCGGCTGGGGTTGCTGGAGGTGCTGCCCTGCGAGGAGGCCGAACTGGAGCACAGGTGACCACGGCACCGCGAGTCCGTATGCTGCGCGCCATGCGCTGTGACGGACTGCTGCTCCTTCGTCGCCGCGGCGGGGTCGGGTAGGCCGGCATCCTCGCCGCGGGGGTCCCGCGTTGCCGGTCACGCCGAACGTCACCGCCAGCGCAGGAGCAACCTTCAGATGAGCGCCACCGCACGAGCTTGGACCCCTCAGCAACGACCGTCCGGGCTGCCGCTGCACCGTTACCGGCCCTACCACGAGCAGGTCACGGTCGACCTCCCCGACCGCACCTGGCCGTCCCGGCGGATCGAACGCGCCCCGAGGTGGGCGGCGGTCGACCTGCGCGACGGGAACCAGGCGCTGATCGACCCGATGGACGGCCAACGCAAGCTGGAGATGTTCCAGCTGCTGGTCCGGATGGGCTTCAAGGAGATCGAGGTCGGCTTCCCCGCGGCCAGCCAGACCGACTTCGACTTCGTCCGGCGCCTGATCGAGCAGGACCTGATCCCCGACGACGTGGTCATCCAGGTGCTGACCCAGTGCCGAGACGAGCTGATCGAGCGCACCTTCCAGTCACTGGTCGGTGCGGAGCGGGCGATGGTCCACTTCTACAACTCGACCTCGGTCACCCAGCGCCGGGTCGTCTTCGGACTCGATCGCGCCGACATCCGCGACATCGCCGTCCGCGGCGCGACGACCGCCCGCAAGTACGCCGACGTCCTCACCCCC
This sequence comes from Nitriliruptoraceae bacterium, assembly GCA_003561535.1. Classification (GTDB taxonomy): domain Bacteria; phylum Actinomycetota; class Nitriliruptoria; order Nitriliruptorales; family Nitriliruptoraceae; genus T1Sed10-7. The sequence continues at coordinate 26,171 of PWWI01000044.1, forward strand.
GGCACCGACGTCCTGTGGCAGTACTCCCCCGAGTCCTACACCGGGACCGAGCTGGAGTTCGCCGCCGAGGTCTGTGGCGCGGTGATGGAGGTGATCGAACCGACCACCGACCGCCCGATCGTGCTGAACCTTCCGGCGACCGTGGAGATGGCGACCCCCAACATCTACGCCGACTCGATCGAGTGGATGCACCGCAACCTCCCGAACCGCGACCGGATCGTGCTGTCGCTGCACCCCCACAACGACCGGGGCACGGCCGTGGCCGCCACCGAGCTCGGCATGATGGCCGGAGCCGACCGGGTCGAGGGTTGCCTGTTCGGCAACGGCGAGCGCACGGGCAACGTGTGCCTGGTCACCCTGGGCATGAACCTGTTCAGCCAGGGGATCGACCCGATGCTCGACCTGTCCGATCTCGACCGCATCCGCCGCACCGTGGAGTACGCGAACCAGCTGCCGGTCCCGGAGCGGCACCCCTGGGGTGGCGACCTGGTCTACACCGCCTTCTCCGGCAGCCATCAGGACGCGATCAAGAAGGGGCTGGAGGCGCTGGAGCGTGATGCGGCAGCGGCCGGCATCGCCGTCGCGGAGATGACCTGGGACGTCCCCTACCTGCCGATCGACCCGAAGGACGTCGGCCGGACCTACGAGGCCGTGATCCGCGTCAACTCGCAGTCGGGCAAGGGTGGGGTCGCCTACGTGATGAAGAACGACCACCAGTTCGACCTACCGCGACGCCTCCAGATCGAGTTCAGCCACGTCATCCAGACCCGCACCGACAGTCAGGGCGGCGAGGTCACCTCAGCGGAGATGATCGGCATCTTCGCCGACGAGTACCTGCCCTCCGCGAGCGATCCCTGGGGACGGTTCCGCCTGGTGGCCAGCCGCCACATCGCACTGGACGGGGGCATCGACCAGCTGTGGGTCGACCTGCTCGACCGCGACCAGCCGGTGACGCTGAAGGGCGAGGGCAACGGCCCCATCGCAGGGTTCTGCGACGCGCTGGCCAGCCACGGCGTCGAGGTGGCCGTGCTGGACTACGCCGAGCACGCGATGTCCGCCGGCGACGACGCGACCGCCGCCTCCTACATCGAGTGCGACATCGAAGGCCGGACCCTGTGGGGAGTGGGCGTCGATCCGAGCATCGTCACCGCGTCGCTGCAGGCGATCGTCAGCGCCGTGAACCGCGCCCACCGCTGACCAGCCCGTCGCCCGCTCGACCCTGCGAAGCCGAGCGGCTCATCGCACCGGCCCGACGGGTCACAGCTCGCGCCGCTCGAGGCCACGTGCTGCCAGGACCAGCAGCAGCGGGGTGACGCCGATCGTGACCCCGACGGCCCGCAGGTACTCCCGGGCGGGCTCCCCGTCAACCAGGGCAACCACCGCGGTGACCAGGTGGCTGGGCAGCCACGGCTGGACCGGGGGCAGGACGCCCAGGATCGGCAGCACGATGAGCACGGCGAGGGCGGCGAACACCGTGGGCAGCATCCCCCGCGTGACGGCGCCGGCCGCGGCCAGCACCGCCACCGCGAAGGCGAGGTAGAGCGCGCCGAGGGCGGTCCCTACCAGCATCGCCCCCGCGGGGAGTACACCGATCAGGACCGTGGTGAGGACCCACGCGACCGCGGTCCCGACCACCAACGCCGCCACCGCGGTCGCGGTGACCACCACGTAGCGGGGCCACAGCAGGGCCGCCGGGTGCGACACTCGGGTGCGCAGGAACGCGGCCACCTCCGAGCGGGCGTCGATGGCCAGCGCACTGGCTGCCACGATCACGACCGCCAGCAGACCGAGCTGTGTCGTGTTCGACACGAACTGCAGGACACCGTCGACGGGCCGAGGATCGGGCATGATGATCGTGACCTCACCCGCGAAGTTGGCCACGATCTCGTTGAGGTAGCGGGCCGTGACGGGACCGAGCACCCCGAACAGCGCGTAGACGCCGACCACGAGGGCCCACCGGTGGGTCCGGACCATCCGAAGCATCTCCAGCCGCCACAGGCTCATCTCGTCAGCTCCAGGAAGGCGGTCTCCAGATCCGTCGCCGGGTTGCTCGAGACCAGGGCCAGTCCGTGGTCGGCGACCAGTCGCGGTAGGGCCTGCTCGGCACGTGGCGCGTCATCGGTGACCAGGCGCAGCCGGCCGGGCGCGAGCTCCTCCACCCCCTGCACCCACGGCGCCGCCTGGAGCGCGGCGACCAGCCCGGCGGCGTCCCCGCGGACGTGGACGCTGTAGGCCGACGAGGTCCTGGCGAGCAGTTCGGCGATCGGCCCCTGGTACCTCAGCCGCCCGTGGTCGATCACCCCGACGACGTCGCAGACCTGTTGGACGTCGGCGAGGATGTGGGTGGACAGGACCACGGTGGTCGAACGCGCCAGCCGGCCGATGAGGTCCAGCACCTCCCGGCGGCCGGCCGGGTCCAGCGCCGAGGACGGCTCGTCCAGCATCAGCACCTCGGGATCGCCGACCAGGCACGTCGCCAGGCCCAGTCGCTGGAGCATGCCGCGGGAGAAGCCCCCGCAACGCCGGTCGGCGGCGTCGGACAACCCGACCTCGGCCAGTGACCGGTCGACGTCGGTCCGGTCGGCGTCGGGCGCCACCAGCCGACGTGCCAGGTCGACCACCTCGCGGGCCGTCAACCAGGGCTCGAACAGCGGCGTGTCCACCAGCACCGCGATCCGCCGACGGTCGACGCCGAGCGTGAGCTCCCCGGAGGTCGGCTGCCGCAGTCCGGCGAGGATCGACAGCATCGTGGTCTTCCCGGCACCGTTCGGCCCGATCAGCCCGTAGGTCGCCGCCCTGGGAACGCGGAGATCGACGCGGTCGAGCGCCAGGGTCTCCCCGTACCTCTTGGTGAGCTCGCGCGTCGAGATCACCGCGGGCACCTCGTCGAGGTGCTGCGGGGGCGCCGCCGCGACGGCCTCGGGCGGTGCCGGCGGGTGGAGCGTGACCTCTCCGCTGTGGGATGCAGCGGGTGCCTGGGCCGACCCCGACCCCGCGCCGGCCCGGGCCGACTCCGACGCGGGCACTCGGCCGACGACGAGGTAGGCGAGCGCCCCGATCGGGAAGGTGATGAGGACCACGATGAGGGCCCACATCCAGCGCGGTAGGTGCCGCACCTCGCTGCGGCTGATGTCCCACAGCAGAGCCGCGTAGATCAGCAGCAGCACCACGCCGCCGACGATCAGGGCCCACAGCAGCGGGCCCTCGGACGGCCAAGAGGTCATCGTCGCTTCCTCGACCAGTTCACGCTAGGTGCACCGACCGCCGACGCACGGGGCGAAGGCCCCTGAGCAGCGACTTTCCCAGCCAGGTCCCCACGGACCCCTGGGCCGGCGGGGGGCGCGGAACCGCGGCCACCACCGCCCGACCACCGGCCAGAGGCGACCAGGCGGTAGGGTGCCCCCGCACCGGGGTGCCACCGGCCCCGAGCGCCGACGCGACCACCACGGCTGGGAGGAGGTGAGTCACGTGCAGCGCACCCAGCTCACGGGCCACGAGCCAGCCCTGACGACCAAGCCACGCCTACGAGGGGTGGTGCACAGCCTCGCCGCGCCCGCGGCTGTGGTCGTCGCCGTGCTGCTGTGGCGGGCCGCCTCCCCAGGTCTTCCCCGGCTGAGCGTCGCGGTGTTCGGCGCCGCCCTGATCGGGTTGTTCACCACCTCGGGGCTGTACCACCTCCCTCGCTGGCCGGCTCGCGTCGCGCGACAGCTCGCCCGGGCCGACGTCGCGATGATCCAACTGTTCATCGCTGCGAGCTTCACGCCGGTGGCGGTGCACACCCTCACCGGTGCGTGGCGCACGTGGAGCCTGGTCATCGCCTGGACGATCGCGATCGTGGGGTCGATCATCGCCGCGTCGCCCCTGAAGGGGCCGAGGTGGCTGACGGTCTCGGCCTACGCCTCTTTCGGGGCGCTGGCGTCCATCCCGCTGTTCGAGGTCATCGACGTGCTCCCACTGCACGGGCTCCTCCTGATCCTCACGGGAGGCGCGATCTACCTGATCGGTGGCATCGTGTACGCCCGGCGGGCCCCGAACCCGTGGCCCGACTGGTTCGGGTTCCACGAGGTGTTCCACGTGCTGGTGGTCTTCGGCGTTGCTGCCCATGTCACTGCGATCTGGCGCTACGCCCTCCCACTGGCGGCCTGAGCACGGCTGCAGGGACCGCACGCCGGCGCAGCGGTTGGCGCGGTGGTCGCAGCAGGGCGTAGGGTTGCCCGCATGGATGCCACCGCGATGACCATCGTCAGCCAGCTGATCACCGACGCGCGCAGCCGCTTCGGCGCGGCGAACGTCACTGCGCTGGAGGTTGACGCGACCCTGCTCGACCAGGCGATGGACCAGGTGATGGCCATCGGCGGCCAGGTCTCGCTCGACGGCTGCGTCGTCGACGGCGTGCTGGTACGGGAGCGCCCCGCGGACGTGGCTGTCCCGGTCGTCCACCTCAGCGACGGCCGCGAGCCCCAGCTGCTCACCCCGCTCGTCGAGGAGTGACCGCGCCGCACGGCCAGTGACGACCGAGCCAGGAGATGGTGGTCAACCGTCCGACCTCACGCGCCGATACTCCCTCCCATGAGCCGGACTGATCGCGTGCTGCGCAGGACCAGTCACCACCTCGCTGCTGAGGAGGTGCTGCTCGGCACGGCCGTGGGGCTGGAGGTCGACGGCCGGCGACGCCAGGTGCTGCTGCTGACCGATCAGCGGGTGCTCAGGGTCGGGTTGCGCAACGACGTTCCCGACCAGCTACCAGTGGCGGGCTCGCGAGCGGCGTTCGAAGAGGTCGGTGGGATCCTCACCGTGTCCAACGCCGCTGGCCGGCTCGAGCTCCGGGGGGTCGAGCCCGCCGCGGCCGGGCGGGTCGAGCTGCTGCTCGGCTGGCACCGGTCGCGTCTGCGCTCCCGCGCCACCGAGAACCTGCGCCACGTCCGGATCGTGCCGGCGTGACGGGCACCTGCTGCGGGTGCCAGCGCTCCAGGATCGACGAGGAGCTCGACCTGGTCGTGGCGTCGTCGTGGCGTCGTCGTGGCGTCGTCGCGGCGCGGTGGCGAAACCCGGCTCGATCGCCTCGCGGGTCGGAGCCGCCTGTCAGCTCTCCAGGTCGCCGCGGATGGCCCGGTACTCCTCGCGGCTGATCTCTCCCCGGGCGTAGCGACGGTCGAGCTCCTCGCGTGCCGATCCTGATCCCGAACCCGATGCCGATGGAGGTTGATGGTCGCTTGGACGGCCGCCGTTGGAGGACACCTGGCGGACGAGCCAGACGATGCCCACCACGAGCAAGACGATCAGCAGCAGCCCGAAGACCATCCAGACCACCATGAACCCTGCGCCGGCTCCGTTCCACATCATGCCGTCCCTCCACCTGTCCATACGGGGCCCGTGCCCCGGCGCGACCTCGTCGTCGTCTGGAGCCACCGCGAGGAAGGCCATCACGTCGTCGATCTGGGCGTCGCTCAACGTCGCGTCGAACGCCGGCATGCGACCTCGGCCCTGACGGATGATGGTCTCGACCTCATCGAGCGTGTGGTGGTCGTACACCCCGATCAGAGAGGGCGCGTCACCTCGGCCCTCGGCGGTCGCGCCGTGGCAGGCGGCACAGCTGCTCCCGAACACCTGCCGCCCGGCGTCGACGTCCCCGACCTCATCGGCTTCCTGGGCCACGGCGCCGGGGAGCACGACGGTCATCACCGCCAGGACCACGGCCGTGCACAGGACGGCCGCCGACGCGGTGGAGCGCCGGCGGCCGCTGGTCCGCCCGTCCTCGATCATCGACATCACCACACCTCGTCGTCGGCGGTGACCGTCGCTCGTGGACCCGGACCCACCGGACCCGTCCCGAAGCGTCACCTGCGTTCAGCATGCCCGCTCCGGAGGCGAACATCGGTCGCGGCCACCTCCCATCGACCGTGGCTTGTCGCTCTCGACCGTGACCGTGGGCCCGGGGGTCCGGGTTCGACGGGCCTAGTCGCACTCGCCGAGCTCGATCGGCTCCGCGCGCACCACGGCGTTCCACGCGGTCGGCTGGGGGTTGCCCGTCAGTCCGACGACCTGCGGTGTCGCGTCGACGAGCCCGGCTGCCCCCGGGTGTCCGCTGACGGGGTCCGGGCAGCCGAACAGGTGCTGAGCCTGGGGCGCGGGCGGTTGCATGGCCAACGCACTGCTCGACAGCATGCTCATCGCGAGCAGCAGCGCGGCGACGATCACGGTGATCCTGCGCATGATGATCCTCTCGGTGAGGAGCGAGTGGTGCGGCCGCGGTCCGGCCGTCGCTTGCCCACGCTCCCCACACCACCGAGGACGCCCCCACTGGCGTGGCCATTGCAGGTGCGAGTGATGCCGTCACCCGACGTCCGGACGACGCACGGTCCGTTCAGTCGAACAGGCAGTCCATGCACACGAACCGCAACGGCTCATCGGCCGCGCTGGCGATCGCGTGGGGCTCTCGCGGGGCGATAGAGAAGGCATCGCCCGGACCGATCAGCTGATCACCGCCCTCGAGCCGCAACCGTCCCCGACCGGAGATCACGACCCCCTCGTGGGCGTGGGCATGGATGTGATGGGGCGTCGAGCCGCCCGTCTCGACGTCCAGGACCTTGAGCTGCGCGTCCTCGACCCCCTTGAGGTGGCGCACGGTCACCCCGGGCGCCTCGACGGCATCGGGGGCGATCGCCGCCAGGGGCGTCGCGCCGGAGATGGCCACTGAGGGGGCGGCCAACGGGGTGTCGTCCGCTCCTTCCGGGCGACGGCACCGGGCGATGACGCTGAGGGCGACCTGTTGCTGCACCTCACGTGGGAGCAACTGGCGCAGGAGCTCCATGACCTCGGGCGTGAACAGGGGGTAGAGCCCGACCTCGTCGAGGCTGAACCCCCGGTGGCCCGCGACATCGATGTCAACGAGCCCGGCTCGGGCGAGCTTGCGGCGAAGCACCCGCTCCGAGACCGCACCGGCGATGCACCCGGCCCACGCCGCCGGACTGCCCAGCACCTCGGGCGGGAGGTCGGTTTCGACGACGAGGTCGGCGACACACAGGCGGCCACCGGGGCGCAGGACCCGAGCCACCTCGGCCAGTGCCCGGCTCTTGCGCGGCGAGAGGTTCAGGACGCCGTTGCTGATGACCACGTCGACGGACTGATCGGGGAGCGGCAGGTCCTCCATCTCGCCGACCTCGACCTCGCATCGAGCGGCGAGCCCGGCAGCTTCGGTCGCTGCCCTGGTGCGTTCACACATCTCCGGCAGCAGGTCGAGGGCGATGACGCGACCCTCCCCGCTGACCGCACGGGCGGCGAGGACCGTGTCGATGCCACCCCCGCACCCGAGGTCGAGTACCACCTCGCCGGGTGCCAGGTCGGCCGCGGCCACGGGGTCCCCCACCCCCAGCGCCCAGGTGACGGCGGCCGAGGGCAGCGTGCCCACCACCTCCCGCCGGTAGAGGCGCTCCGCGAGGACCGGTCCGGCACCCGCTGGGATGTCGCGGTACGCGGTGCGGACCACCTCCCGGATCTCGGCCTGGAACAGCAGATCAGCTCCGGGTTCGCCTCGGGTCACGGGCAGCTCCTCTCCTCGGTCTCCTCACCCAGCTCGTCGATGAAGCGCTCCATGCGGTTCCTGGCCTCGTCCGGCAGCGTGATACCGGTGCGGGTCCGCAGCAGTCCCCGCAGCTCCCGTGCGAAGGCCACCTCGCCACAGCACCGCAGGCACCAGGCGAGGTGCTCCTCGACCCGTCGGTGGTCGCGCTCGTCGAGGCCGCCGTCGAGGAACTCCCACAGCCGGCGAACGGCCTCATCGCACCCGACCGGGGGGGTCACGAGCTCACCTGCCCGCGGCCGGGTCGCTCACCGGCGGTCGCCCCCGCCAGCAGGCCGGACTCGCCGGCGTAGCTCCACATCTCGCGCTCGAAGCGCTGCCTGGCGCGGTGGAGCTGCGACATCACCGTGCCGGGCGGCCGCTCCAGCATCTCGGCGACCTCGGTGGCGGAGTAGCCCTCGATGTAGCGCAGGACCAGCGCGACCCGGTACCGCGGCGGCACGCGGTGCAGCACCTCCCGGACGTCGTGTTCGGAGAAGGCCCCGAGCACGTCCACATGGAGGGTGTCGGAGTAGGGGAAGGGATCCTCCTCCTCGATGATGTGGTACAGGGAGAACGGGCCGTCCTCCTCCACGGGAACCTCGTCGGGTTCCCGGAGGTCCTTGCGGAGCCAGTCCCGCCAGGTGTTGGTCAGGATCGTGGTCAGCCACTTCGGACCGGCCTGGAGATCACGGAGCGAACTGAACGAGCGGCACGCTCGCAGCAGGCTCTCCTGCACCAGGTCCTCCGGGTCGACCCCGCCCAGTCGGCGCGCCAGCGCGTAGAGCCGCGGCAGCTCGTTGCGCGCGAGCTGCCGCAGTGCCGCTCGTTCGCTCGGCCTCAGCGCTCCCACCATCGACCCCATCGTGGAGCAGGACGGTCCGACCGTCCAGTGCTCAGTCGATCTCCAGCGAGGTGTGCACGGGCACGGGGTTGGCCAGGACGTCACGGACCGGTGAGGTGTCCTGGACGTACTGGCACAGCTCGGTGAGCTGCTCATCGGTGGCGTTCGGGCTGGCCACGCGGCCGGTCACCCGGATCTCGGTGAAGCCCGGTCGCGGACCCTCGAGACCGAGGAAGGGCCGGACGTCGAGGTCACCCTCGACCTCGTACTCCATCCGTGTGACCTCGATGCCTCGCGCGGCAGCGTTGGCGATGTAGCCGACCGCGTAGCAGAAGCCCAGGGCCTGCAGCACCAGCTCGACGGCGTTGGGGCCGTGGTTGTTGCCGAGCAGGACCGGTGGCTCGTCGCCCTCGAGCCGGAAGCTCTCGGTGCGGCTGTCGTCCAGCTCACCGGCGTGCGTGAACCGTCCGATCGTGCCGATGTTGTGGGTGCCGTCCTCCCAGCGACTGCCGGCTCGGAAGGTGAAGTGGCCGAGCTCCGCATCGGTCCCGAGCGCCTCGGCGGTCGCCTGGAGCCGATCGAGGTCGATGCCGTTGCGGACCGTCATGGTCGTCACGATGTCCTCCTTGTCGTGGTGCGGTACGGCGGCGTTTCCCCGCCGTACAGAGGAGGACGAATGCGGGCCACCACCCATTGCATGCTGGTGGTTCCATCGCGTCCGATCGCTGGCGCCGCGTGGTCCGCAGCGGCGGGTGACGCGACTGCGACGCGATCCCCCGGCGGGGATGTCAGCGGGCCAGGGGACACCGGCGGCACGCCGCCCGGGTCGGCTCGGGTGTGCAGCCCGAGCTCCCACAGCCCACCGGAAGGCAGGCCACCTCGACGCCCGTCAGCCAGCCCCGTTCGACCGCGTGGAGCAGCGCGGCGTGGACCACTTCACGGTCCGCGTCGACCCGGCGGGCGAGGGCACCCAGATCCAGGCTGGCACCCTCGGCCTCGGCGACGGCCTCACGCAGGGCGAGCAGCATCGTGGCTCACCCCCCGCCCAGCAGGATCGCGAGCAGCCGGCCCGTCTGGAAGACCAGTGTGGCGGCGATCCAGGCGATGCTCAGGCTGAGCGCGACCGAGACCAGCGCCCAACGACCGCCGAGCTCCTGGCGCAGCGCCCCGATGGTGGCGAAGCAGGGCACGTACAGCAGCACGAACACCATCAGCGCCAGTGCCGCCACGCCAGCGTGGCCGCCGCTGGAGTCGCTGAGTCCGGCGCGGACCGGGGCGGCGAGACCGCTGATGTCGTCGTCAGCCTCCTCGCCCCTGAACTCGAGACCGACCATGGCCGGCACGGCCAGCGCGGCGTCCCGGGTCGCGACCAGGAAACCGGCCCCGACCTCGGCGAGGTCCTCACGCAGCCTCGGCGTCTCCTCGGGCTCCTCGGGTGGTTCGACGTCGAAGACCTGCCAGAAGGAGGCAACCATGATCTCCTTGGCGACCATGCCGGTCAGCAGGGTGCCGGTGACCTCCCAGCTGCCGAGGCCAGCCGGAGCCAGCGTCGGGGCCACGACGCGAGAGGTCGCGGCGAAGGCGCTGTCGTCGAGGTCGGTGTCGGTGAAGGAGCCGTTGCCACCGACCGGGATCGAGAGCAGGAGCCAGACCCCGACCGCGCCAGCGAGGATGACCGGACCGGCTTCCTTGATGAACGCGCCGACGCGCAGCCCGACGTAGCGCCCGAGCACCCGCGGGCCAGGGCGTCGGTAGGCCGGCAGCTCGAGGATGAACGAGCTGCTCCGCTCGCCGCGCAGCACCACGCGGTCGAGCACGGCACCCAGCACCAGCACGGCGGCGATGCTCAGCAGGTACATCGCGAACACGATCGTGCCCGAGGCTTGGGTGAAGAAGATGGTGGCCAGCAGCACGTAGACCGGCAGCCGGGCGGCGCAGGACACGAAGGGCAGCAGCAGGCCGGTGATGATCCGGTCCCGGCGCTGGTCCAGCACCCGGGTCGCGTACCCCCCCGGCACGTTGCACCCGAAGCCGAGGAGCAGCGGCAGGAAGCTCTTGCCGGACAACCCGATCGGCGCCATGACCCGGTCCAGCAGGAACGCCGCGCGGGCCATGTAGCCGGAGTCCTCGAGCACCCCGAGGGCGAGGTAGAGCAGGGTCAGCACGGGCAGGAACACCAGCACGGCGCCGATCCCGGCCAGCAGCCCGTCGACCAGCGCGGCCTCCACCCAGGTGTCACCGAGGCCGACCGCGCCGATGGCCGCACCGGCCAGGCGCGCGAGCGGGCCTTCGGTGAGCTCCTCGATCCAACCGATGAAGGGGTCGGCGACCTCGACGACGAGCGTGAAGGTCAGCCACATCAAGCCCAGGAAGATCGGCACCCCGAGCCACCGGTTCGTGAGGACCTCGTCCAGGCGATCGGTCGACGACCGCGGCACGATCTCGCGGCGGAGGCAGGCCGTGGCCACCTCGTGGGCCCAGTCGTAGCGCCGGTCGGCGAGCACGAGCGCGGCCGGGACCCCGCTCGCCACCCGGATCCGCTCGGCAGCGGCGGCGGCCTCGGCGACCACTGCCGAACCGCCGGGTGCGGCGGCAACCAGTTCCCGGGCGACCGGCTCGTCCTCGAGCAGCCGGAGCGCCCACCAGCGGGCATCGGCACGGCCGTCGAGGTCGAGGCCGGCGAGTTGCCGGGCGAGCTCGGCGAGCTCGGTCTCGACCGCGGCGCCGTAGTCGACCGGCAGGGTCGGCACGACCCCTTCGCAGGGCTGTGGCTGCGTCATGCCGGGACCTCCCCCCGGATGCCGAGGCCCGTCCCGACCAGGCAGGCGAGCACCGAACGGAGGTCGTCGAGCCCGACGCCGGTCCGCGCGACCGTCCGCACCACGGGGGCTCCGAGGGCAGTTGCGAGCGCGCGGTCGTCGAGCAGGAAGCCGTCCCGGGCGGCGGCGTCGGTGAGGTTCAGCACGACCACCATCGGTCGGCCGAGCTCAGCGACCTGGGTGGCGAGGTAGAGGTTGCGCTCCAGGTTCGTGCTGTCGAGCACGACCACGACCGCGTCGAGGTCGGGGTCGGTCAAGGCCTCGGCCGCCACCAGCTCCTCCGGGGACGTGCCCGCCAGGCTGTAGGTGCCCGGCAGATCCACCACCTCGACGTCGACACCGCCGAGGTGGCAGACGCCGACGTGGCGCTCGACGGTCTTGCCCGGCCAGTTCGCGACGTGCTGGTGGCCCCCGGTGAGCTGGTTGCACAGGCTGGACTTGCCCACGTTGGGGTTGCCGGCCAGGGCGACACGTGCCCGCGGGGTCCGACCGGGCCGGCGGAAACGGCGTTCAGCCACGCTCGACCTCCTCGGCGACGACGATCCGCGCGGCCTGGGCGCGACGCAGGGCGAGCAGGCCGCCGTCAGCGACCCGCAGCGCCAGCGGACCACCGAAGGGGCCGCGACGCAGCACCTCGACCCGCGCGCCGTGGCGGAGGCCGAGCTCGGTGAGGCGACGCTGGTCGATGGCGGGCATCGTGAGGGTGGCCACGCGCACGGGGGTACGCAGCGGCACGACGTCCAAGGTCATGTTGGTGCTCGATCCGGGAGCCGGCGGCGCCGGATGGCCGCCTGAGGGAAGCTTCACCTAGGTAAGGCTGCCCTTATAGGGACCAAGTCCCCGAACCCTGCGCCGACCGGCCCGCGGCCCGTTGCTCCCGGCCCGCCACCAGCCCAACCCGCGACCCGTTGCCCCCAACCCGCGACCCGTTGCCCCCAACCCGCGACCCGTTGCCCCCGGCCCGCGGCCCGTTGCCCCCGGCCCGCGGCCCGTTGCTCGCGCACCCTGGAAGGCACAGGTCCCCCGACGGTGCGCGAGCAACCAGCGTGGCGAGCGACCAACGTTGGCATCCGGGGGAAGGCCGATGTTCCGTCGTGCGCCGGCGCGCAGGAGCAGGAACGTGACCGCCACGCCCTCGCATAACCTCGGTTCCCTGGGTGGCATGGCGTGCTCCGGTTCGACGACCCCGCCGCAGGACCACCCTCCCGACGCAGCAGTCACAGCTCCGGTGGCTGTGGGGGCGCTGCGGCTCGCCGTGATGGGAGGTAGCTCGTGGAACTGCCCGATCGCGCACAGGTGGTGGTCGTCGGGGGTGGGATCATCGGGTGCAGCGTCGCGTATCACCTCGCGCAGCGTGGGGTGACCGATGTGCTGGTGCTCGAACAGGGGCAGCTGACGGGTGGGACGACCTGGCACGCCGCCGGGTTGGTCTCCCAGCTGAAGTCCAATCACAGCCTGACGCGGCTGGCCACCTACTCCGCCCGGCTGTTCGAGTCCCTCGAGGAGGAGACCGGCCAGGCGACGGGCTACCGCACGTGCGGGTCGATCTCCGTCGCGACCGACCAGGAGCGCTGGGAGGAGATCCTCCGGGGTCTGTCCATGGCCAGGACCGTCGGGGTGGACGCCCGCGTCCTCGACCTCGACGAGGTGCGCGAGCTGTGGCCGCTGCTGCGGACCGACGACCTGGTCGGCGCCATCCACATCCCCCAGGACGGGCAGAGCAGCCCCGTGGATACCACGATGGCGCTCGCCAAGGGGGCGCAGCAACGTGGGGTGCGGATCCTCGAGGGTGTCGAGGTGACCGGGCTGCTCCGTGAGGGCGAGCGTGCAACCGGTGTCCAGACCGCCTCCGGATCGGTGGAGGCTGAGACGGTCGTGCTGTGCGGCGGCATGTGGACCCGGCAGCTGGCGGCGACCGCCGGCGTGAACGTCCCCCTGCAGGCATGCGAGCACTTCTACCTCGTCACCGAGCCCATCGACGGGATCGCCCCGGGCATGCCCACGGTCCGTGATCCGGGCGGCTACACCTACTTCAAGGAGGAGACCGGCAAGCTGATGGTCGGCTTCTTCGAGCCGCACGGCAAGGTCTGGAAGCTGGACGGGATCCCGAGCGACTTCTCGTTCGCGTCGCTGCCGGAGGACTGGGAGCACATCGGGCCCGTCTTCGAGCGGGCCGTCCATCGCGTCCCGGCGCTGGCCGAGGCCGGCCTGCAGCTGTTCTTCAACGGCCCCGAGGCCTTCACCCCCGACGGCCTGTACCACCTCGGCGAAGCACCCGAGCTCGATCGCTGTTTCGTCGCCGCCGGGTTCAACTCGGTGGGGATCCAGTCGGCGGGCGGGGTGGGCTGGGTTCTGGCGGACTGGATCGTCGACGGCCATCCGCCGATGGATCTCTGGCCGGTGGACATCCGCCGCACCTTCGCGTTCGAGTCGGATCCCGGGTTCCTCGGTGCGCGTATCCCGGAGAGCCTCGGGCTGCTGTACGCCATGCACTGGCCGTTCCGGCAGTACGAGAGCGCACGCGGGATCCTCACCTCACCGCTGCACGATCGGTTGGTGGAGGCCGGCGCGGTGTTCGGCAGCCTCGCCGGCTGGGAGCGCCCCAACTGGTTCGCCCTGCCCGGCCAGGAACGTGCGTACCGCTACTCGTACGGTAAGCAGAACTGGTTCGAGGCATCCGGGCTCGAGTGCGACGCGGTGCGCAACGCCGTCGGCCTGTTCGACCAGAGCTCCTTCGCGAAGTTCTCGGTCGCTGGACCCGACGCCCTGGAGGTCCTCGACCGGCTCAGCGCCAACGCGATCGACGTCGAACCGGGCCGGGTGGTCTACACCCAGTGGCTCAACGAGCGGGGCGGGATCGAGGCCGACCTCACGATCACCCGTCGGGGCGAGCAGGACTTCCTCGTGTTGACCGCGGCAGCGACGCGCACCCGCGACCTCGCCTGGCTCACCCGGCACGCCCGCGGACACCGGGTCGAGATCGCGGACATCACCGAGGAGCTCGCCGTGCTCGGCGTGATGGGGCCACGATCGCGCGAGCTGCTCGCCGCGCTGACGTCGTCGGACCTCACCAACGACGCCTTCCCCTTCGGATCGGCCCGGCGGATCCAGGTCGCCGACATCGACACCCTGGCGCTGCGGATGAGCTACGTCGGCGAGCTCGGCTGGGAGCTCTACGCCGCCGCAAGCGACGTCACCACCGTCTACGACGCCATCGTCGGCCAGGGGGCGGAGCACGGGCTGCGCCACGCCGGGTTCCACGCCATGAACTCGCTGCGGCTCGAGGCCGGCTACCGGCACTGGGGCGACGACCTCACCGACCAGGACACCCCGCTCGAAGCGGGCCTCGGCTTCGCCGTCGCCTTCGACAAACCCCGGGCGTTCATCGGACGCGACGCGCTGCTCGCACAACGTGACCGACCCCGCACGAAACGGCTGGTGCAGTTCCGGCTCGAGGATCCGGACCAGCTGCTCCACCACGACGAACCGATCCTGCGCGACGGAGAGCTCGTCGGGCGCACCTCGTCGGGGATGTGGAGCTACACCCAGGACCGCGCCCTGGCGATGGGCTACGTCGAGGCAGAACACGCGGTGGATGCCGCGTACGTCGCTGACGGTTCGTGGGAGATCGAGGTGGCGGGCGAACCCACTGCGGCGACGGCCTCGCTGCGCTCCTTCTACGACCCGAGCTCGCAGCGGCCGCGCGGGTGACCCCTGGGAGCCGGCACCTCCTCGCGGCGAGACGGCACACCGACCGGCATCCTCGCGGCCAAGGGCCACATCCTCGAGAGCTCTCGGTTCTCTGACACGGCCATGGCACGCTGCTTCATGCGCACGAACCTCGAGAGTCCGAGGGCCGACGCCGGCGCACGATGATCATGGTGTCCAGGCTCGACCACCGCCTGGTCGAGCTGCTCTCGCGCTGGCAGATCGGTGAGCTACCGATCGACGTCGAGGCAGTGGTCGCCAACCACGACGACCGCCGGGCGATCGCGGCGCGCCAGGGTGTGCCGCTCGACCACATCGCCGTGAAGCCCGTGACCGAGCCCGCCTGCCGAGGCACGCACGCTCGACCTCATGGACGAGCACGATGTCGACGTCGTCGTCCCACCACGCCACATGCAGCTGCCGTCCACCGAGGTGTGCGCGCGGCTACCAGGCCGGGTCATCAACACCCGCCCCTCGTCCCTGCCCGGCGGTCGGGGCGCCGAGCCCTACCAGCAGGCGTTCGACCGCGGGGTGACACTCAGCGGCGCCACCGCCCACTGCGTCACCGCCGGCCGCGACGAGGGCCCGATCATCGAGCAGGACGTTCTGCAGGCGCCCCACGCCGACGACCGGGTGCAGGTGAGCGGCGCCCGGACCGTTGTGTTCTCCTGGGGCGCCTCGGTGTCCCAGCCAGGCGCAGGGCCCCCGCGACCAACCAACGAGAGGTCGGCACCGACAGCGCACGGCCGCCCCTCGTCGTGTGCCACGTCGGTGGTAGGGAGAGCACAGCACACCGCAGGCGGTCCCCAGAAGCGTCGACATCCCGGCGATTCCGCCGGGATGTCGGGGTGGAGGTGATCGGATTTGAACCGACGGCTTCTTCGTTGCGAACGAAGCGCTCTGCCAGGCTGAGCTACACCCCCAGGAACCGAACCGCGACGGGACCGCGGAGCGAGCGCGGATGGTAGCCGTGGCCGGGGAGGGGCGCCAACGAGCCGCCGGCGCCCCGCGACCCCGAACCCGGGTCAGCTCCGGTCGCGCTCCAGGGCCTCGCGGTGCGCCTCCAGCGCGCGGCGCAGCTCACGCTGCCCGACCGCGGTCGTCAGGTCACCCCGGGTGCGCTCGGTGATCGCGCGGGCCGCGTCGGTCGACCGCCGCAAGCCTCGGGACAACCCGTCGGGCACGTCGATGGTCACCAGGGCGGCGAGGATCTCCTGCATCAACTCCAGGTACCGCTCACCGGTGTCCAGATCCCCGCCACGCACCCGGTCGAGGCTGGCGCGACGTAGCTCACCGACGGTCTCGGACAGCCCGTGCAGCCACGCCACCTCGTCGACCCCCAGGGCCTCCGGGCCCGGGAGCACCTCGCCGGCGATCGCGGCCCGGGTGAGCTCGGCTTCGGCGACCTCCTTGGCGGCGTCGGCCACGAAGCCCGCGTGGAGCACCTCGGGATGCGCCCGCGCGGCGTCCACCGCCCGGTCCAGGCATGTCCGAGCCTCGGTCAGCAGCGAGGTGACCAGCGCCTCGTCACCGCGGTGCGCAGCCCGGATCGCGTTCGCCGCGGACCGGATCGCATCGCGGGAGGCCGCCAGCGCCACCTCGCGGGCCTCGTGCCGAGCCTCCAACTGCTCGCGGATCGGGGCGACCGCCGCCACCAGGTCCTGCGAAGCGGTCACCTCACCCTTCCCAGCGACGGAGCCGCACCGTCCCGGATCCCACCCACGCACCCTCGCCACCGACGGCGACCTGCCCGGCATCGCCCAGGGTGTCGCTGTCGATGGCCAGCTCACGCACCACGTGCCGAGCCTGGTCACGCTGGTACTTCAGCCGCCGCAGCACGATGACGTAGGCCGCAGTGGCCGCGAGGGTGGCGACGAACACCAGCCACGCAGCCCCCTGGACGAGCAGCGCGAACCCGAAGGCGAGCACGCAGGCGAGCAGCGACCGCAGGAACCAGACCCGCCGACGGGCGATCACCGGGTCCTCTCGCACGGGACCAGCGGCGGGCGCGACGGTGTCGTCGACGGGGCGAGCGACGATCCGAGCAGGATCAGCAGGGACCATCAGTGATCTCCCTTTGCCACCAACGTTGCGATCGCTGCGGAGCACGTTCATGGCGCGTTCGAACCCTCCAACGGTCACGTGGGGCGCGGTGTTGTGGGCCCGGAAGGCACCCGGCAGGAAGAGCGCGGCCCACACCACGATGAGCAGCACCAGGACCTCGTTCACGCGTCGACGCCACCTGGCACTGGCCAACCTCCGCGATCCGCCCGGTCACTCCACCGGCGTAGGGCGGCGACGGTAACACCGCCGGGGTCGGTCTCGAAGCACCCCCGACCTTGGGGCTGGTCGGCCCCCGAGCAGCCGTTCGCGGTGCCCGACGGACGAACCGGAGCCAGCCGGCGCTCACGGCAGCACCACGTCGCCGCTGCGCCCGCCCCGCTTCTCGCGCAGCCGGAGTTGCGTGACCACGACATCCCGTTGCACGGCCTTCACCATGTCGTACAGCGTGAGCGCAGCCACGCTCGCAGCCGTCATCGCCTCCATCTCCACCCCCGTGCGGTCACGTGCCCGTGCGGTCGCGGTGATCACCGCGACGCCTTCGTCCCGTGCCACCTCGACGTCCACCTCCACCGAGGTCAGCGCCACCTGGTGGCAGAGCGGGATCAGCTCGTCGGTGCGCTTGGCCGCCTGGATCCCGGCCAGCCGCACGACCGGCAGCGCATCGCCCTTCGGCAGCTCCCCGTCCACCAGTAGCCCCGCGGTCGCCGGGGCCATGTGGACCTCGCAGCTGGCGACGGCGGTCCGGGCCGTGACCGGCTTCTCGCCCACCTCCACCATCCGGGCCCGCCCGCGGTCGTCGAGGTGGGTGAGCTCGTCACCGGGCGGCGCGCTGCCGGTGTCCGACACCGGGGGCTCGGTGGCGGGTCCATGGGTCGCAGGGGTGGTCACGAGCGCGTCATTCGACGAGGAGGCGGACGTTGACCTGCCCACCGGCCGGGACCTCGGACACGTCCTCGTCGATCACGGCCAGGCCGTCGGCACGGGCGATGGAGCTGACCACGTGGGAGCCCTGCGGACCGGTCGGGCGCGCGAGCCAGCCGGCCCCGTCCCGGGCCAGCCGCACCCGCAGGTAGGACCGCTTGTTGGGACTGGAGCGCAGGGTCTCGGCGGCCGTGGCGACCACCACGGGGCGCTGGACGTCCCGGCGCCCCTGCAGCGAGCGGATCACCGGCCGGGCGAACACCTCGAAGGAAACGAAGGCGGACACCGGGTTGCCCGGGAGTCCGATGATCGGGCAGCCGGCGATGCGCCCGCGGATCTGGGGCATCCCGGGCTTCATCGCGACCTTGGCGGTGTGGACCTCGCCCAGCGCCCCGATCACGTCGGGGAGCAGATCACGGGTCCCGGCGCTGGCACCGCCGGTGCATATGATCAGGTCCGCGTGACCGAGGCTGGTGTCGAGGGCGTACATCAGGGCCTTGCGGTCGTCACGGACGATGCCGGCGCTGAAGGGGACCGCACCGGCAGCCCGGACCATGGCGGCCAGCATGGGACCGTTGACGTCCCGGACCTGACCGGGCTTCGGCTCCTTGTCCGCGGCGACGAGCTCGTCGCCGGAGGAGATCACCACGACCCGGGGCGGGGCGATGCAGCGCACCCGCGACACCCCGGCCGCCGCCAGGACGCCGAGGTCGGCGGGAGCCAAGCGGCGGCCGCGGGACAGCAGGGGCTGCCCGGGCTGGAGGGCCTCACCGGGCGCGCGGACGTGCTCCCCCGGGGCCACCGCCCGGTGGACGAGCACGTCCACCCCCAAGGTGGAGGTCGTCTCGACGGGCACCACCGCGTCGGCGCCGGGGGGCACCGGGGCGCCGGTCATGATGCGCACGCTGCGACCGGGACGGATAGTGGGCAGCTCCTCGACGCCGGCCGCCACCTCGCCGTCCACGGCCAGGCGCACCGGCTCATCGACGGTGGCGGTGCGCACATCCCGGGCGATCAGGGCGTAGCCGTCCATGGCGGCGTTGGCGAAAGCCGGCACGGTGACCTGGCTGACCACGTCGTCGGCGAGCACCAGCCCGAGAGCGTCGGCCAACCGCAGTTCGATCGGCTCCGGCAGGGGCAACGACGCGAGCAGCCCCGAGAGGGGCTCCTCGACGCTGATCAGCTCCTCGCTGACGGTGACCTCGTGCCGCGCGTGCCCGACGAACCGGCTCATGCGCCGGCCCGGGGGGCGTCGCCGGCCAGCAGATCCTCGAGCCAGGCCCGCAGCGGGGGACCGAGATCCGGACGGCGTAGGGCGAACTCCACGTTGGCCTGGAGGTAGCCGAGCTTGTCGCCGGTGTCGAAGCGGGGGACGTCCAAGGTCAGCCCGACGATCGGCTCCTCGGCCGCCATCACCTCCAGGGCGTCGGTCAACTGGATCTCGCCGCCGCGGCCCGGCGGGAGGTCCTCCAGCACCCCGAAGATGCTCCCCGGCAGGACGTAGCGACCGATCACCGCCAGGTTGGACGGTGCGTCAGCGGCGTCGGGCTTCTCCACGAGCCCGCTGATCAGGTGCTCACCCTCCCGTTCCCCGGGCTGCACGGTCGCGATGCCGTAGAGGCCGACCTGCTCCTCGGGGACCTCCATCAGTGCGACCACGGGCCGGGAGGTCCGCTCGTGCACCGCCACCATCCGCTCGAGGAAGTCACTCCCGGGGTCGAGGAGATCGTCGCCGAGCAGCACCGCGAAGCTGTCCTCGGGCCCCACGTGACCAGCCGCCTGCAACACGGCGTGGCCGAGGCCCAGCGCCTCCCCCTGGCGCACGCTGTGGACGTGCGCGAGCTCGCCGAGGTGGCGGACCAGTTCGAGCTCGTCGTCCTTGCCCTTGGCTTCGAGCTCCCGCTCGAGGTCCAGTCGACGATCGAAGTGGTCCTCCACGGACGACTTGCCCATCGCACTGACGAACAGCACGTCGTCCAGACCGGAGCGCACGCACTCCTCGACGATGAGCTGCAGCGCCGGGGTGTCCACCACCGGCAGCAGCTCCTTGGGGACCGACTTCGTCACCGGCAGGAAGCGGGTCCCGAGACCAGCGACGGGCAGGACAGCCTTGCGGACCACGTGCGCTCCTTCGACTCCGCCGAGCCTACCGACGCGGGGGCCTCCGGCGGGAGGCCTAAGCTCGTCCGAACGCACCAACGCACCGCGACGAGGTCCGCCCGTGGACGCCATCTCGAAGGCCCCGCTGCGTGCCGCGACCCTGGCGGCCCGACGGGCGCTGTCCGACGCGCAGCGGCGGGAGGCCTCGGTCCGCATCGTCGAGCGCCTGCTCCGGCTTCCGGAGCTCCGCGAGGCGTCGACGGTGCTGGTCTACGCGGCGCTGCGGGAGGAGGTCGACCTGACCACCTTGCTCGGTCCACTGCACGAGCGCGGGGCGCGGACGCTGTTCCCCCGCGTGCGCGGGGACCGGCTCGACCTCGTCGCCGCGGTGGACCTCGGAACCCTGCAGCTCGGGCACCGAGGGGTCAGGGAGCCGGCGGGGCGTGCGGTCGATCCGGCGGTCGTGGACATCGCGGTCGTCCCTGGCGTCGCCTTCGACCCCAGGGGGGGACGGCTGGGCGCGGGCGGGGGGCACTACGACCGGCTGCTGGCTGAGCTCGCTGGGACGACCATCCGCATCGGAGCGGCTTTCGACTGCCAGCTGGTCCCCCACATCCCCCGTCAGGCCCACGACCAGCCCGTCGACCTGGTCGTCACCGAACGCAGCGTGCACCGGGTCGCGCGCCCCTGACGGCTTGCCTTCGTCCGGACGATACGGCACCATCAGCGCTCGCGGACCGCGAGTGCTAGCTGCCGGGATCCTCCGGCAGGCACGGTAGCCACCACCTGCGCCCGGTCAGCGGACGGAGCCGGAACCGGCCGCCTGCCCTGCGGCCCTCACCACCTGGAGCGGGACCATGCCCACCTACGAGTACGCCTGCCGTTCCTGTGGCGAACACCTCGAGGTCGTCCAGTCCTTCCGCGACGACCCGCTCACCGACTGCCCCGCGTGCCAGGGCCAGCTGCGCAAGGTCTTCAGCGCGGCCGGCATCATCTTCAAGGGCTCGGGCTGGCACGTGAAGGACTACGCGAGCAGCAGCAAGTCCGGCAGCGGTTCCTCGGGCAGCTCCTCCTCCAGTGACACCAGCTCCTCCCCCAAGGGCGACGGCGACACCGGTGCCGCATCCAAGAGCGACGGCGCCAGCAAGGACAGCTCGTCCTCGAAGGGCTCGTCG
Organism: Nitriliruptoraceae bacterium; assembly: GCA_003561535.1. GTDB lineage: Bacteria > Actinomycetota > Nitriliruptoria > Nitriliruptorales > Nitriliruptoraceae > T1Sed10-7. The sequence goes on from PWWI01000044.1 coordinate 47,360, forward strand.
TCGACGACCTCGGCGACCAGCGAGGCCGCCTCGGCCTGACGCGCCGCCCATCACGGCTGGCGCCCAGCACGGCCATCCCCCAGCACGGCCATCCCCCAGCACGGCCGGCGCCCATCACGGCCGGCGCGGGCGTAGCCGAGCGTCGTCCACAGGCCCGCAGCGATCCATCCGCCACCGGGTGCCGGGGCGTGCTCGAATCCCGGGATGGCCCTGTCCCGTCCCACCACCCGCCGACCGACCCCGCTGTCGGGTCCTCCTCTCGTCCTGCCTACCTGGCTCGATGGCCTCGCGGAGCGGTGGTGGGCAGCGTCGCCGCGGGCACGCATGGCTGGCGCCCTGCTCGCGACGGTCGCGCTGCTCGCGGCAGCGATCGGCCACGCGGCCGCCACACCCTACGGCCCTCCCACTACGGTGCTGGTCGCGGCCCGGGACCTGCTCCCGGGCGACGTGCTCACCGATGCCGACCTCCGGCGCCGCACCGTCCCCCGGGACCTGGTCCCCGATGGGGCCCTGCAACGTGCCGACGGGGTCCTGGCGGCGGCGCTGCCCTCGGGAGCCATCGCCACCGACCGCCACCTCGGTGAGGGTGGCGTGGCGGCCAGCCTGCCGGCCGGCCGCGTCGCGGTGGCCGTCGCAGCGGACCGACTCCCGACGCTGACCGCCGGCAGCCGGGCCGACCTGATCGGCGCCGATCACGACGGCCGGGCGACCACGCTCGGTCGGAACGCGATCGTGCTGGCGATCGAGGCCGAGACCGTCTGGTTCGCGGTGGACGCAGGCGACGCCGTGCCCGTCACCGGTGCCGCTGCGATCGGGAGCCTCGCCGTGGTCGTCCTGCCACCGTGAGCCCCGAGGCGGCGATCACCTCGGCCTCCCGCGCCAGCTCCCGGGCCATCCGCGGGAAGATGATCCCGTGGAAGGGCAACAGGACCCCCCAGTACAACCGGCCCCACAACCCCCGGGGGTGGAACCTCGCCCGCTGCAGCAGACGGCTGCCCGTGCCCTCCGGTTCGATCCGGAACTCCAGCCACGCCCGACCGGGCACCTTCATCTCGGCCTCGAGCCGCAACAGGTGCGGCCGCTCGAGCGCCTCCACCCGCCAGAAGTCCACCACCTCGCCGACGCCGAGGGTGACCGGATGCCGGCGACCACGACGCAGGCCGATGCCGCCGACGAGTTTGTCCATCACGCCTCGCAGCTCCCACATCCACCTCGGCGTGTGGTACCCGCGACCTCCACCGATCGCGCACACGGCGGTGAACAGCGCGTCGGGCGGTGCAGCGCTGACCGCTTCCCGCTCGTCGGCGAACACCGTTCCACCGGCCCAGGTCGGGTCCTCGGGCCGCGGGTCCTCGGGGCCGGTGGTGGCGGCGCGGGCCGCCGAAGCCACGGCACCCCCGGCGCTCGCCCAGGTGGTGGCGACATCGAGGTCCTGGATCCGGGTCAGGGCGAGGCGGAAGGCCTCGGCGGCGGGGATCATGGTGCGGGGTAGGTCCCGCTGGAAGGCGTCGTCACTGATCACCACCTCGTTGACGAGGCTGTCGACCAGCGGACGGGCGAGACCGGTCGGCAACGGCGTCACCAGCCCGACCCACAGCGACGACAGCCTGGGGGTCAGCACGGGCACCGGCAGGATGATGCGGCGGCGCAGCCCGGCCACCTCGGCGTAGGTCTGCATCAGCTCCGCGTAGGTCAACACGTCGGGCCCGCCGAGCTCGTAGACCTTGTCCGCCGCGCGGGGTTCCTCGATCACGTCGCACAGCGCCCGGAGCACGTCGCGGACCGCGATCGGTTGGCACCGGGTCGAGACCCAGCGCGGGGTGGTCATCACCGGCAGGACCTCGACGAGGTGGCGAAGCATCTCGAAGGACGCGCTGCCGGAGCCGATGATGATGGCGGCCCGCAGCTCGGTGACCGGCACGGGGCCGTCAGCGAGCACGCGTCCGACCTCCTGCCGGGAGCGCAGGTGGTCGGAGAGGTCGTCGTCCTCCCGTCCCAGCCCGCCGAGGTAGACGATCCGCTGCACACCAGCCGCCACGGCGGCGTGGCGCACGTTGGAGGCCGCCCGCCGGTCGCGCTCTGCGAACCCCGGCTCCCCGTCCATCGAGTGGACGAGGTGGTAGACGACGTCGACGTCGCGGCAGGCGGCGTGCACGGTGGCCGGCTCCAGCACGTCGACCCGGGCCACCTCGACGTCGCCTCGCCAGGGACGGTCGTCGAGCTTGGCCGGGGTGCGCGCGGCGCAGACGACCTCGTGCCCGCGTTCGAGCAGGTACGGGACCAGCCGTCCACCGATGTAGCCGGTCGCTCCGGTCACCAACACCCGCATCGGGTCTCCCTCCGCTTGCTGCCCCACCAGGTTCGCGGCGGGCCGGGCGACGGACCACCCGCGGCGCAGCGTCCGGGCTCGCGGTCACCCGCGGTCACCGACGGTCACCCGCGGTCACCCACGGTCACCGCGGCCAGCCCGCCTGGGCTCAGTGTCCCAGGACCTCGTGGAGGAAGGCGGCGACCTTCGGGTAGGCGTCGATCCGGTTGGCCAGCTTGGACAGCCCGTGCCCCTCGTCGTGG
>PWWI01000061.1 GCA_003561535.1 Nitriliruptoraceae bacterium
ACCTCCTACGGGTGCGCCTCCCGGCTCCAGGTGACCGCGCGGCCCTCCACCGCTACGTGAGCGAGCAGATGAGCCGGCCTTTGGACCGCGACCGACCGCTGTGGGAGACGCACTTGGTCGACGGCTACAACGGCGGCTCGGCCGTCTTCAGCCGTATCCACCACGCCATCGCCGACGGCATCGCGCTCATCCGGCTGCTGCTGTCCATGACCGACGACCACGCGGATGAGACGCTGTTCCATCCACCAGAACTCGAGGAGCCGGAACGAGACCGATCTCTGACCAGGCGGGTTCGCGGGCTGGTGTCGGATGCGGTCAAGGTCTCCGGCCAGCTCGCCCACGAGGGCATGGAGGTCCTGACGCAGCCGTCCAGGGCCGTCCAACTCGCCGAGTTGGCGTCCGCGGGGACCACGGCCCTCGGCAAGGATCTGTTCCTGCCACCCGACTACCGGACGGTGCTGAAGGGCCAGCTGGGCACGAAGAAGCATGTGATGTGGTCGGACCCCTTCGACCTCGCGACCGTGAAGGCCATCGGACGCGCCCACGAGGCGACGGGGAACGATGTGGTCTGCACCGCCGTGACCGGAGCGCTGCGCACCTACCTCGAACACCGCGACAGCCTCACCGAGGAGGTCCGTGCGCTCGTGCCCTTCAACCTGCGCCCGCTGGACGAGCCCCTCCCCCGCCACCTCGGCAACAAGTTCGGGGTCGTGTTCCTCCCCCTTCCGATCGGTGTCGCGGACCGAACGGAGCGACTTGCCGAGATCAAGCGGCGGATGGACGCGATCAAGAACTCAGCTGAGGGAGTGGTCGCCTACGGGATCCTCAGCGTCATCGGCATGACCCCCGTGCAGGTCGAGAAGGTCGTCGTCGACCTGTTCGCGAGCAAGGGCAGCCTGGTCCTGACCAACGTGCCCGGGCCGAGGGAACCGGTCTACCTCGCGGGCACCAAGCTGGCGGGCATCATGGGCTGGGTGCCGTCCTCGGGAGGGGTCGGGCTGGGGATGAGCATCTTCAGCTACGACGGCGATCTCACCGTCGGGATCTCTGCGGACGCCCGGCTCGTCCCCGACCCCGAGCGACTGGTGGACGCCTTCAACGACGAACTCACGGCGCTGCTGAAGGAGGAGCACCACCCCGAGTGGCACGTCGGCTGACGGCCCGCGAGGTCCTCAGCTCAGCGGCGGACCGCAGGCCCGAACGCACCATCACGCCCGTCCGGCACCCCTCGAAGCCCTGACTCTCGACCGCAGGACTGCCAAGCGGTCGGCCAGCGCGACGGCCAGCAACGATCCGGCAGCCAGCCCTGGCACGACCCAGAGGATCGGCAGCACCTCGTACGCCATCGCGAGCGCACCGGCAGCGAGCGCACCCAGGACCGAGAACACCGCCGGCAGCGCCAGCCACCAACGCCGCAGTCCTGCGACCTCGCCGACGACAACCCCGACACCCAAGACGGGCAGCAACACCAGCACATCCCAGAACGGCGAAGACACCCCGAGGAACAGGGTGAAGGCCACGAAGGTCGTGACCACGGTCACGACGATCGCCGCCACCAGTGCCACCCAGACCAGTGCCAACCAGTCGCGCCACGACCGCGTCGACATGGACCTCACCCCCTACGGGGTCCCACTCCGATCAGTGTCGGCACACGGGGGCTGCCACGCCAGAGCCGGAAGCACCGTCTCACCGCAGCGACCCTCCTGTGGCGTTGGCGATGCCGGTCAGGAGTTCCTCGGCGAACCCGCCCCCCGATGGTGGTCGTGGAGATGCCGTGCTGCGAGGTGGTCCGTGCCACCGAGGTCAGCTGCGAGAGGTCCGGCGCCGCCATGTTGTGACACCCCCAGCACGGCTCGTTCACGGGATGGCACAGCAGATCCCGACCTCTACCTTGCCACGCAGCGTGGGAGTAGGTTCGCGACATCCCCGCGAGAGGAAGCTGTTGATGACGAACTCCGCCACCGACATCCGCACGCTCGACGAGGCCGTCCAGGAACCCCGCAAGCATCGCGACATGGCGCTCGCGTTGCAGCCGATGCCCAACTTCAGCGAGACCCCCGGAGGACCCCACGGGCAGCCGCTGGCGTTCTGGGCCGCGTGGGACCTCGCTGACCGCCCGCGCCGCATCGCCCTGCTGGTCGATGACTGCCAGGAGGAGTACCGACCCTACGCGGGCGAGATCCTCCCCAACGTGGAACGGCTGGTCGACGCCTTCCGCGCGGCTCGGTCGTCCAGCGACGGTGTCTGCATCGCGTGGAGCGCCTGGAGCCGGATGTTCGACGACGGCATCTCCAACGCCATGGACCGCTGGTACGGCCCGCGGGGCCTGCGCCCGGAGCAGCCGGAGAACGCCGCCTACGTCTTCACCGGCGCGCCGGGCCTGGAGCCCCTGGCGGAGATCGCTCCGACCGAGCAGGAGCGGGCGGAGGGGTGGTTCTACCTCGGCAAGCACCTCGACATGTTCTGGACCTTCGACGACGATGGCGAGTCGTACCTCGACGGCAAGCTCAAGGCCCTCGACATTGACACCATCGTGATCGTGGGCCTGTGGACCGATGAGTGCGTGCTCAGCACCGCCTACGCGGGCAACTCCCGGGGCTACGACGTCGTGCTCGTCGGCGATGCGGTCGCGACGGCCACCGCCAACCAGGAGACGGCCCTGACCATCGCCAACAGCACGGTCGCGAAGGTCCTGTCGACCGAGGAGGTGGTCGCCTACCTCGCGAACGACTTCGCCACCGGCGAACCGGGTGCGGTCAAGGGCACCGACCATCCCGATGGACGCAGGCCCGGCTGAGCCGCCGACGAACCGCGCCTCGCCGGCCGTCTCAGGAACCCTCGGTGAGGTGCCGACCTTCGCGCAGATGCGGTGTGTGGCAGACGGCGACGAGCAGGCCGTCCTCGCTGAGCAGCCGGGCGACCGTCTGGCCCCACGGCTCGGTACGCACTCCGTGCAGCAGCCGGTGGCCCCCCTCGATGAGTTCCTCGGCGGCGGCAGCCACGTCCGCGACCTCGAACTCGATGCTGGCCTGGGGGTGTGGGAGGTCCGCCGGCCACTCCGGTGTGCCGAAACAGGCCTCGGCGGCGTGCGCGAGCGGCCAGAGACCCAGATGTTTGACTCCGTCGAGCCGCTCGGTGAAGGCGTACTCCTCGTCGCCACCCTCGAGGTCGATGCCGAGCGTGCGGCCGTAGAAGGCCCGGGCAGCGGCGACATCCTCGACGATCGGGGAGAAGCTCGCGACGAACTCGACGGGCACGACGCCCCCTTCCGGTGCGGGCCGATGCCGACCCTACCGAGCGAGCTGTCACAGCGGATCGGAACGAGGTCCGAGGGAGCCACCCGTGCCACCGGTGTTGGTGCCAGACTCCCGTGCACCCGGCGTCCGCCGAGGAGGTGGTGATGCCAGCACCGTGCGCCGCGACGGGGGATGCTCGCACCAAGTGGCGGTCGTTCCTCGACGACCCGCTGCCCGAGCACCCCGATGCCGGGCACTTCGAGCTCGTGGTCGAGCGCGTCGGCCTGGTCCGGGTGGAGGGCGACGAACTCGTGGTCACCACCTGGGATCCGGTGCCGGGCCCGCACGAGCAGCCACGCCGCTGACCATCCCCCGACCGGGATCCCGGCAGGTGCCGCTCAGCCGACGGCGGCGGCCATCTGCTGCTCCATCTGCTCGACCTGGGCCAGTGGGCTGACCGCGACGAAGACGACACCCCGATCCGTGCGACCGGTGTGACCGGCCGGCCAGTGGAACAGTTCCCCAGCCCGTGTGGTCTCCTCCGACCCGTCGCCGTAGGGGATGGTGATGTCGCCCTCGAGGACGATGCCGAAGTGATCGGCCGAACACAGCCCAGCGGGCAGCGCCGCGAAGAAGGGACTGAGGTCCGTACCGGGCGGCAGCGTGTAGTGGGCCACGTGCATCTCGCCCCAGCGGCCACTGCGCATCGCGGCTCCCGCGTGCTCGAACTCGAGGGTCAGGTCGTCCGGTCCTGCTCTCATCTGCCAGCTCCTTCATGGTTGGGCGGACCGTCGCCGGTCCGGCGGGACCGTCACGTTGGTCTGTGCAGGTCCCAGGCGGTTCGTTAGCGTTGCCAGGGCCAACGATCCGCGATGGGCGTGGAGAAGCTGTGGAGCCGGCGTGGAGGCCCGGCACCGAGACCGGGGTGGACGGATCCGCCGCCGGGCGGGGCGCGTCGCCCCCCTTCCGCATCCTCGGACCTCTCGAGGTCGTCAGCGGCGCGGAGCCCGTCGATCTCGGGGGCGCGCGGCCACGTCAGCTGCTGGCGCGGCTGCTGCTGGCTCAGGGACGCATCGTCTCCGTCGGCAGGTTGGTGGATGCGCTGTGGGGCGAAGCGCCACCGGCCAGCGCCGAGGTGACGCTGCGCAGCCACGTCGCGCGGGTTCGGCGGGCGCTCGCCACCGGCGATGTCGACGCCTCGGTGCTCACGCGCTCCCCCGGCTACCTCCTCCAGATCCCGCCGGGGCAGGTCGACGCGCAGGTGTTCGAGCGTGCCGTCGCCAGCGGCAGGGCGGCCCTCGCCGAGGGGGAGGTCGCGACCGCGGCAGGGACGCTGCGAGCCGCTCTCGACCTGTGGCGCGGGCCGCTGTTGCAGGATCTCGGTCCCCCGCCCTTCGCCGAGGCGGAGGCCGCCCGTCTCGAGGAGCTGCGGCTGACCGCCCGGGAGACGCGGTTCGACGCAGACCTGGCCCTGGGACGGCATCGGGAGCTCGTGGGTGAACTCGAGGTGCTGGTCGACGCGCACCCCTTCCGGGAGCGGTTCTACGGCCAGCTCATGCTGGCCCTCGTCCGCTCCGACCGCCAGGCGGAGGCCCTGGAGGTCTACCAGTTGGCCCGCCGGCGCCTGCGTGAGGAGCTCGGTCTCGAGCCGGGACGAGCGTTGACAGAGCTGGAAACAGCGATCCTGCGCCACGATCGCGCACTGCTGTCCGACGCCGCGTTCACCACCTCACGACCGGCGGTTCCACCCACTCATCGGCCCGTCTCGTCGCCGCCGGTCACCCTGCTCGAGGTCGTCCGTCGACAACCGATGATCGGCCGCGAGGCGGAGATGGAACGCCTACGGATGCTGTGGCGAGCCGTGGCGGACGGTACCTCTCGGGTCGCGCTGCTGTCCGGGGAGGCGGGGGTCGGCAAGACCCGGCTGGTCGCCGAGGTGGCGGCAGAGGCGGCCGCCGAGGATGCGATCGTGCTGCTCGGCCACTGCGACCCGACGGCGTCGATCCCCTACGCGCCGATCACCGATGCCTTCGCAGCCAGCACCGAGGTCGCCGCGGCCCTCGAACGCGCCGCGCCAGCGGTCCAGCACCTGCTGACCTCGTTGGTACAGCGGGTGGTGGGCTCGGACGACGAAGTCGCCGTGCCGCAGGACCCGCAGGAGGGGCAGGCGGCGTTCCTCACCGCGGTGTGCTCGCTGGTCGCAGCGGTCACCGAGCGGGCGCCGACGGTGATGGTGATCGAGGACGCGGAGGCGCTCGATCCTGCCAGCACCCGGCTCCTGCGCCACCTTGCGCGACACCTGCCGCAGCGTCTCCTGTTGCTGCTCTGCTTCCGGGACCCACCCGGATCCCGTCACGGGCCCCTGCGCTCGCTCCTGGTCGACCTGGAGCGCAGCGGCGTCGCCGACCGCCTCGAGCTGGGCCCGCTGTCCGAGAGGCAGCTGGCCAAGCTGGTCGACGCATGGGCCGGCACGGCCACTTCCCCGGAGCTCGTCCACGCCCTGTGGACCTCCACCGGAGGGAACCCGTTCTTCGCCAGCGCGGTCGTCCAGGGGTTCCTCACCCGCGGTGGCCTCGACGCCGCCGGCATCACCTGGTCGGTCCCCAGCAACGTGCGCGACGTGCTTCGGGAGCGCCTGCGAGGCCTGTCCCCCCAGGCACAGGAGATCGTCGGCTGCGCCGCGGTCCTCGGTCGAGAAGCCGAGCTCGGCCGACTCGTGCAGGTCACCGACCTCCCGGAACCCGAGGTGCTCGACGCGCTCGAGGAGGCCGTCGCGGCCGGCTGGCTCGTAGCCTCGGGCCCCGAATGGGCGGTCGCCCACACCTTCCGCCACCCCCTGATGCGCGATGCCGTGCACGCCGACCTGCCGGCCCGGCACCGGCAGACCCTGCACCTACGGGCCGCACGGGCCCTGGAGCGGACGGGACTCCAACGGCCCGCCGATCTCGCCGCCGCCGCGATCCACCTGCGCTCGTCGGGCCGGCTCGGCGACCGCGAGCGTGCCGCCAGCCTGAGTCTCGCGGCGGCCCAAGCGGCCGCGGATCTGCACGCCTGGGACGAGGCAGTGACCCACGCTGAGGCCGCCGTCGCCATCCTCGCCAGCGGCGACGCTCCTGCGACCATGCAGGCCGAGGCCGCCCGCCAGACCGCAGAGCTCCTCACGGCCTCGACCGCCGACCTGCCCCGTGCCATCCGCCACTTCCGCGCCGCGCTCGACCACTCCCGACGGGCCGGGGACGACCTGGCTGCCGCCACCGTCCGCAGCCGCCTCGGCTTCGTCCTCGCGATACACCACAGCGTCATGGACATCCCAGGCTCCCTGGAGCAACTAGCCCAGGCAGCGACCCTCCTCACCGAGGGCGAGGCAGCCTTCCACGTGCAGTTCGGGACAGCGCTGGCGACGGTGTTCGGCATGGAGACCGAGCGCGGCAGCGCCGCGGCGAGCGAGGCGGTGCGGCTGGGTGAGGAGCTCGACCGTGCCGACCTCGTCGCCCTGGTGCGCCCCGTCGAGGCCCACCACCGCAGCAGCGCCGGTGAGCTCGCGGTGGCGCACTCGCTCCTCGACGACGCGTGGCACGTCACAGCCGAGGTCGATGACCCCCAGCTGGCCTGGGACGTGGCCACCGAGGGAGCCCTGATCGCCACGGTGTACCTCCTCGATCCTGCGACCAGCCGCACATGGTGCGACCGGGCGCTGGCGCGACCGCGGTTCTCGAACCTGCCGCTGCCGCTGGAGGGGATCACCGACCAGCTCGCCCACGCGCTGGCGGTCCTCGGCGACCTGGCGGGGGCGCGGGAGCGTGCCAGGGAGCTCCCCGACGACGCGGTCAGCCGGCGCCTCCTGCTGCTGCTCGACGGGGAGTGGGAACGCGCGGAGCACTCGTGGTCCGCCGCTGCGGAGCGCGACCTGGTGCATGGCGACGTGCTCAACGCCGTGCTGAACCTCTCCTGGGCGGCGGAGGCGCGGTGGCTGCTGGGACGCACCGGGGACGCTCTCGATGCGCTCCGACACGCGCTGCCACTCTGCCAGGACGGGCCCCACATCCCCGGTGAACTGCTGGTCCGCGCCACGTCGGCGCGCATCCTCGTCGCAGGCGGCCTCCTCCCCGCGGCCGCAGCGCACCTCAGGCGTTGCGACGAGATCCTCGCGGCGGGCGAGGACTGGCGCGGCCGCGCCGGCCACGTCGAGCTCGCCCACGCGATGCTGACCGACGCCCGCGGGCGGCCGTCCGAGGCCGATGCCGGCTACACCCAGGCCATGGCGACGTTCTCCACCTACGGCCTGCCCTGGTGGCAGGCCGAGACGCTGGGGGTGTGGGCGCAGCAACTGGCGGCTCGCGGCCAGCACGACCGGGCCAGCACCACCCATCACGCCGCCGGTCGGCTGTACGACCAGCTGGGTGCGGCCGCCCGCTGGCGTCGACCGCTGGCGGCGGCGTGACGACCGAGGAGCCGTACCCGGCCAACGCGCGGAGCCGCCGAGCACTGTCGGCGGACGGCACCGTCGGAGGTGTCCAGGGGGCAGGGGCCGCTGGCGCTGCTCGGGCTGGTTCGAGGACGGCGAGACCTTGGCCCCTGGCAGGCCAGCACCCTCGCGCGGCAGGCTCGGTGCGTGATGGTCAACGACGGTGTGTGGCCGGGGTGGTGGGGTGTCGCCCCCCGCTCCTGGCTGCTGTCCTGTGACGAGGCGCCGGCGCGGTGGATCGCCCTGACCGGGATCGAAGGCCTACCCGGCGACGATCCTCAGGTGACGGTGGCGCGTCAGGCCGCCGTCGACGGCGAGGTGGTGGGGACACTCGTCGCCCGGCTACCGGCCTGGGACGATCCGGCGGGGGCGTCGAGCCACGCGAGCCCGGCCTACCTGCCCAACCTGCTCCACCTGCTGGCGGACCTCGGGGTGTCCGCCGGCGACCACCCGGCCGTCGACGTCGCGCTGGACGCCCTCGAACGCCACCGCTTCGAGGACGGCCGCTTCGCCTCCTTCGGCCGCGCGCCGGGGACCCCGGAGCCGGTCTGGCACTCCCTGCCCTGCGACACCCACAGCATCACCGAGGTACTCGTCAGGTACGGGCGTCGCGACCGTCCGGCCGTCCGTGCGGGGCTGGACCGCATCGCGGCCGACCTTGCGGCCACCCGGCAGGGCCCGGCGTGGACGTGCGTGTCCGATGCGGACGTCCGCTGGCGCGGTCCCGGCCGCAAGGGGGACATCTGCCCCCAGGTGACCCTGGAGGCGCTGCGCCTGCTGGCTCGGCTCCCAACGTCCGAGCGCCCGGAGGGCACCGACACCGCCGCGTCCACGATGCTGACCGTGTGGCGTCGCCGCGGGAGCGAGTTGCCGTACTCCTTCGGCCACGGCGTCCGGTTCAAGACCGTGAAGTGGCCTCCGCTGTCGTACGGGGTCTACTGGGTGCTCGACACCCTGGGCCGGTTCCCACAGCTGTGGCGGTCCGGGACCTCGGCGGACCGCCGCGCGATCGCCGAACTGGTGGCCTGTCTCGTCGCCTACAACGTCGCGGCCGACGGGAAGGTCACACCCCGGTCGGTCTACCGCGGGTTCGCCGAGACCTCCTTCGGCCAGAAGCAGCGGCCCTCCCCGATCGCCACCGCGTTGCTCGCCGCGGTGGCGGTCCGCTTCGTCGACCTCGCCGACGACATCGCCGCCGTCGACGTGACGGCTCTCACCAGCTCCAAGGGCGGAGAGGGCACGGCCCGACCGCCGAGGTGACCGGTCGGAAGCCCTTGGACCGTGCGGGCTCCTGAGTAGGCTGCGGCGTCGCCGGGAGGGAGACCGACGTGGCCCGTGAACGCAACTCCGTGCGCCGCAAGCTGGCCATCGCCTCCTGGCGGGGCCCGCGCGAGCCCAACATCTACGGCAAGCTCGACCTGGATGCGACCGAGGCGCTCGCCTACCTCGAGGAGGTACGGGAGCGCACGGGTGAGCGGGTCACCCTCACCCACCTGGTCGCACGCGCGACCGGCGCCGCGCTGGCGGAGGAGCCGACCCTCAACGGCCGCATCCGGCTCGGGAGGTACATCCCCAACGACCGCGTGTCGCTGGCGTTCCTGGTCACGATGCCCGACGGCTCCGACCTCGCCCGGGCGAAGGTCGACGACGTCGACCGAAAGGACGTCGCCACCATCGCCGCGGAGCTGCGGCAGCGCACCGAGCGGCTGCGCAGCGGCACGGATGACGACTGGGAGAAGAGCAAGCAGCTGGTGCGGCTGTTCCCCACCTGGATCCTCCGGCCGATCGTGTGGTTCACCGGGTGGCTGACCGCTTCGATCGGTGTCGGCGCCAAGCCGCTCGGCCTCGAACCCCAACCCTTCGGATCGGGCATCGTCACCAGCGTCGGCATGCTCGGGCTGGACGAGGCCTGGGCCCCTCCGACCCCCTTCGCCCGGGTCCCCCTCTACGTCCTGATCGGCGCGGTCCGCCAGCGTCCGGTGGTCGTGGACGGCGAGGTGACTTCGCGACCGGTGCTCACCGTGACCGCCACGATCGACCACCGCTTCATCGACGGCTTCCAAGCCGCGACGCTCGCCCGCACCGTGCGGCGGGTGTTCGAGGACCCGTGGAGCCTGGACCGCGACGACGGCTGCGTCGACCCGCGTCGTGAGCCCGATGCCGGGATCGACATCGGTGGAGTCCGCTAGTCCCGTCTCAACGTGTCCAGGGGTGGTCTCTACCGCTCGACGTCGGCGTAGATGTCATCGATCAGGTGGCTGAAGCGCTCCTCGACCACCTCCCGCTTGGCCTTCTGGGTCGGCGTCAACTCCCCGTCCTCGGTGGAGAGCTCCCCGGGGATGATGCGGAACTCGCGGATGCTCTCAGCCCGGGAGACCGCCTCGTTCGCATCGTCCACGGCCGACTGGATCTCCGAGCGCAACTGCTCGTCCTCAGCCAACTCCGACATCTCACCTGAGCGGTCCTGCTGGTCCGCCCACGCCTCTGCTTCCTCGGGATCCAGCGCGATGAGGGCACCGACGAAGGGTTGGTTGTCGCCGAGGATGATGGCCTCGCTGACGAGTGGATGGCTCGTCAGACGGTCCTCCAGCACGTCTGGCGTGACGTTGATGCCCCCCGCGGTGATCACCATGTCCTTCTTCCGGCCCACGATCCCGAGGAACCCGTCCTCATCGAGTTCGCCCAGATCGCCGGTGCTGAACCACCCATCGTCGTCGAGCACCTCCTCGGTGGCTTCGGGGTTCTCGTCGTAGCCGGCGAACACGTTGTCGCCGCGCACCTCGATCTCCCCGTCGTCGGCGATGCGGATCGACACCTCGGGCAATGGCTCACCGACCAGACCGATCCGCAGGGCATCGGGGCGCGACACGGCGATCGGTGCGGTGGTCTCGGTCAGGCCGTAGCCCTCGAGGATCGTGATCCCGATACCCCGGAACCGGTGGCCGGTCCGCTCACCGAGGGCGGTGCCACCGGATATGGCGTACTCGACCTCGCCGCCCACCCCCGCACGCAGCTTGGTGTAGACGAGACGGTCGAACACCCGGTGCTGGAGGCTGGTCCACAGGCCCGGCCTCGGCTGGCGGGAGTGCCGTTCTGCGACGTCGATCGCGCGGTCGAACAGCCAGCCCTTGCCCTGTTCCTGCGCCGTCCGGCGGGCGCCGTTGATGACCTTCTCGAACACGCGCGGCACCCCGAGCAGGAAGGTCGGCCGGAACATCGGCAGCTCCTCCTGCACCCGGTCGGGGCCGGTGGCGAACCCGAGCAGCACACGGCTCCGCAGGGCGGTGGCCTGGATCAGGCGGGAGAAGATGTGAGCCAACGGCAGGAACAGCAGCGTGGACCTGCCCGGGCGGATCAGCTGATCGAGCGCGACCCGCGCGGCGGCGACGTTGCAGACCAGGTTGCGGTGGGTGATGCGGCAACCCTTGGGACGTCCCGTGGTACCAGAGGTGTAGACGATCGTGGCCAGCTGTTCCGGGCGCAACGCATCCTCGCGCTCGCGAACCGCCTCAGGTGACACGTCGGAGCCGGCGTCCTTGATCCGCTGCAGCCCTCCGTTCTCGATCACCTCGGTGTGCTCGCAGGTGGGCAACTTCTCGGCCACCTTCTCGTACTCCGCCAACAGCTCCCGGGTCTCGGCCACCAGGGCGACGGCTCCGGAGTTGGACACGATCCACTCGACCTGCTCGGCCGACGACGTCTCGTAGATCGGCACGCTGACGGCGCCTGCGGCCCAGACCGCGTAGTCGAGCACCGCCCACTCGAGCCGGGTCGCGGAGAAGATGCAGACCGGTTGACCGGGCTCGATCCCGATCCCGATCAGCCCCCGCGCCACCTCGTCGACCTCATCGAGGAAGTGACCCAAGCTCCACGAACTGAAGTGGTCACCGTCGCGGTAGGCGACCGCGGGACGGTCAGGATCTTCGGCGGCGAGCTCGCGAAGTGCCGCCAGTAGCGTCCGCTCATCACCGAGATCGACCCGTCCCCGCCCGGTGGCCTCACGCATGATGGTGTCCTGATCGGCTGTCGTCATGACAGTGGATCCGACCGGTGTCGACCCGCAACTCGACGAACGGCCCATGACCCGTTGGACACGGCCGGTCCCCCGCTCCCGGTGGGGCGACCGAGGGGGCGTCAGACCCCGGGCAGTGACCGGCCCCTGAGCCGGGCCACAGCCGCCAGGAGGGGGACGACTCGGCCGGCCGGGCCGCACAGCCGGAACACCTCCCGGTACTCGTGGGCGAGGAGCGCTCCGTCGAGTACCGACCGGTCGGGGCCGAGACGAGCCGCCATGCTGAACAACTCGCCCGTGCGCAGGGCGGGGCGCGTCTCCCAGCGCACGACCGCGGGGCTGGACGTCGAGGCGTTGCGCGCGCGGTGCGGCGTGCCTCGGGGGATGTCGATCACCTCACCGGGACCGAGGAGGTGCTCCGTGGCGTCGATGACGAACAACATCCGCCCGGACTCGAGCTCGAAGTACTCATCCTGGGCTGGGTGCAGATGGTTGGGAGGGAAGGGCGAACCCGGCAGGTACTCGACGCGCTGTTCATGGACCTCACCGCCGGTCTCGGCACCGGTGCGCAGGTACCACACACGCGAGGTCGCATCCTCGTGCGTTGGCGGAACGTCCTCCACAGGGCCCTCCCGTGTCGCCCGCGTCGCCCGCGTCGAGAGTCAACCACCCCGAAGGTTCCCGGCGTCGAGCCGATCACCACCGGCTGCTGGCCGAACCCGTCGCGAGCCTCATCGCCTGCGAGGTCGCGACCGCGCTGGTGGCGGTCGTCGTCTGAGGCTTCCGGACCCTGCTGAGGGCATCACAGCACCGGCCCCGCGTCTGCTCGGCGCAGCCAGTCCTCGAAGCTGCGGTTGCACAGCACGGCCTGCGACCGACGCTCGCGCAGCACCTCGATGGCGTGCGCTGCGGGCACCCCTGAGAGCACCATCGCGAGCCCAGCCACCAGGCTCGAGCGGTTCAGGCCCGCCTGGCAGTGGATCAAGGTCTTGCCGTCGCGGATCGCTGCCAGTGACCAGCCAGCGATCTCGTACACCTGCTGGCCGGTTCCCAGCGGCTCGTCGGAGTCCCACATCCGTCGCTCGACACGCTCGGTGTCGGGCCCGAGCACGTAACGCTCCCAGGGGTAGAGGCTGACGACGTAGGCGAAGTCGTGGGGGAGCTCCACCCCGTCCCGACAGCCACCGGTCCACAGGTTGCCTGCGATGTGCGACACCAGGGGGATCGAGAAGGGGATGTTGCCGTGGACGGTGTAGCCCTCGATGTGGTGCGACTCCAGGTCAGCCGAGAGATCCTCGAAGCTGCTCACCTCGACCTCCAGTCATCGGTCCGGCACAGGGGTGCGCGGGACGCTGCTCCCCGGTGGCCGCCCCATGATGACCTGTCCGGTGGGTGTCGCGCCACCGCACGGCCGGGTCGTCCGTGACGAGCTGGCCTCGCCGCGGCGGCGCGCAGCGCGATGGCTCGGTCTGTACGGTGAGTGCACGACGTCAACCGCTGGGATCCAACTTGTTGCAGGTCACGTCCACCGCCGCCAACGTGCTCGCCGAGGCACGCCAGGCCCAGGAACTCCCCGAGGAGTACGGGGTCCGGGTCTTCGCCCACCCCGACGAGTCAGGGGAGGCCGCCCTGGCGCTCGCCTTCGCCGAGCAACCGGCCGAGGGTGACCTGGTCACCGAGCAGGACGGCACGGAGATCTACGTCGCACCGGAGCTCGCCGAGCCCCTGGCCGGCAGCACCCTCGACGTCACCGAGGGGCCCGATGGGCCGGAGCTCACCCTCGTCCCGCAGGGCGACGAGGAGGAGTAAGCAGCGTCCTTGACGGGCTCGGCGGCTCGCCGCGTCATCGCGCCCGCAGCCGCCGAGCACGCTCGACCTCCCGGGCCGCACGACACGTCGCGCCGGCGAGGATCGGAGCAGCCCTGGGAGGGGTGCGTCGATGAGACCCTCGACGACGGCACGGTGGCGCGGGAGAGCAACACGATCGAGGTCACCCGGCAGCCGGTCTAGCCGTCCTCCTCGGCACCCCAGGCGCGCAGCATGCGGACCATGAGCCGGAACGGCAGGGCCTGACCCTTGGCCTGGTCCACCGTGCCGGCCAGGTGGAGGTCCAGCTCCGGGCAGTGGAACAGCCACGTCCCGGTCGATCCCGAATGGCCGATCAGGTCGACCGGCCGCCGACCCGGCGCGGCCAGCGCGTTGACCCGGAAGTACATCGTGCCGAGCCCGTAGCTGATGGTGACGATCCGGCGGAGCCGGTTCCGACGCTCCGTCAGCAACTGCACGGTGCTGGGGTCGCCGAACAGCTCTCCCGCGAGCAGCGCCCGCTGGAAGGTGAGCAGGTCCGCGGTGGTGCTCATCAGATCGTTGGAGGACGCGATCATCCCCGGGAGCTCGAGCCGCCGGTCGCGCGCGTGCAGCGGGGAGGGCGACGGCGTCGGAGCGGCCGGTCGCGTCCGCCCCGGTAGCCAGGTGTGTTCCAGGCCGAGCGGCCCCACGATCCGCTCCTCGAGCAGGTCACCGAAGCCACGACCCGTCACCGTCTCGAGGATGCGGATCAGGAGCTGGAAGCCGGTGTCGGAGTAGCGGGCGACCTGCCGGTCAGCGCTGAGGTCCTGGGGCGCGAAGTGCGGACGGTGCTGCTCACGGGCCATCCGAACCACGTCGTCGAAGTCCCACGCCAGGTCGTCGCCGTCGACGAGCCGCGCGTACAGGCTCCGGCCCGTCCGTGGCTTGTCGAAGTAGTCGGGCAGGCCCGAGGTGTGGCTCGCCAGGTGCCGGACGGTGATGGCCGCGGTGCGATCGACGCCCCGGCGCACGTGCAGTCCCTCGGTGACCGCCGCGGGCAGGTAGACGGTGATGGACGCGTCGAGGTCCAGTTCACCGCGCTCGTGGGCCTGGAGCACCAAGGTGATGATGAACCGCTTCGTGATGCTCGCCACGAAGAACGGCGTCGAAGGGTGGAGCGGTGTGTCCTCGGAGCTGCTCGGACCGCTGGCTGCGCTCCAGCGCCGGTCGCCGTCACCCTGCATGATCGCGAGGTTGGCGTGGTGGAGACCACGGCGGGCGACCAGGTGCTCCAGCACGGCGGTCAGCCGCGCGTCGACAGCGTCGCGGACGTGTGCGTCCTTGACGGTGGTCGTGGTGGTTCGGGTGGTCATGTCGCCGTACCTCCGCGCTGGTGGGTGGACGGGTGGGGGCAGGGAGCCACGCTGCTCCGGACCGTCGTCCTGCTGCTGGCACGCACCTGTGGCGACGAAGGTGCGCTCACCCCATCCAGCGCCACCCGGTGCCCTCGAGATCGCATCCTGGCCCCACGCCGTGCACGACCGCGGCCAGGATGGCTGCGGTCTCGACCAGGCGTGGCCCGGGCCGGTTCACGTACGCGGAGCCGTCGACGACGGCGACCCGGCCGCTCCGCACCGCGGTGAGCTGCTCCCAGCCAGGTAGGGCCCGCAGCAGCGGGAGATCCTCCGCCGCACGGTCCAGGCCGTACCCGCAGGGACTGACCACCAGCACGTCCGGGTCCGCGCGCGCGAGCTCCTCGGCGGCCAGGAGCGGCGAGTGGCCACCCGCGGCACCGAGCAGCGGGGTCGCCCCGGCGAGCTCGATCAGCTCCGGCCCCCACGAGCCCCCCGCCATCAGAGGATCGACCCACTCCAGCAGTGTCAGCGTCGGGCGGATCCGCCCCGAGACGGCGCGATGGATCGCGGCGAACTCACCGCGCAACCGCGCGACCAGCGCCTCGCCCGCCTCACGAGCCCCCAGCGCCTCGGCGACCCGGAGGATGTCGCCCAGCACCCCCGCCAGCGTCAGCGGCGAGGAGGTCAGCACCTCGACCTCGTGGCCGAGGTGCGCGCGTGCGGCTGCGAGCACCTCGTCCTCGGCGACGGCGCAGACCCGGCAGAGATCCTGGGTCAGGATCAGGTCCGGTGCCGCCGCGCGGAGCGCGTCCGCGTCGACCTGGTAGATCGACAGCACCTCGGTCAGCAGCTCCTGGACATCTCGGTGGATCTGCGCGCTGGAGCCGACGGGATCGTGTCGCGGACGGCTGATGACCGGCAGGTCCTCGACCTCCGCCGGGAAGTCACACTCGTGGCTGCGCCCGACCAGCAGCTCGGAGCGGCCCAACGCTGCCACGATCTCGGTCGTGGAGGGCAACAGGGACACGACCCGCCTGGTCATCCTCCACCTCGCGGCGGCATGATGGCGACCGGGCAGGGACCGCGCGCCCAGACCACGATCCGATCCACGACCAACTCCTCGCCCATCGTGCTCCCAGCATGACAGGTCGTCTGCGTCGAGCACAGCGCCGGTGGACGTGCCGGGGGGTCAGGGCAGACGCTTGGGGATCAGCAGGGCGTCGAGGTGGCAGGAGTCCGCGACCAGTTGGTGCCACGAGCCGTCGAAGGAGCAGCACGCCAGGGCGCCGGTGGGGACCTTCGCCGCGAGTTGGTCGAGGGCCTCGGCCTCCCCGGAGCCCGTCAGCTCGGCGATCAGGTCCTCGAGGCCGGGGTTGTGACCGACGAGCAGCGCGCCGCCCACCTCGTCGTCCAGCTCACGGCAGCGTTCCAGCCAGGTCTGGCCGCTGGCCCCGTACAGCTCGGTGTCGACCACCACCTCGACGTCCTCGCGCAGGGCGCCACGAACCCCGTCGAGAGTGGCCAGGGTGCGGGCCGCGGACGAACACAGCGCGACGTCGATGGCGTCCGTGTGCTCCATGAGGGCGCGCTGGAGCTTGGGCAGCGCGTCGCGACCGCGGTCGTTGAGGGGTCGGTCGTGGTCGGCCAGAGAAGGGTCGTCCCAGCTCGACTTGGCGTGACGCAACACGAACAGGCGACGGTCCATGGTGTGCTTCCTCGCTGCGGGTCGGGTGCGGTCCGGATCTGGGTCCGAGGTGGGAGGCAGGGTGCCAGGTCTGACGGGACCTACGGGATACCCGGCCTATGCTCCCGGCGCCACGGTCGCGGCGGCCATCGCGGCTGGGTGCGTGGCCCGGAGTCGAAGCTCATGAACAAGTGGTTGCCATTGGCGGTCCTGGCGGCCGCGCAGTTCGTGATGGTCCTCGACCAGGCCGTGATGAACGTGTCGATCAGCCAGCTGGTCATCGACCTGGACACCAACGTCACCGCGATCCAGGCCGTGATCACCCTCTACTCCCTGGTCATGGCGATGTTCATGATCGCCGGGGGCAAGATCGGGGATCTGATCGGCCGGCGGGCTGCCTTCACCATCGGCCTGATCGTGTACGCGGTCGGCTCCTCGATCACCGCGCTGGCCCCGAACGTGCTCGTGCTCGCCTTCGGCTGGTCGGTCCTCGAGGGTCTCGGCGCGGCGCTCGTGATGCCCGCCCTGGCGGCGCTCATCGCCGGCAACTACCAGGGCCGGGAGCGCGCGATCGCCTACTCCGTGATCGGCGCCGTCGCCGGGGCCGGCATCGCGGTGGGGCCGATCGTCGGCGGCTGGGCGACGACCACCCTGACCTGGCGGGTGGTGTTCGTCGGCGAGGTGGTGATCGTCCTCGGGGTGCTCGCCTGCGTCCGGTTGCTCCGTGACCCGCCCAGCGACGCAGTACGCCCCCGGTTCGACCTGGTCGGCGTCTGGCTGTCGGCGCTCGGCCTGGGCCTGATCGTGTTCGGACTGCTGCAGGCCGGCACCTGGGGATGGGTCGTCCCGAAGACCTCACCGATCGAACCCTTCGGTTTCGCGCTGACCCCCTTCGTGCTCGCCGCCGGGGCCCTCGTGCTGCGGCTGTTCGTCGGCTGGCAGCGCCGACGCGAGAGTTCCGGCTCGGACCCGCTGGTCCACCTCGATCTGCTGCGCATCCCAGCGCTCCGGGCCGGGCTCCAGTCCTTCCTGGCCCAGAACCTGATCCTGATGGGGGTGTTCTTCACCGTCCCGCTGTACCTGCAGTTGGTCCTCGGGCTCGACGCGCTCGAGACCGGCGTGCGCATGCTCCCGGTGTCGGTCGCGATGTTCGTCGCCGCCGTCGGCGGGGCGCGGTTGCGCACCTGGCTCGCGATCAGGACCGTGGTGCGCACGGGGTTCGCCTCCACGATCCTCGCCATCCTGCTGCTGCTGTCGACGGTGGAGCCGACCCTGCTGGAGGTGCGGTTCGCTGTCGCGATGGCGTTGCTCGGCATCGGGATGGGGCTCATCGCCTCCCAGCTCGGCGATGTCGTGCAGTCCTCCGTGGACGCCTCGGGTCGCAGCGAGGCCGGGGGCCTGCAGTACACCTCGATGCAGCTGGGCTCGGCGGTCGGGGTCGCCCTGATCGGCGCGATCGTGCTCTCGGGCCTGGTGTCGAACTTCCTCACCCAGATCGAGGACGATCCCCGTCTGCCGGCCGCGGTCGTGGAACAGACGACGATCGCGGTCAGCGGCGAGGTGTCCTTCGTGCCGTCGGACCAGGTGCGAGCATGGGCCACCGACGCCGGGTTGGAGGCGGAGGTGATCGACGCGCTCGTCGAGGACTACGAGGCCGCGCAGCTGTTCGCGTTGAAGAGCGGGCTGCTGGCCTGCGTCCTCCTGGCGCTGTTCGCCTTCCCTGCGACCCGCCAGCTGCCCGCCGACCGACCCACCAGGCCAGCGTCGCAGGAGGTGCCGTGATGGAGGAGGTGGCCGGGCCGCGCTACCGGTTGACCGGCTCTGATGTGGACCGGATGGTCGACAAGCTGCTGTTCATCGGTCCTGACGCGAGCCAGAAGCGCTCGGCCTTCTGGGTGCTGCTCGCACTGGCAGCGATCATCGCGTCGGCCGGGGTGTTCTCGGACTCGACCGCCACGGTGATCGGGGCCATGATCGTCGCTCCGC
>PWWI01000157.1 GCA_003561535.1 Nitriliruptoraceae bacterium
CAATGGATCGCCGCGCTGGTCCAGCGCCTGGTGACGAAGGTGAGAGCTGTGTTCGACGAGACCGATCCCGACCAGGTGGGTGACGGGGCCATCGTGACCGCCCGGGCCGCTCAGGCTCTGGCCCCGGAGCTCGGCGCCAGCCCTGAGCTGGTGCGCGAGCACCTCGCCCTGCTACCTCGACGCTACGCCGCGGCCGTGTCGCCCCGGGCGGTGGTCCGTCACGCGTTGATGGCCACCGCCGAGCTCGGCCCCACCGACGTGCGGACCCGGGTCACCCCGGGCGCCGAGGATCCCGACGGGCACGCTGGCCTCGACGAGCTGGACGTGGTCGCCCTGGACCACCCCGGATGGTTCGCCAAGGTCGCCGGGGTCGTCGCGCTGCACGGCGGGTCGGTGGTGGCGGCCGACGCCTTCACCCGTGAGGACGGGCTGGCCTTCGACACCTTCAAAGTCGCACCGCCGTCAGGGGCTGGCGGGTCCTGGTGGGCGCGGGTCGAGGGCGATCTCGACGACGTGGCCGGGGGCCGGCTGGCGGTGCGCGCCAGGGTCCTGCGCAAGGCCCGCGCGCAGCGCTCACGGCTGGCCAAGCTGCCGTCGGTGACCTCGAAGGTGGTCGCCAGCGAGGATGCCGGCGGACGGGCCACGGTGATCGAGGTGCGCCCCCTGGATCGACTGGGCGTGCTCTACGCGATCGCCACCGCGCTGGCGGAGTTGAAGCTCGACATCGTGATGGCGCGGGTCCAGACCATCGGACACGAGGTCACCGACGTGTTCTACCTCCGTGACGGTGACGGGGCGCCGCTGTCCCGCGACCACCTCGCCGAGTTGGAGTTGGCCGTCCTCGGCGCGATCGAGGAGCTGTCCGCCAGCGGGGACGCCTGAACGGCTCCGCTGACGGGGGGCGCGGAGGCGGCACGGGCGTGCGGACGCGGGGCGGGGGGCGACCCCCGCCCCGGCGTCACATGACCCCGCCCTCGGTCATCCGCTTGTAGTCGAGCACGCGGTCCAGCGTCTCCTCGGAGACGCCCTCCTCGACGGCGACCTCACGCAGGGTCTGCCCGGTCTTGTGGGCCTGCTTGGCGAACTCCGCCGAGCGCTCGTAGCCGATCTCGGGCACCAGCGCGGTGACCTGCATCAGGGACCGCTCGACGTAGGCGGTGCCCTGCCCGGTCTCGGTGGTCCCGGTGATGCACTTGTCGACGAACACCCGGGCGACGTTGGCCAGCAGGTTCTCCGACTCGATGACGTTGCGGACCATCATCGGGATCATGACGTTGAGCTCGAGGTCACCGGACATCCCGCCGATGCCCACCGCGACGTCGTTGCCCATCACCTGGGCGCAGACCTGGCGCACCGACTCCGGGATCACCGGGTTGACCTTGCCCGGCATGATCGAGCTCCCCGGCTGGATCTCCGGCAGCTGCAGCTCGCCGAGTCCGGTCCGCGGCCCCGAGGACAGCCAGCGGATGTCGTTGGCGATCTTGAACATGCTGGCGGCGATCGTCTTGAGCGCGCCGGACATCTCGACCAGGGCGTCCATCGCGCCCTGGGCGGCGAAGTGGTTCTCCGCCTCGCGGAAGGGCAGCTCCGTGCGTTCGGCCATCAGCTCCACGACCCGGTCGACGAACCCCGGCGGACAGTTGATCCCGGTGCCGACCGCGGTCCCACCGAGCGCCAGCTCGTAGATCGACTCCAGGGCCTTGTGCACCCGGGCGATGCCCAGCTCGATCTGACGCGCGTAGCCGCTGAACTCCTGGCCGAGGGTCACCGGGGTGGCGTCCATCAGGTGGGTGCGTCCCGACTTGACGACGTCCTGCCACTCGGCCTCCTTGGCGCGCAGCGCCGTGGCGAGGTGCTCGAGGGAGGGGACCAGGTGGCCCTGGGCGACCCGGGCGACGGCGACGTGCACCGAGGTGGGGAAGGTGTCGTTGGAGGACTGCGAGGCGTTGACGTGGTCGTTGGGGTGCACCCGGGCGGAGGTCAGGTCCTCGCCGAGCAGCTGCTTGGCCCGGTTGGCCACCACCTCGTTGACGTTCATGTTCGTCGAGGTCCCCGAGCCGGTCTGGAAGGTGTCCACCGGGAAGTGCTCGTCGAGGTCGCCGTTGATCACCTCGTCGGCGGCCCGCTTGATCGCCTCCGCCACCTCGGCATCGATCACGCCGGTCTCCTGGTTGGCGGCTGCGGCCGCCCACTTCAGCATCGCGTGGGCGTGGACGACATCGAGTGGGACCGGGATGCCCGAGACAGGGAAGTTCTCGACCGCACGCTGGGTCGACGCCCCCCAGAGCGCGTCGATCGGGATCTGCATCTCGCCCATCGTGTCCTTGGCGGTACGGAACTCTTCGGTCATGGTGGCTGCTCGCTCCTGTGGCGTGGTGGATGGGGCCTGCTCGCAGCGGACGCTAGTGAAACCTCGCCGACGGCGTCGGGGTCTAGGCTCGGGGAGCGCCGAGGGAGCGAGGGTTCGTGGAGTTGGTCACCCTGGACGCCGTTCGCGACGCGGCCGAGCGCATCGCCGGCGTCACCCACGTCACGCCCGTCCAGCGCTCGCGGGCCCTGAGCGAGCGGGTCGGCACCGAGGTGCTGCTCAAGTGCGAGAACCTCCAGCGCACGGGATCGTTCAAGCTGCGTGGCGCCTACAACCGCATCTCACGGCTGACCGAGGACGAGCGGTCCCGAGGGGTCGTCTGCGCCTCGGCCGGCAACCACGCCCAGGGGGTGGCTCTGGCCGCCACCCTGCAGGGGGTGCGAGCGACGGTGTTCATGCCCGTCGAGGCACCGCTGCCCAAGCTCGATGCCACCGTGGCCTACGGCGCGACGGTGCGCACCGCCGGCGAGACCTTCGACGACGCCATGGCGGCGGCCCGGGCCTTCACCGACGAGCACGACGCGGGGTTCGTCCATCCCTTCGACCATCCGGATGTCATCGCGGGCCAGGGCACCCTCGGGCTCGAGGTGGTCCAGCAGGTCGAGGAGTTCGGCACGGTCGTGGTCTGTCTCGGCGGTGGGGGCCTGCTGTCGGGGATCGCCGTCGCCGTCCGGGCGCTGCGTCCCGACGTGCGTCTCGTCGGGGTCCAGGCCGAGGGGTGCGCGGCCTTCGGGCCCTCGCTGGCAGCGGGGCACCCGCTGACGCTGCCCGCCTCCTCCACGATCGCCGACGGGATCGCGGTCAAGCGTCCTGGGGAGCTGACCCTGGCGCACGTGGAGGCCCTGGTCGACGAGGTGGTCACGGTCAGCGACGACGAGCTGGCCTCGGCCGTGGTGCTGCTGCTGGAGCGGGCGAAGCTGGTCGCCGAGCCCGCCGGGGCCGCCGCGGTCGCCGCGTTGATGGCCGGCAAGGTCACCGGCCCGGGCCCGATCGTCGCGACCCTGTCCGGCGGCAACATCGACCCGCTGGTCCTGCAGCACCTGGTGACCGGTGGGCTGGCCTCGGTCGGGAGGTACGCGACCCTGCGGACCCGCGTCACCGACGCCCCCGGGGCCCTGTCCCGGCTCCTGGCCCTGGTCGCCGAGGAGCGCGCCAACGTCGTCGGGGTCGCCCACCACCGCCTCGAGCACCGGCTGGAGCTCGGCCAGGTGGACGTGATCCTGGAGCTCGAGACCCGGGGTCACGACCACGTCGAGCGCCTGACCGCCGCCCTCGAGGCCGGCGGGTACGCGGTCCGGCCCGTGTGACCCGGCGGTGCGGTCCGGCCCGTGTGACCCGGCGGTGCGGTCCGGCCCGTGTGACCCGGCGGTGCGGTCCGGCCCGTGTGACGCTCGGTACCGTGCCGGCGAAGCCGCCTGACCGGGTGGCGTGACGTCGGGAAGGCAGGCCGCATGGACGAGCCACGCCCGCCCGGGGTGCCCCCTCCTCCGCCGGAGGACCGCCCGACGTCGTCTGAGGAGCGCTCCGGGCCGGCTGAAGCCGATCCCGAGGGGCCGCCCCCACCCCCGGTGGTGCCGCGATCGACCTCGGTGCCGGCAGACGGCAGCAGTGCGCTCCCGCCGGGTGCCGCCCGCCGGAGCGGGCGGCCGCGACGACGCCGGTGGCCGCTGGTGGTGGCCCTGTTGGTGCTCGTCGTCGGGGTGCCCGTCGCCCTACTCCTGGCCACCCGCCTGAGCGGGGGGCCGGAGCCGACCGCGTCCTCCGACGGCGTCACCGACGACCCGGGCGCCGAGTCGGAGGATGACGACCGGGCCGTCGAGCCGGAGGAGGACCCGGGCGTCGAGCCGGAGGACGACGGCGGGCCACCCCCGGTCGACCCCGACGCTGAGCTCGAGCCCCTGGACCTCGAGGTCCTCGAGGGTCGAGACCTCGTCTACGGGCGCCTGCTGACCGACATCGACGCCTCCGAGCGCGCGATGATCGACTTCCAGGCGGGGCTGGCCGACACCTTCAGCGATCCCGACAGCCCCGAGGCGGCCCTGGAGGGCGCCAGCGAGGTGGCCGCCGACAGCCAGGCCGCGTTGCTCGAGGTCCGCGAGCGGCTGGTCGACGCCGTCGAGGACCCAGGCGCCGAGCGCGTGCGCGCGCTGTACGTCGACCACCTCGATTCCTGGGAGGTGTTCATGGCGGCGGTGGCCGAGGACCCCCTGATGGTGTTCCAGCAGAGCGAGGCCGGCTTCACCGTGACCATCAACGCGACGGCCGACGCCTTCGCCCGGGCGCTGGAGGCGGAACTGCCCGACGACGTCGACGCCGAGGTGGCACGGTTCGCCGACGGCATCCTGGACCGCGGCTTCCGCGGCCTCGGCTACGCCGACGTCTGACCCTGCCGGCGTCTGACCCTGCCGGCGTCCGCCGGCCGCCGCCGGCGTCTGACCCTGCCGGCGTCAACCTGCGTCCACCGGCCGCTGCCGGTCCCCGCCGCCGGCCCCCGCCGCCGGCCCCCGCCACGCCCGGTGGGGGACCGGTCAGGCGGGCGCGAGCTCCCGGCCGACCAGCTCCGCGACGTCGGCCAAGACGTCGGTGAGCACGTAGTCCTTGGGGGTGAACACCGCCGCGACGCCCGCGGCCCGCAGGGTCGCGGCATCGGCGGTCGGGATGATGCCACCAACCACCACGGGCACCTCCACACCCTCGTTGCGCAGCCCCTCGACCACCTGGGGCACCAGGGCCAGGTGCGATCCCGACAGGATCGACAGCCCGACCACGTGCACGTCCTCGTCCACCGCCGCCCGCACGATCTGGGCCGGGGTCAGCCGGATGCCCTCGTAGATCACCTCCATGCCGAGGTCCCGGGCCCGGATCGCGACCTGCTCGGCGCCGTTGGAGTGGC
>PWWI01000256.1 GCA_003561535.1 Nitriliruptoraceae bacterium
CCACCATCTCCGCCCCCCACCGCCAGTGGCGGGGTCCGACGTCGAACAACGAGTCCACCGTGAGCGAGCACCTCCCGACCACCACCGAGCAGGTCCTGGCCGAACCGAGCGTCACCGTCGAGCTGAAGACGATCGTCGAGCTGTGCAAGGCCAGGGGCATCATCTTCCCGACCGCGGAGATCTACGGCGGGGTGCGCTCCACCTGGGACTACGGACCACTCGGGGTGGAGCTGAAGGAGAACGTCAAGCGCCAGTGGTGGCGGTCGATGGTGCAGCTGCGCGATGAGATCGTCGGCATGGAGCAGGCGATCCTCGGGCCCACCGAGGTGTGGCAGGCCTCCGGTCACCTCGCCAACTTCGCCGATCCTCTGGTCGAGTGCGCCAAGTGCCACCAGCGCTTCCGCGAGGACCACCTGCGCGAGGAGCAGCTCGGCGCGGAGGACGCCGAGGGTGACCTCGAGTGTCCGTCCTGCCGCGCGCGCACGCTCGGGGACCCGCGCAGCTTCAACCTGATGTTCAAGACCAACATGGGGCCCGTCGAGTCGGCTGCGTCCACCGTCTGGCTGCGGCCCGAGACCGCCCAGGGGATGTTCGTCGACTTCGCCCTGATCCAGCGCACCACCCGGCGCAAGCCACCCTTCGGTATCGCCCAGATGGGCAAGTCCTTCCGCAACGAGATCACCCCGGGCAACTTCGTGTTCCGGACCCGTGAGTTCGAGCAGATGGAGATGGAGTACTTCGTCGAGCCGGGTACCGACGAACAGTGGCACCAGTACTGGATCGACGAGCGGCTCCGCTGGTACGTCGACCTCGGCATCCGGCCCGAGAACCTGCGCATCCGCGAGCACGGCGAGGCCGAGCTGTCCCACTACGCCAAGCGCACCGTCGACATCGACTACTACTTCCCCGACGAGTCGATGGGGTGGTCGGAGCTGGAGGGGTTGGCGAACCGCACCGACTTCGACCTCAAGGCCCACCAGGAAGCCTCGGGGCAGGACCTGACCTACTACGACCAGCCCAACGACCGTCGCTACCACCCCTACGTGATCGAGCCGGCCGCGGGTGCGACCCGGGCGACCCTGGCCTTCCTCTTCGACGCCTACCGCGTGGAGTCGGCGCCCGACGCCAAGGGTGAGCTGCAGGAGCGGGTCGTGCTCAAGCTCGACAAGCGGCTCGCGCCCTACAAGGTCGCGGTGCTGCCGCTGTCGAAGAAGGAGACCCTGACCCCGACCGCCCGCGAGGTGTTCGACCTGGTCAAGGTGCGCTGGATGAGCGAGTACGACGAGACCCAGTCGATCGGTCGCCGCTACCGCCGTCAGGACGAGATCGGCACGCCCTACTGCATCACCGTCGACTTCGACACCCTCGATGACCGGGCGGTCACCGTGCGCGACCGCGACTCCATGCAGCAGGACCGGGTCGCGATCGAGGCGCTCGAGGCCTACCTCGCGCAGCGGCTGCCCGGCTGCTGACCCGTCGGCGGCCGCGGCCACCGACCCGGAGGTGCACGATCCGTCGAACCGCCGCTGTCCTCGCGCTCGCTGCCGCGGCCAGCCAGCTGCTGGTCCTGGTCGCGGTCGAGCTGCAGCTGCAGCTCACCCTGGGCGCCCTCGGTCCCGACTCGGCGGTCTCGGGCTTCCGCTGGGTGTGGGCGGTGCTCGCCCCCCTGCCGTGGCTGGTGGGTGGGGTGCTGCTGCTGGTCGGACGTGCGCACCTCGGGACCTCGGTCCTCGTCGCCGCGGCCGCACTCGAACTGCCCGCCGGGCTCCCTGCGCTCTCCCGCGCGCTGGCCGGCGGTTGGCCCGACGGGTCCACGCTCGTCGAGGGCCTGCCGATCCTCGGCCAGCCGGTGGTGCTGCTGCTCGGCCTGCTGGCCGCCGTCGCGGCGGCCTGGTCGCGTCCACGCGAGGACTGGCGCGTGGCCGCTCCCGGCCCCATCGGTGTCTACGTCACCGTCGCCATCCTGGCGTGGCTCCCGACGGCGCTGCAGACCCTGGAGCGCTCGCCGCCCGGTGCCATGCGGTCCTTCGCTCGCACCGAGCTGTCACGGCTGGAGGGCCTGGAGGCGGTGGCCAGCGTCTCCGGCGCCGTGGTCGCCGCGGCGCTGCTGTTCGTCGCCCCACGGCTGCGGCCCGACGTGGCCGGCGCGGTGCTGCTCGTCTTCGCCATCCCCCAGATCGCCGACGCCATCGGCGACGCCGCGCAGGTGCGGGTCACCGAGTTCCTGATCCTCACCCCGCCGGCGGTGTTCGGTGCCGTCGGCCTGCTCGGCGTGACGGTGCTGGCGCTCAGGTGGCTCGTGACCGCTCGTCGCCGCCTCGCGGCCGCCCGGGCCGAGGACGGCTGACCGCGGCGAGCGCCCCGAGGTGACCATCGCCCCTGCCGCTGCCGGAGCGTGACCCGTAGGGTCGGCCAGTAGCTGACCACCAGCCGAGCAGGAGGGTGCCGTGGGCGAGTTGCCCGCAGCGGTCGATACCCGCGCCGACGAGGTGTACGAGCAGCTGCAGCAACGGCTGGACCGGATGCCGACCGGGGCCCCCGACACCCCGGCGCTGCGCCGCATCCTGCGGTTGCTGTTCAGCGAGGAGGAGGCCGCCCTCGCCGCCCACCTGCCCTCGATCGTCGCCGTCGACCGGCTCGCCCGCGACCTCGGTCGTGATCCGGACCAGATCAACGCCCAGCTGACCAGCATGGCGCAGCGGGGCCTGGTGCTGGACCTCGAGCACCGGGGCGAGAGGTGGGTGGCTTTGGCACCGGTGGTGATCGGCTTCTTCGAGTTCACCTTCATGCGGGTGCGCGACGACGCACCGATGGAGGAACTCGCCGAACTGTTCGATGAGTACCTGTTCACCGACGACGAGCACCGGCTCGCCCACGCGGTGTTCGCCGGCAGCGTCCAGGTCGGTCGCTCGCTGGTGCGGGAGGAGGCCCTGCCGGCCCGGCCACCGACCGAGGTGCTTGCCTGGGAGCGGGCCACCAGCATCGTGGCCGATGCCCGCACCGTCGCGGTCTCAGCCTGCCCCTGCCGCACCCACGCAGGCCTGCTCGATCGTGCCTGCGATGCTCCGGTGAGGACCTGCCTGAGCTTCGACGGCGCTGCCGAGGCCCTGCTACGCGCGGACCTCGCCGAACCGATCTCCAACGACGAGGGCCTGGAGATCCTGGCATCGGCGAAGGCGGCGGGCCTGGCGCAGACCGCCGACAACGTCAAGGAACGGATCGCCTACCTGTGCAACTGCTGCGGCTGCTGCTGCGGGATGATGCAGGCGATCCGCGACGCCGGGCTCCACGACGCCATCGTCTCCTCCAACTGGGTCGCCAGGATCGACCCGGACCAGTGCCGGGGCTGCCGGGACGGGTGCGTGACGGCCTGCCCGGCCGCCGCGATCGAGCGCCGCGACAGCCAGGGGCAGGGTCGGCGCGCCTACTGGGCCGTGCTGGACGCCGAGCGGTGTCTGGGGTGCGGGGGGTGCGTGGACCGCTGCCGCTTCGAGGCGCTGGACCTCGTCCCACGCCAGCAGCGGCCCTACACCCCGGACAGCACCCTGGACCGCATGATCGCGATGGCGGTGGAGCGGGGCAAGCTCGGTGACCTGCTCCTCGACACCCTGGACGGGGCCGGGCCCGTCGCCGTCGCCCGGCTCCTGCAGCACCTGGAACGCTCCTCGCTCGGGACGGCGCTGCGGGCGATCGAGCCGCTGCGCTCGGTGTTCCTGCGGGGCCTGCTGGCGGCGGTGCACCGCGGCGCGGCGAGGGTGCCGGCCCCCTGACAGCCGACGTCGAGGTGGCGGTGTCGCCCGGGCCGTGGCGACCGTCAGTGCCGCAGCCAGGGGTCACGTTCGTTGCCGCCGGGGGTGCGGCCACCCTGGGCCCGTTCCTCGGCCAGCACCCTCACGTCGGACTCGAGCCGGGTGAGCTGGGCGCCCAGGCCCGACAGCGCCCGGATCAGCAGCGAGATGCCCATCAGCGCCGCGCCCACCGCGAAGGTGATCAACCACAGCACGATCGCCATCGGCCAGTCGCCACCGCGCAGCAGCCAGGTCCCGGCAGCGATGCCGCCGAGCCCCGTGGCGTAGGACAGCAGCACGCAGGCGCGCGCGGCGATCTGGAGTTCACGGGGTGTGGGGATGCGGTCCATGGCGTGAGGGTGGCAGACGCGGGGCCGGAGGGCCAACCGCCGTCGCCCTCGGCGCAGGAACCCCGTCGGAGCCGGGGGAGGGGTCGCTACCCTCGCGCACGTCGAGGAGCACTGACATGGCGGACCAGACGATGCCGGGGGGCGGGGTCCCGGACTGGGTCGTGGCCGACCGTGCCGTCAGCCGCCTCCAGGAGTTGCTCGAGCAGCTGCCCCGCACCCGTGCGCTCCCCGACCTCGACGCCCTGCTGGCGCAGGCTGGTGCCGACCGCTCGCTGCTCGCCGACGAGCGGGCCCGCAAGCTGCTCGACGAGGCGCTGCGGGATCGGCCGCTGTCCAGTCTGGAGGAGGTCCGGGTGCTGCGCACCGAGGTGGAGCTGTTGACCGTCGAGGTGGGGGTGCTCGAGGAACGCCTCACCGATCCGAGCCTCGCGACCGCCGACCGGGCGGTCCTGCAGGCCCGTCTGCGGCGTATCAGGAGCCGTTGGGAGCAGCTCGCCGACCAGCTGTGACCGGGCCGCGGGCCGTGGGGGTCGGCGGTGAGGATGGGCCCGTCGACGTTCAGCCCAGCCGGTCGGAGGGATCGTGCAGAGCGGCGTGCTCCGCACGGTCCAGCACCTCGTGGAACCGTCGGACGGTGATGTCGATCACCTGGTCGTGCCCCCAGACCATCAGGCCCTTGGCGTACCGGGCGGCGGCCCGCATCGAGGGCTTGCGCATCTCCACGTGCCAGCGGATCGTCAACCGGGTGCCGGTGCCGTGGGGGACCAGGGAGACGTCGGCGGGACCGTGGAGATCGCCGCTGAGCCGGGCGGTGATGTGCTGCGCGGGCTCGACCTCGTCGAAGTGGATGCCGACCCGGAACCGGTAGGGGATCGGTGGCACGACCAACCCCCGCAGCATGCCGCCGGAGACCAACCCACCGCCCTCCGACTCGAACTCCCTGAGCCACCGCCACCAGGTCGGGAACCGGTCGGTCGCCGACATCCACCGCCACACGAACTCGACGTCGTGGCGGAACAGCTCCTCGCGTTGGAGGCGGATCAGGTACAGCGGGTCGGCGTCGGCGGGGGCGTCCATCATCATGGCTCGATCCGCCGCAGCTCGCCGCCGCACCAGCGGGCGAAGGCGCGCTCGGCCGCGGGGCTCGGCTCGTGGAGCCGGACCAGCCGCCGGTCGGGACGGGGCGGGCCGAGGGTGACCGTGCGGGTGAGCAACCTCGGACCCCTGGCCACGGTCACGGCCACCTCCTGCCCGGGGTCGTAGGCGGACAGTATCGCCGTCAGCCGGCCCCGGCCGACGGTGCGCCCGTCGATGGCGAGCAGCCGGTCCTCACCCGACAGACCTCCCTGCCAGGCCGGCCGGTCGCGCAGCACGCTGGCCAGGACCACCTCGGTGTCGGACTCACGCAGGTGGACCCCGAGGTGGGGGGCGCCCGTGGCCGCGTCGCCGTCCCAACGCAGGCCGACGGCGGCGACGACCTCCTCGAGCTCCGGCAGCCCGGGTCGGGCGACCCGGCGCTCGGTGAGGGCCGCGAGGTCGTCCCCGCCCACCGTGGCGACCGCGGCCAGCACGTCGTCCTCGGTGAAGCCGGCGGGATCGAGGCCGTGACGGTCCCACAGCAACCGGAACACGGTGTCCAGCCCGTCGCCGCCGGGGTCCTGCGCCCGCAGCCGCAGGTCCAGCTCGAAGGCGACCAGGGAGCCGTGGCCGTAGTAGTCGGTCATCACGTTGGGCGCGTTGTGGTCGCGGGCGTAGTGCTTGATCCACGCCTCGTGTGAGGCCTGGCGCAGGCTCTGCCGGTGCACCCCGGGCGTGTCCAGCGTCCGGCCCCAGGTCGCCTGCAGGGTGTCGAGCAGTCGCCGTGGTTGCCACAGCCCGGCCCGGGTGGGGAGCAGCTCGTCGTAGTAGGCGGTCCAGCCCTCGGCCACCCACAGCGACTCCGAGTGCGTCGGTCGGTCGTAGGCGGGACGCACGAGGTCGGCGGGGACCAGCCGCTTGACGTTCCACAGGTGGAGGTACTCGTGGGTGAGCAACGACCGGAACCGGGCGGTCAGATCCGGGTCCTGGAAGGTGTGGACCGGCATCTGCAGGACCGTCCCGTCGCGGTGCTCGAGCCCACCGCCGCCGTTCTCCCAGCCGGTACACAGGATCGTGTAGCGGTCGGTGGGCAGCTCCCCACCGAACAGCGCGCGGCAGGCCTCGGAGATCGCGGACAGGTCGGCGGCGATGCGGGGCAGGTCGGGCGCGCCGCCGTGGCCGGACCACACGAAGGTGTGGGGGACCCCGGCCACCTCGACGTCGAGGTGGGGCAGCGCACCGACCTCGAAGGCGCTGTCGATCAGGTGGTCCCGATCGGCGGCGAGGTAGGTGTCGGGGTTCGGACCCGGCGGGAGGAGGGAGAAGACCTGGTGATCGGCCGGAGCGGGGGGCAGGGGCACCTCGTGGGGGTGGTCCTCCGCCCCGTCGACGCTGAGGAAGGTCGCAGCCGGGATCAGCAACGCGTGGTGGTCGTCGACGTGGTTCGTGCGGACGCTCAGGTCGTTCGCGTACAGCTCCCAGGTGACGGTCCCCTCCCCGGTGACCTCCCCAGGGAGGCGCCAGGCGGTGGTGCCGTCGCGGTGCAGTTCGACGGTGTCGCCACGAACGTCCCGGGCGGCGATCGTCTGGATGTGCCGCGCGTAGTCACGGACCACGTAGCTGCCGGGTGTCCACACCGGCAGGACGAGGCGGGCGCCGGTGGCCAGCTCTTCGGGCACCGTCATCGACACGCGCACCAGGTGGTGCAGCCGATCGGTGAGGTCCACGTGGTAGCGGATCGGTGTGGCCACCGGCGCTCCTGGGTCGTTGGGGCTCCTGCCCGGGTGTGCGGCGGGTTCGGAGCCGGACGCTGGCCGGTCCGGCTGCCGCCCGGAGGCTACCGACCGGTGTGCGGCTACCTTCGCTGGACCCGACGGGACCCGCACCACATCGGTCGCAGCCCGTCGGCGGACCGAGCCCACGACCCCGGAGGCACCCACGTGGCTGAACTGCCGATGGCCGACCGGCACGACACGACGCTGCCCGAGGATCCGCCCGAGGTGCAGCAGGCGCTGGAGGCGGCCGAGGCCGCCGAGGTGGCGGCGCGGCGGGAGGCGGTCGGTGCCGTCGTCGCCGACCATCCGGCGTGTGTCGCGGGGTGGGCCGCGCTGGCGGCGGACGGCCGTGATCCGATCGAGCGCTACGCCTACGCCCGGGTCGGCTACCACCGCGGGTTGGACGCCTTGCGCGGCGCCGGATGGGGTGGACGGGGGTACGTGCGGTGGTCGGTGCCGTCCAACCGCCCCTTCCTCACCTGTCTCGCGCGGCTGCGTGCCGCTGCGGAGGAGATCGGCGAGGCGCCCGAGGTGGCGCGGATCACCACCTTCCTGGCCGAGCTCGACCCCGACTGGGACGACCGCAACGTGGCGGGCTGAGCGTCGCGCTCGGGCGCTACGGTCCGGGGGCCAGCGCCGCGGTGCACGCCACCGCCGGGCGGGATGTGGGGAGGTGGTCGTGGCCGGTCGGATCGTCAAGGACGACATCGAGGCCCTGCGGACACAGGCCGACATCGTCGCCGTCGTGGGGGAGTACACGACGCTGAAACGGGCGGGCCGGTCCTTCAAGGGGCTGTGTCCCTTCCACACCGAGAAGACCCCGTCCTTCACCGTGACCCCGGAGGGCAACTTCTACAACTGCTTCGGCTGCGGGGTGTCCGGGGACCTCTACGACTTCCTGATGCGCATCGAGGGGCTGGAGTTCCCCGAGGCCGTGGAGTCGCTGGCCCGGCGCACCGGCTTCCAGCTCCGCTACGAGCAGATGAGCTCACGTGAACGGCGTGCGGTCGGCGAGCGAACCCGGCTGGTGGCCGCCACGGCCGCGGCCCGCGACTTCCTCGTCGACCAGCTGTTCGCCGAGGAGGGACGGGTCGCCCGGGACTACCTGCGCTCCCGCGGCTTCTCCCGGGCCGACGCGGAGGCCTTCGAGGTCGGTTTCGCCCCCAACCGCTTCGATGCGATGGCGCGCGACCTGACCGCCGACGGGTTCGCCGAGCAGGACCTGATCACCACCGGGCTGGTGGCCCGCAACGAACGGGGCGGGCTGCGCGACCGGTTCCGGGGACGCTTGATGTTCCCGATCCACGACCCCGGCGGCGACGTCATCGGCTTCGGCGGCCGGATCCTGCCCGAGCTGGAGTACGGCGGCTTCGACCCACCGAAGTACCTGAACTCCGCCGAGACGCCGCTGTACAAGAAGACCCGGGTGCTCTACGGGATCCGTCAGGCGCGCTCGGACATCGTGCGAGCCGAGCAGGTGCTGGTCTGCGAGGGCTACACCGACGTCATGGCCCTGCACCAGGCCGGGGTCGCCAACGCGGTGGCGACCTGCGGGACCGCGGTGGGCGTGGAGCACCTGCGGCTGCTGTCCCGCTACGCCCAGCGGGTCGTGCTCGCCTTCGACGCCGACGCCGCCGGGGTGAAGGCGGCTGAACGTGCCTGGGAGGCGGCCCGGGAGCTCGACGTCGACGGCCAGGGAGCCCGCCTCGACCTGCGGGTGCTGGTCCTGCCCGAAGGCAGTGATCCCGCGGACCTGGTCGCCGAGGTGGGGGCCGAGGGGGTGCGCAGCGCCCTGGTGGCGGCGACCCCCGTGGTC
Organism: Nitriliruptoraceae bacterium; assembly: GCA_003561535.1. Lineage (GTDB taxonomy): Bacteria > Actinomycetota > Nitriliruptoria > Nitriliruptorales > Nitriliruptoraceae > T1Sed10-7. Next base: position 8,807 of record PWWI01000256.1, read on the forward strand.
CCGTTCGTCCTGCGCCCCCACCTCGCCGACGCCGACCTGTCCTCGGAGGCGGGCCGGACGGCCGCGCTGCGCGAGGCCCTGACGGTCCTCGCCCGGGAGTCCGACCCCGACCTGCGGCGCGAGTGGGCCCGCACGGAGATAGCCGAGCGGATCGGCTACGCCTACGGTTTCGTCACCGACACCGCCGCGCGGCTCGGGGTGCAGTTGGATGCCCACGAAGGCGTGGCCGCCGGAGGCGCGGGCGGCCGTGGGAGACCCGACGCCCGGCACGGCCAGCGCGGTCGTGCGGGCGGGGACCGGCCGGTGACGGCGAGCCGGGCCCGCATCGAGCGCGCAGCGCTACGCGCGCTCCTCCAGCACCCCGAGCACCTCCCCGAAGAGGCCGCGGAGCTGGTCGAGGACGACCTCACCCATCCCGATGCCCGTGCGGTGCTGCGGGCGGTGCGGGCGGGTGGGGGAGCCGGTGCACCCTTCGCCGACGTCGTGGCCGCGGCCGAGGACGACCGGATCCGTGGGCTGCTCCGGGCGCTGGCACTGGAGGACGATCCCGAACTCGCGGACCCGGAGGTCGTGGGTGCCGTGGTCGCCGGGCGTCTCCGTCGACTGCTGATCGACCGCGTCGAGGCTCAGACCCAGGCGCTGCGTGACGAGCTGGCGCGGCTCAGCCACACCGCCGAGCCTGAGCGGGTCAGGGAGCTGCAACGGGGGCTCGCCGAACTCCAACGGCGACGCCGACAGCTGCTCGGCCAGCCCGCCTGAGGCGTGCGGGTGGTGCGCGCCCGGTGCGCCACGCCCAAGAAGCGCACGGCGCGGGCACCGCCCTCCGTAGCATCGAACATCGTGGGCGAGCCTGGGAGGTGGTCGGCCATGAACGGTTCCTCCGCGCGCGCCGGGCCTGCAGGCTCAGGCGCCAGGGTCGATGACGAGCTGCCCGTCCTCGTCCTGGACGTGGCCCGCGAGGGCGGCGACGACCTGGTGGCGCACGGGAGCCGCCGTGGGTTCGTGACCGCACGCGAGGTCGCGGTCGCGGTGGATGACGCGGGTCTCGACGCCGCAGCGATCGAGCAGGTCGGGGTGCGGCTGCGCGACGCCGCCGTCCAGCTGGTGGACGACCTCGCCGGTGCCGGGCCGAGCGGGGCGCCCTCCCCGGCGCCGGCCGACGCCCCCGCCAGCGTCGATGCGGTGCGGCTCTACCTCAACGAGATCGGCCGCGTGGACCTCCTCGACCAGGAGTCGGAGGTCGACCTGGCCAAGCGGGTCGAGGCCGGGTTGGCGGCCGCGGAGATCCTGGACTCGCCCCTGGAGCTCACCACCGCCCAGCGGACCTGCCTGCGCCGGGTCGAGCGGCTGGCCCGTGACGCCAAGCAGATCATGATCGAGGCCAACCTGCGGCTGGTGGTGTCCATCGCCAAGCGTCACGTCGGTCGTGGTCTGCAGTTCCCCGACCTGATCCAGGAGGGCAACCTCGGCCTGATGCGGGCGGTGGACAAGTTCGACTACACGCGTGGCTACAAGTTCTCGACCTACGCCACCTGGTGGATCCGCCAGATGATCAGCCGCGCCATCGCCGATCAGTCCCGCACGATCCGCATCCCCGTGCACCTGGTGGAGACCATGAACCGGCTGGGACGGATCGAGCGCTCCCTGGTGCAGCGACTGGGACGGGAACCGACGCTGGAGGAGGTCGCGACCGCCGCCGACCTGCCGGTGGACAAGGTGGAGGAGTTCCGCCGTCTGGGCGTCGACCCGACGTCGCTCGACGCCCCGATCGGTGAGGACGGTGACGGGTCGATGGGGGAGCTGCTGGAGGACCGCAACGCCACGGTGCCGGTGGAAGCGGCTGCCCGACTGCTGCTGCGCTCCGACATCGCGGCGGTCCTCGAGGACCTGAACCCCCGGGAGCGGACCGTGATCGAGCAGAGGTTCGGGCTCGTCGGGTCCGAACCATCGACGCTGGAGCAGGTCGGCTGCAACCTCGGGCTCACCCGCGAGCGGATCCGCCAGATCGAGGCCAAGGCGCTCGCCAAGCTGCGGCGTCCCGGCCGCGTCGACCAGTTGGACGGCTACCTGGACACCTGAGGCCCACGGCAGCGCAGGTCGACTGCGGACCCGGGATCCGGTGTCACACCCCGGTCGTACAGTGTGGTCATGGAACAGCCGACCCCACACCCCCCGCGCCAGGACAGGGCCACGACCCCTGCCCGCCGGCCCGCGCCGGTCCAAGGACGACCGGAGCAGATCCTGCTGCCGCTCGACGACCTCGAGCGTCCCGGACCGTCGGCGGGTGGCAGTGGCCGGACCGATCGGCCGGCGGCAGCCGCTGGGGCAGGCGAGGCGGCGGCAGACCACGACCGGCCCATCGGCTTCGCCCTGACGGCCCGGGCCCGCCGTGCCGTGGCACCCGGCTCCCTGCCCACCCTGCGGGTGGTGGCCGGCGCAGCCGGATCCGCGGCCGAGGGCGGCGGGCTGATCGAGGAGCCTGACGACACCCGGCCGGCGCGCGCCCGGGCCCTGCGGCGTGCCGGGGTGCCGGTCGGCGCCATCGCGAGCCAGCTCGACGCCGATCCGCTGGTCGTCACCGCCTGGGTCGGCGAGGTCGCGCCGTCGCGGCGGCGCGGCGGCCGGGTAGCGCCGCGACCGCAGGCTGCGGCGGCCGTGGCGGACACGGGGGCAGCGGGTGCCGCTACGGCGGCGGACACGACCACGCCACCGGCCAGCGGCGCGCTGGAGGACGACCAGGAGGAGACGGCCGCGCAGCTGGCCAGGGCGGCAGCGGCGACCGAGGCCCGTGCCCGGCTGCAGCGCGATCCCCGCTTCGCGGTCGCGGTCGGGGTGCTGGCGGCGACGGCCACGGTCGACCGGCACGCGGTCACCATCACCACCACCGACCTCCGTCAGGCCTCCCGCGCTCTGGACGCGGTGCGAGAGGAGGCCCCGGAGGGCATCGGGCTGCTGCGGGTCATCCTGCGGCTGGGCCCGACGGTCGCCGCCGACCTCACCCGGCACCGCGTGGCAGCCGAGCTCGGGATCGCCGCGGAGCAGATCTCCTGGACGCGGTGGCGGTCCGCGCCACGGCCGGACGCGGTCCAGCTCCTGGCCCGTCTCGGGGACCCCTCCCTGGCGGCCAGCGTCGCCGGCTGGATCGACGCCGCGCTCGAACCCTCGTCCGAGCCCGTCGACCTCGCCTTCTGACCCTGGCGAGCGCTGCTCCGACCCGAGGTCGACCCCGCCGACGTGGCATCCTGAGCATGGCCGGGCGGGCTCGGTCGGATCCGGTTCGGTCGGTGACGACCGCGATGGGGGGCGAGGTGGCGCGGATCGCGGTGGTCGCGGGCCCCGACCCGGGCCACGCGCTGCCCGCCCTGGGGCTCGCGGCGTCGCTGCGGTCCCGCGGCCATGCGGTCCGCTTCCTCTCCGGCGACGGTCACGACGCGACCGCGGCCCGACACGGCCTGAGCGTCGCGCGGTTGCCGCTGCTCGGTCCCACCGAGACGGACGACGACCTCGGCCACCGCCTCTGGGGCCGGGCGGCCGCCATGGCCGTGCCGCTCGCGGCAGCTCTGCGTCCCTGGCAGCCACACCTCGTGGTCGCCGACACCATCACGCGTTGCGGGGCGTTCGCCGCCCAACTGCTCGACCTCCCCTGGATCGAGGTGGTGCCCCACCATCTCGACGACCCGGCGGACGAGCTCCCCCCCGTCGGGCTCGGACGACGTCCGGCCCGCTCGGCGCTGCGCCGGGCCGACGATCGTCGCATCGTGAGACTCCAGCGCCGTTCGCTGGCACTCGGTGCGCAGCAGGCCGAAGCGGCCGCGGCCGGTATCGGGCTCGGGCACGTCGCCCCGCCGGTGCTGCGGCTGATCGGCACGCTGCCCGGTCTCGAACGTTCTCGTCTCGCGTGGCCTCCGGACGCCCACGTGGTCGGCCCGCTGGCGCTCGATCCGGCCCTACCGGAGCTGACGCCGCCCGTGGGGGAGTCGCCGTTGGTGGTGGTCACCGACTCCACCGCCACGGACGTCGATCGGCAACTGGGCGCGGTCGCGATCCGGGCCCTGGCGCGGATGGACCTTCGTGTGGTCGTCACCTCCAACTCGATGACGCCCCTCGCGGCTCCTGGCGTGACCGTCGGACGGGGGCCACATGCGCCCTTGCTGGCACAGGCGGCGTTGGCGGTCGGCTTCGGCGGCGCCGGCTTCGTCTCGAAAGCGCTCACCGCCGGTGTCCCGTTGGTGGTGGTCCCCCTGCAGGGCGACCAGCGTGAGGGTGCCGCCCGACTCCGTGAGGCGGGGGCCGGACGGGTGCTCCCTCTGCGGGCGCTGCGTCCCGCGCGGTTGCGGCGGGCGGTGGATCGTCAGCTGGCCGATCACGATGCGCGCACGGCGGCACGGGGCCTCGCGCGGGAGGCGGCCGTGCTCGGACCCGACCTGGCCGCCCGGCTCGTCGAGGCCGCACTGACCGGTCACATCCCTGACGCCACAGGCCCGCGGCAGCACCTACCGGCGGGGGCGTGACCTGCCCGACCTCCCGCCCCCGGCGGGTGCGTGCCCGATCGTCGGAACGCGGCGCGCACTAGGCTCCGGGCATGTTCGCCATCACCGCCCAGTCCGCCACCCCCGACGACCCACTCGCGGGGCTCACCTTCGGTGAGCACCCGGATCCCGATCCGCCGGACGGGTGGGAGGTCGTCGAGGTCCGGGCGGCCTCGCTCAACCATCACGACATCTGGACGTTGCGGGGGATCGGTATCGATGCGGAACGGTTCCCGATCGTCCTCGGGTGCGACGCGGCGGGCATCGCCGCCGACGGTCGCGAGGTGATCGTCCACGGGGTCATCGCCGATCCCGACGGCATCGACGAGACCTTGACGGGTGGGTTCTCGATCCTCTCCGAACGCCACGACGGGACGTTCGCCGAACGGGTCGCCGTGCCGAAGCGCAACCTCGTCGACAAGCCTCCGGGCCTCAGCTTCGAGCAGGCCGCCTGTCTGCCAACCGCGTGGCTGACCGCCTACCGGATGCTGTTCACCCGGGCGGAGTTGCAACCGGGGCAACGGGTCCTCATCCAGGGCGCCGGCGGTGGGGTCTCCACGGCGGCCATCCTGCTGGCCAGGGCCGCCGGGTTGCACGTCTCGGTCACCAGCCGTGACGAGGCGAAACGACAACGGGCGATCGAGCTCGGCGCCCACCTCGCCATCCCGTCCGGCCAGCGCCTGCCGGACCGGGTCGACGCGGTCGTGGAGACCGTCGGTGACGCGACGTGGTCGCACTCCCTGCGGGCGCTGGAGCCTGGCGGCGTCATCGTGGTCGCCGGTGCGACCTCGGGGATGAACCCGCCGGCCGATCTCGCCCGGGTCTTCTACCGCCAGCTGCGCATCGTCGGTTCGACGATGGGGACCCGTGACGAGCTCGTCCGCCTCGTGCGGATGCTGGATGCCACCGGCATCCGGCCGTTGGTCGACGCCGTCTTCCCCATGGATGACGTACGGCCGGCCTTCGAGCGCATGCTCGCCGGCGAGCTGTTCGGCAAGCTCGTCCTCACACGCTGACGGCCACCAACTAGAGGGTGTCCGTCGACGGGGACGAGGCGTGCGCGGTGTCGCGCGACGAGCAGCGGGACCTCGCGCACCACGATCGCTCCGGGGGCCGGGCTCGAACCGGCGACATTTCGATTAACAGTCGAACGCTCTGCCAACTGAGCTACCCCGGAAAGGGCACGCAGGCACCGGCCTGCGGGCGGCGACGAGTGTACCAACCGACATGGTCGGTCCCGCACGAGCGCTCGCTGACTAGTCTCGCTGCCACCGCCGAGGAGGGCACGATGCGCAAGGACCTGGTGATCATCCCCGACGACACCCCGGGGCAGCTCGCCCGCCTCGGTGAGCTGCTCGGTGCGGCCGACATCAACATCGAGGCCATCAGCGCCTTCACCGGCAAGGGCAAGGGCATCGTCCACGTCCTCGTCGACCGGGCGGACCAGGCCCTCGAGGTGCTCGCCGACGCCGGCATCGAGGTCCGCGCGGCACGAGAGGTGGTGGTCGTCGCTCTTCCCGATGAGCCGGGCCACCTCGGTGCGGCGTGTCGGACGCTCGCCGACGCGGAGATCAACATCGAGCAGGCCTACATCGCCGCCGGCAGCAAGCTGGTCATCATCTGCGATGACGTCGACCGGGCCAAGGAGCTCTTGGGCGTCAGCGACCAGTGACCTCGCCGCCCGGGCGGCCAGATCCTGCGGGCCGACCGGCACGCGCGACCGACTGTCCGGTGACGGGACGGGTGGGGCTGTGGACCGAGACCCGGGAAACCCGTCCGCGGCCGGTGGTCCACCGGCAGCAGATGACCGAGGACGCTCACGGCTGCCCCTTCTGCGACCCGGCACCCGACGACGACCGGTTGTTGCCCGAGGCGGCCGATCGGGGTGTGGGCCGCTGGTTCGGCCTGCACAACATCTCCCCGCCCCTCGATGGTCCGACCGGACGGGCTGACCTCGCGGTGGCCACCGACCACTGGCCGACGCTGTCCCACCTGCAACCGCACCTCGCCACGGTGTGGGCGACCCAGCTCGACGTCCAGTTGCAGCTCGCCGCCCGGGCCCCCGACCGCTGGTCGTTGCTGACCACGGCCGTCGGCGTCAGCGCCGGCGCGTCCCAGCACCACCCGCACGGACAGGTGCTGACCCCGCTCGCCCCACCGCCGCTCACCGTCGCGCAGCAACAGCGGTGGGCGGAGCGCGGGACCTCGACCGCCGTGCTCGCCGAGCCGCTGCTCATCGAGTCGGTCGGCGGCGTCCACCTCGTCGCCCCCCTGGTGCCCCTCGGACCCCTCGACCTGTGGCTGGTGCCGATGCGACCGGTCGGCCTCGACCAGCTGGACGCCGAGGTGGTGGGGGCGTTGGTGGCCCGGTGGCTCGTGGGGGTGCACCGTCAGCTGGGACGTGCGGTGCCGGCGACCTCGGCGGCGCCAGTGGACATCAAGACCCTGCTCCATCCACCGTTGCCCGACGGGACGGGACGGTGGTGGGCTGAGCTACAGGTCACCGAGCGGCATGCGCCGGGGGTCGCGGCAGCCCCCCTGGTCGACGTCGTCGACCCGCCGGAGCGGCACGCCGAGCGGTTCAGATCGGCAGGTCGGTCTGCTTGAACTCATGCAGCTCCAGAGGGTCGTCGACGAGATCGACGATCTGGGCGATGCGCTGTCTGGCGAGCGCGGCATCCCCCTCGGGCCGGTCGAGCAGGCGGACGAAGACCGCGCGACGGTCGGTGATGAAGGTCGGCACCCCCCAGACGTCGTGGTCGCGCACGGCGGCCTCGTGCTCCTCCTGCAGTTGTCGGAGCAACTCGTCGTCGACCCCGGCCAGCAGATCTTCGGCCGCGAGCCCCGCACGCTCCAGCGCCGCCGCGACCACGCCCCGGTCCTTGAGGTCCTCGCCCCGGTCGTGGCGGGCGGCGAACAGCTGCTCGTGGACGTCCAGGAACCGGTCCGGATACCGATCGCGCACCGCGATCCCGACCTGGAGTGCCAACACGCCGGGGACGCGGTGGGGATCGGGGCGGTCCCAGACCGCCTGGCGCTCCTCGTCGCCGTGGCCCTGTGCGAGGCTGTAGGGGACGAACCGCACGTCCCAGTCGGCGCCGCCACGCAGCGCGGTGATCACGTGCTCGTTGGCGTTGCGGGCGAAGGGGCACAGGTAGTCGAAGGTGAGGGCGAAGCGACGGGTCACGGCGGGCTCCGGGGGAGGGATCGGGCGGCGCCTGAGCAGCGCGCGGGCGCTCGGGCGGGCTTCGGACCCGTGGGGCTCAGGGGCTGAGGCAGCGGGTCAGGGCCGCGATGGTCTCGCCACAGGCCGTCTGGAGCCCGCGCAGCGTCAGCGCGAAGGCGAAGAACGAGCCCCAGGCCAGGCCGACGTACTCCCGCTGCTCCCGTCGCAGCCCTGCCAGGCGACCGCCCACGATGGCGATCAACGGGAACAACGACCCGTAGAGGTAGTGCATCCACGCGAGCGGGATGCCGACGACCCGGCGGCCGAGCAGGAGCAGGATGATCCCGGTGATGGTCTGGATCACCAGCAGGTTCTCCGTCCAGTGCTGGGTGGCCCACAACGCGCTCGGCGTCTCCTCGCGACCGAGGATCCGCAGCACCAGTCCGGTGACCATGATCACCAGGAACAGCAGCACGATGGCGGCGCCGAGGTAGCGGTGGAACAGCGTCACGGGACGACTCGACGGCCGGGGTGGGCGTCCGGTGCCGCGGCGACGGACCGGTGTGGGAGGGCCAGCATGTGGCACTCGACGGGCGAGGGTAGCGCCGCCGGGTGCCGCTCCCGCGGGCGCCGCCTCCTCCCCACCGCGGACGGGCAGGTCATCCAAGGGGAGGAGGTGCGGCGGGCGTCGGCCCTCTAGCGTGGTGGTCGTGCAGCTGCCAACCCGGGCCCCGACGACCGAGCCACCCGAAAGTGGTGCCTCGGGTGCGCCGCTGAGCGAGACGGGTTCCGTCCCGGGGCGGGTCGGGTGGCGCCGGCTGTCGGCCGGGGACGGGACCTACGACCGTCCACCACTGCCGGACGTGGTGGTGGCCGGCGTGCTCGGTGCGGGGTTGCTCGCCGAACTCGCCTTCAACGTCATCCAGGGGATCCACGCCGCCTTCGTCCCCCCGGTCGTCGGTGCCGTGCTCGCGATCCTCATCGCCGCCCCCCTGGCCTGGAGGCGGGTGGCGCCGCTGGTCACGATCGCGGTCAGCGGTACCGCCACCGGGGTGTTCACCCTGCTCGGACACAGCCTCGGGCTGGCGGGGGTCACGCTCATGATCGCGCTGTACTCCATCGCCGCCTACGGGACCCGTCGGGATGCCCAGATCTCGCTCGGCGTGACCGCGGGGTTCGTGCTCGCGGGCTACCTGAGCGCCTGGCTGCGGATCGGGGAACCCCAGGTCGGGCCCCTGATCGGCACCTCGTTGGTCCTGGCGACGGTGTGGGCGCTCGGGGATCGCACCCGCGCCCGCCGGCAGCTGGTGGCCCAGCTCGAGGTGCGGGCCGAGGAGGCCGAACGGCACCAGGCGTTGGCCACGGCGCTGGCCACCGCCGACGAGCGTCGTCGCATCGCCCGCGAGCTCCACGACGTCGTGGCCCACGCGGTGAGCGTGGTGGTCGTGCAGGCCAGCGCAGGACGCCGCGTCGCCGCACGCGACCCGGACGCAGCCCTGGGGGTGCTCGACGACATCGAGAGCAGCGGCCGGGAGGCGCTCGCCGAGCTCCGGCGGCTCGTGGCCGTGCTCCGCGAGGACGGGGTCGCGCAGGACGACGGCGAGCCCCAGCCGTCCATCGACGAGATCGCTGGGCTGGTCGATCGGCTCGCGGAGGCCGGGGTGCCGGTCCGGTTGGAGCGCACCGGTGAGCTGCGGGAGGTGCCGGCGGGCGTGGGGGTCTCGGCCTACCGCATCGCCCAGGAGTCGCTGACCAACGTGCTCAAGCACGCGGGCCCGGTCAGCGAGGTGGTGGTGCGCCTGG
>PWWI01000001.1 GCA_003561535.1 Nitriliruptoraceae bacterium
AAACCCAGGGCCTTTAGTGAAATCAGCTCGGACCGGCGGGAAGATTTTGCCTTTGAATTTTTCCTAAAGGTCGAAAGCAGGCTGGATAAGTATTTTAGATAATGATTCTACCCCAAAAAGGGTATTAATTCTGAAATAGTAACACGGTAGCATCGAGAAAACGTCACAAATAATTCAACAACAACTAACAATAAATATGAGCAAAAAGATAGCTTTTTTGCAAAATAGCTTCTAAATACGCCATATTTCTGATATAATTATATCATTCTAAATATTATCATTTATGCCAAAATACGGAGGCCTGATCAGCCATGTATAATCGAAATCTGGCCGGAAAGCAACTGAATCTAACCGACCCCTACCTCAGCTACCCAAAATACGTCAGAGAAATGCTCCATAACAGCTGGGCGGAGTATTTCTTCAACTCCATCTTTAGCCATATTGACGAAGAACGATTTTCTTTACTATACAGTGATAACTACAGCCGCCCTAATGCCCCGGTTAATATCATGATTGGCCTTTTGACCCTAAAAGAACTGAACCAGTGGAGCGATGAGGAGCTAATCGGTGCCTTTTACTTCGACTACCGGGTTCAGTATGCTCTTGGTATCAGCGACTTTAACAAAGAAAGGATCTGCATCAATACCATTGGTAACTTTAGAAAAAGGCTTTATCAGTATTATGAAGCCTGTGGCCGCGACCTATTAGAAGAAGAAATAGCGGCCTTAACCGATGCGCTGATAGAGCTCTCCGGAATGGATACAAGTCTTGCCCGGCAGGATTCGATGATGATCAGCGCAAACTGCAAAAAGATGGGCCGTCTGGAGCTGATCTATACCGTTAACAATAATGTGGTGGAACTCCTCAAAGAACATGCTGAAAATCAGGTTCCTGAAACCTGCCAGCATTACCTGTCAGAAAAAGACAAGGCCAACCAGATCTACCGCTTGAAAAAAGAAGAAGTAACCGCTAAAACCGAACAACTTTTAAAAGAAGCGCTGGAACTTTATGAAAAGGTTCCTGTAGAGCTGGGGCATACCGAGGCTTATCAAACCCTTTCCCGGTTAATCGAAGAACAAATCGGTGATGACGGTAACACCCCGAAGGAAGCTAAAGAAATTTCTCCAGACAGCCTGCAGAACCCTCATGAGCCGGAGGCCACCTACCGTAAAAAAGGCAATAAGCCATATACCGGCTACGTGATGAATTTTGTTGAAGCCCGCGACAATGATAAAAAAATGAGCATGATCGTAAACTATCAATTGGAGCCCAATATCATAAGCGATCAAAAGCTTGGCCTTAATGCCCTGGAAAAAGACTTAAAGGGAGCAAAAACTTTAGTCAGTGGCGGCACTTACTACTCTTTAGACATGGTTGAGAAGGCTGCAGAAAAGAGCATCGATTTAAGTTACTCCGCTTTAGTCGGCCGCCCTTCACCAGAAGGTAAGCTCGGTGCCGATCAATTTGAAATCGATACAGAAACAGAATTAATTGTTGCCTGCCCCGGGGGCGCTAAACCGTTAACTGCGGTAAGAAACCGGGAAAAAGAATACTTCCAGGCCAAGTTTGACAAGAAAGACTGCGCAGCATGCTCGCTTTCAGGCAGCTGTATTTTCAAAGAACAGAAAAAGTTCAACACGGTCATTATTACCGACAAGAAGCTGGGTGTTGACCATTACAAGAGTCTGCTTGGAACTGAAGAGCACCAGATACTGGTCGATTTCCGGGCCGGGGCCGAGGGAATACCCTCGGTCTTAAGAAGAGTGTACGGCTTAGATAATATCCCGGTAAGAGGCCTGAAACGTTCCAGGATTTGGGGCCATTTCAAGCTGATGGTCCACAACTTTAAGTCATTTTACAGTTACTTCAAAAGAACAGGGAAAGACCCCCTTTCTTTATCTTGTTTTTTCCGCCTGCTCAGCCGCTGGTTCGGTTTTCGCCAGCAGCAGGCGTGCTACGGTTGTTAGTAAACTATAGGTTTATGGGGTAGAATCATTCATTGATAAAAAATGCAAAATAAAAAAATTGAGGAGGGCTTATATGGAAGACGAGTTTGTTTTAGACAATGGCTTAATAGGCAAAACCGTGCTAGATAAATATGAAATAACAAAGAAGATATCAGATGAGGGCTATACATCTATAGTTTACAAGGCTAAACAAGTTGGCATTGATCAAGACCGCGTTGTTAAGATACTGCGCCCTGAACATAAAACAAAAACTAATATTGTTGATCAATTAACAAAAGAGGTTACTCGTCAGGCAAGATTAACCCATCGTAATATTGTTAAAATAATTGATTATGGGCATTACAATAAGCTTCCAGTTGTTGTGCAGGAATATGTTGAGAAAGGTAACCTCCGAAAATGGTTAAAAAATAAGAAGCGCAATCCTCCTACAGCTGGAACAATACTGCAGGTAATCGAGGATATTTTATCCGCAGTTTACCACATGCATAGCCAGAAAAAGCCTCTCATGCATATGGATATAAAACCGGAAAATATACTTGTTTCCGCCGACGGGAGTTTTAAGTTGGCAGATTTTGGGCTGGCCAAGCAACAAGGTGGTAGGGGAAAGACATTTATTGCAGGTACTTTTGACTATATGCATCCGGATTTGCATAATGTCGAAGAGTTGCCTCGCAATAAGCTAAGACCTATTTTTGATTGCTATTCTATTGGATGTCTAATTCAAAAAGACCTGGTGACACTTTTTAAAAAGGTGAGCAGTAAAGATGATTATGAGTTTCTAAAGTTAATAGCAAACAAGGCAAAAGGTGATAAAGGAAAATTCTATAAGGACATATTCTCAATACAAAAGGACCTTGATAAGTTGCAACATCGATATTTGCTTTCAACAAAAGTTGATGAATTTTCTCTCCGCACCTCATTTATCCCAACACTAAGAATTCCCACTGAGATTGATGTTAACACCACAAAACGAGTTATTGAGATGATTGAAGGTCCATATTTCCAGAGATTGAGAAATATTAGACAAATAGGCCCCGCTCATCTAGTTTATCCTGGTGCAATACACACAAGATTTGAACATTCATTAGGATGTTATAACAATGCCCGCCGGTATCTTGAGGTTTTGCTACGGCAACCGCGGTTTAGTTTTGCAATCGAAGATGAATCTGACGTGCTTGCAGTTCTCTTAGCAGCACTGTTACACGACATAGGTCACTACCCATTTTCTCATCCAGTGGAGGACGGGTGGCGGATAGTAAAAGGAACAAAAGGTGATGTGCCCGAACTCAGGCATGAACATTTAGCAAAAAATATTATTTTTGGAACGAATCTTCCTCCCAATGTCATTAAAAGTTTGGGGGTTGAAAACAGTCAACTTGCTGAGCTTATAAAAAAAGACTGGGGCGTAGATCCGGAGATGGTTTGCCGCCTAATATCTGGTGATGAGCTAAAAAACGATAAAGAGGCATTATTAAGCAGCATAATTAATGGTCCGATAGATGCAGATAAAATGGACTATCTTGAACGAGACTCTATACATGCAGGCGTGCCCTATGGGAGGTATATAGATAAAAATCGGTTTTTTGCTTCCCTAACAATGAACCAGACAGGCAATGCAATTTGCTTAACCGATAAGGGGCGCATTGCGGCAGAGACATTTATTTTTTGTCGTTATGCGATGACAAGTGAAGTATACTGGCATCATGCAGTTAGGGCTGCAAATGCCATGATCATAAACGCTATTAAAATATTGATTCATGATGTTGGTATCACAAATGACGAGCTTCTTGAGATTTTCTTCCTATCCGACGATCAGACGTTATTGAATAAACTCGCCCAAAGAGGGGGTGCCGATGAAGGTTTGGGAAAGGAGGCCGCTAAGCTGTTAAGAGCACTTATTGCACCGGACAGGAAAATATATAAGCGACTTGTAACATATAGCAAAATATATAATGAGGCGCATAAACAGCAGGTATTTGATAAAATACTGTATTGTGAAACAAGTGATTTAATGGAGCTTCAGGAGGAAATTAACAAAGTAATTGCAAAGAGAGCCGGCTTGAAACCAAATGTCGAAAAATACATAGCACTCATTGATGTACCGCCAAAAGATAAAGATGTTTTTAAGGAACTAGACATAGTATACCCTCGCGTAAAAATGGCTGAAGAAAAGCAGATTTATAAATTATCTGAGCTGTCATACATTGCTAAGGTGTTAGGTGAAGACTTTCAGCGGTCTGTAAAAAAAATACGCATATTCTGCAGGGGTGATGTTGCTAAAAAGTTTAGAGACGAGAGTGCTAACATCCAACAAGAAATCAGCAAAGAAATCACTAAGGTACTAAGATAAGCTTTGTAAATTATTTTCAATTGCACTCAATGCCTGGTTTACCGTCACCCAGTCCGGCAGGCTAGTAGGCCGGCCACCGAGGGAAGTACTGGTCACTTATAAGAAGTATTGTCCGATGTGGGAAGATGGGGATATTACGGCCGCTGATTTGACTTGCTGATCGGAGTTAATAGAAAAATGCTTTATAAATATGTTAAAGAGTATGAGCTGTAACAGTAAGGAGTGATAAATTGGTTTATGATACAAGCAGAAGGAAGGTATTCATTTCTCACTACAAAGGAGATCTAAACGAAGTTAATGCTTTCATCAAATATTTTGCTGTTTATGAAAAGGTATTTATTCCATACATTCTTGGCGCTAACGATAGTGATATTTTAATAAACAGCGCAAAAACTGATTATGTTATGCAACAAATTCGCAGAAGATACCTTCAAGATACAACGGTTACAATAGTATTAGTTGGGAGATGTACTCATAGTAGGCGTTATGTTGATTGGGAAATTAAAAGCTCATTACGACAAGGACAAGGCTTGCCGAATGGCCTTGTTGGTATAATTTTACCGAGCCAGGGTAAAAGTGCTTATTTGCCGCCAAGGTTTGAGGACAACTGGGATAGCAATAGCGGTTATGCTAGATATTATATATATCCACCCTCTGTTCAAAAATTAAAAGACTGGATTGAAGACGCTCATGCAGCGAGAAAAACTCGAGCAAATATGATAAAGAATAGCCAGGACATGATGAGTTATAATATGCGTTGCAGAGTGTGTCAAGTTACCCATTGATTGTAGTCTCTCGGAAAGTAAGCAAGGATGAGTAGGTTTTGAGCAGTTTATTAGTAGGAAGAAGCTGTTTTTGCTCCTTGACAACTTCATATGGCACTGTTAAGCGGTAGGAATGCTGGGGCT
>PWWI01000217.1 GCA_003561535.1 Nitriliruptoraceae bacterium
ATCGCCCTCGTCGCAGGCGGTGGCGAACAGGGCGAGGACAGCGAGTAGGGCGAACGGGTATCGCCAGCGCATGAGCGCTCCTTCGGCCGGGATCGGTGCTCACGAGCGCCGCATCGGCGTTACAGGAGGTCGTCGAGTTGACCACGCACAGGCGGGCCATGGGGAGCCGAAGGCTCGGCGGTGGACCCGCCAGGTCCTGGCCCCGTCACCCCGTCCGCCCGGTCGGGCTCGCGAGTCCCTCCGACGGTAGTCGGAGGACAGCGTCCGGACAGTGGCCATCCGGAGGGGGCCCAGAGCAGTGCAGCTCAGGAGGTTCCGCGGTAGCGCTTGAGCTCGCGCCGGGCCAGCGCCATCTCGTGGACCTCGTCGGGCCCGTCCGCCATCCTGAGCGTGCGGGCGTGCGCCCACATCATCGCCAGAGGGGTGTCGTCGGTGAAGCCGGCTCCACCGTGGGTCTGGATCGCCTTGTCGAGCACCCACTCCGCCATCGAGGGTGCGACGAGCTTGATAGCGGAGATCTCCATCCGCGCCCCGCGGTTGCCGACCTCGTCCATGAGATGGGCCGCTTTGAGGGTGAGCAGACGCGCCTGCTCGATCCGGACCCGTGCCTGGGCGATCCAGTGCTGGAACACGCCCTGGTCAGCGATGGGGCGGCCGAAGGGCGTGCGCTCCAGCGCCCGCTCGCACATGAGATCGAACCCCCGCTCGGCCATGCCGATCATGCGCATGCAGTGGTGGATGCGGCCCGGCCCGAGCCGTTGCTGCGCGATGGCGAACCCGTCCCCCTCCTCGCCGAGGAGGTTGCTGACCGGCACGCGGACGTCGGTGAAGGCCACCTCGGGGTGCCCACCGTGCCCATCGAACCGCCCGTAGACCGGCAGCTCCCGGACCACCTCGCCCCCCGGGCTGTCCATGGGGACCAGCACCATCGACTGCTGCCGGTAGGGATCGGCCTCGGTGTCGGTCAGGCCCATGAGGATCCCGACCTTGCACCGCGAGCTCGAGGCGCCGGAGGACCACCACTTCCGACCGTTGATGACGTAGTGCTCGCCGTCCCGCTCGATCCGGGTCTGGATGTTGCGAGCGTCAGAGGAGGCGACGCCCGGTTCGGTCATGAAGAACGCCGATCGGATCTTGGCCTCGAGGAGCGGGGCCATCCACTGGCGTTGCTGCTCCGGCGTCCCGACGAGGGGGAGCACCTCCATGTTCCCCGTGTCCGGGGCCGCACAGTTGGTGGCCGTGGGGGCCATGATCACCGATCGGCCCGTGAGCTCCGCGAGGTGGGCGTAGTCGAGGTTGCTGAGCCCCGCGCCGTGCTCGTCATCGGGCAGGAACAGGTTCCACAGGCCACGGCTGCGGGCCTCGGCCTGCAGTTCCTCCATGATCGCTGGATGGTGGTGCGGGTCACCGGATGCGGCGATCTGCTCCTCGTGCAGCGCCTCGTTCGGGATCACCCGCTCCCGGACGAAGTCCTCGAGTTCGGTGTGGAGACGCTGTCCTCGTTCGCTCAGCCCCAACTGCATGCATCGGCTCCCTCGTCGGCCCCCTGCGCACGTTAGGTCGTCGGTGCGTCGGGGGCCGCATCGGCCCGGGCCTGCCGGTAGCCCTCCACCGCCGCCTGGGTGACCTCGCTGACGAGCTGCGCGCCGCCCTTGCCGGCGGCGAGGACGCCATCCTTGGCCTGGTGCAGCGCGTCCTTGCGGAACTCACGCCGCCTCGCCTCGCCGGCGTCGGGATCGAGCAGGTACATCACCCCGGCGCCGGCGGCGGCGCCGGCGGCGAGGGTCACGACGGTCCTGACACGCACGTCTGGGGTCCTGTCGGTCACGGGGCGGTGGGGACCTGCAGCCTAGGAGCCATCGCGCTCGGCCACCGCCTGCTGCCATCCGACCGCCTCGGCCCGCGCCTTGAAGGCCAGCCCCTCGGGGGTGTGTCGAGCCATCCCGTCGAACAGGGTCGCCAGCAGCTGGGTCGTGGCCAGCCCCCGGGCGTCCATGGCCTGGTTGACGACGAGCTTCATCATCGCGAGCTGGTTGGCCGGGACCGTGGCGATGCGCTCGGCGAGCCTGTCGACGTGGGCGGCCAGGCGGTCAGGCGGGACGGACTCGAGGATCAGGCCCATCCGGGCTGCCTCCCGCCCATCGATCAGCTCCCCGGTGAACAGCAGCCGCTTCGCCCGCTCGGGTCCGAGGCGCTGGATCCACATCATCGTCGTCGGGACACCCCAGGCACGGGCGGGTGGGTAACCGAAGCGGGCGTCCTCAGCGGCGATCACGAGGTCGCAGCACAGGGCGATGTCCGACCCGCCGGCCACCGCGGCCCCGTGGACCTGGGCGATCGTGGGGGTGTGGGAGCGCCACAGCGACATGAAGTCGTCGGTGTTCCGTCCCATCATCCGTAGGTCGACCGTGGCGTCGAAGGGCAGCTCCTGCACCCCGGGGTTGGGGCCGGGCGTGGCCGCGTAGACCTCCAGGTCGTAGCCGGCGCAGAAGCCCCGGCCCGCTCCGTCGAGCACGATGACCCGGATCGCCGGATCGGCATCGGCAGCCTCAACCGCGTGCCGGAGTTCCGAAGGCATCGGGTCGACGATCGCGTTGTAGCGGTCGGGGCGGTGCAGCGTGATCCTGGCGACCGCGCCGGTGTGACGTACCCGCAGCGTCCGGTAGACCTCAGACATCTCCCACCTCCCCGGCCACCGCCGGCCGAGCGGACGGTAGTCGCGCTCGAGCCGCGCAGGCGACGACCCGCGAGGTCGGTAGGGTGGACGCAGCGTCCGGCCTTCCGACCACCACGTGCCGCGCAGGGCGGGCCGCCCCGTCGCAGCGCCTTCTGCAGGTGAGCACCGTGTCCCTCGAACCTCCTCATGCCGCGCGGCAGCGGCTGCTGCAGACCTCCGCCGGCACGAACCTGGACGCCTTCGGCACGGCCGAGTGGGGACTGCTCGCGGTCATCGCCACGATCTGGGGCTCGTCCTTCGTACTGATGGAGATCGGGCTCCGGGCCTTCGAGCCCGGGCTCATCACCCTGCTCCGGGTCGGCCTCGGAGCGAGCGCGCTGCTGCTCGTCCCGAGGGCCCGGCGCACCCGCATCGCCCGGGAGGACTGGCCCCGCGTCGCGCTGCTGGGTGTCGTGTGGATGGGGGTGCCGTTGCTGCTGTTCCCCGTGGCCCAGCAGTGGATCGACTCCTCGGTCGCGGGCATGATCAACGGTGCGATGCCCCTGACCGTCGCCGCGTGGTCGGTGCTGCTGCTGGCGCGCGCCCCGGGCCGCAGCCAGGCCATCGGCCTCGTGATCGGCTTCCTGGGCATCGTGGCGATCTCGATCCCCGAACTGCCCGTCGGCCGTCTGGCACCCGAGGGCACGACGATGAGCGCCGTGGGAGCCGGATTGGTCGTGCTGGCCACCGTGCTCTACGGGCTGGCAGCCAACATCGCCGTACCGCTCCAACAGCGCTACGGCGCGCTGCCGGTGATGCTCCGGGTCCAAGGGGTGGCACTGGTGCTGATCACCCCCTTCGGCCTGGCGGCGCTGCCGGGCTCACGTTTCGCGCTGGGACCGGCGTTGGCGATGCTGCCACTCGGCGTGCTCGGGACCGGTCTCGCCTTCGTCCTGATGGCCACCCTGGTCGGGCGCGTGGGCGGGCCCCGCGGCTCGATCGCGATCTACTTCGTCCCGGTCGTGGCGGTGCTGCTCGGGGTGGTCGCCCTCGGCGAGCAGGTCCATCCGCTCGCCGTGGTCGGCATGGGCCTGGTGCTGGCGGGGGCCTGGGCGACCTCGCGCCGCGAAGGTTGAGCGGCGCCCTCAGCCGCCGAGGTCGCTGAGCACCTGCTCGACCCGGGCCACCTTGGACTGCAACATGCCGGTGTGGCCGGGGCGGTGATCGAACTTCGCCGTGATGGACAGCCGCGGGGCGTGCTGCTCCCCGACCTCGATGCAGCGCTCGAGGAGGTCGAAGACCTCTCGGGGGGTGCCCTCGACCGTGGTGAACATCGCGGTGGTCTCGTTCGGCAGGCCGCTGTCGCGCACGATCTTGACGATCCGGGCGACCGCGTCACCGACGGAGTCGGTCCCTCCGAGGGGGGTGATCGAGAACGCTGCGAGCATGGTCGACTCCTTGGGTGCCGGGTCAGGACGGTGGTGGTTCGACGACGCCGGGCCGGACGACGCCGTGCTCGTAGGCGTACACGACGGCCTGGACACGATCGCGCAGCCGCAGCTTGGCGAGGACCCGACCGACGTGGGTCTTGATGGTGGTCTCCGAGACCACGAGGAGGGCAGCGATCTCGGCGTTGGAGCGCCCCCGCGCGAGGTGGATCAGCACCTCGCGTTCACGGTCGGTCAGGGAGGCGAGCTCGGGAGGTGGCCGCCGCCGGTCTCCCCTCTCGACCACCTCCTCGACGAAGGCGGTGACGACCCGCTGGGTCACGGTCGGGTCCAGGAGGGCCTCGCCGCCTGCGACCGTCCGCACCGCCGACACAAGCTCGGTGGGTGGGGTGTCCTTCAGCAGGAAGCCGCTCGCACCGCCACGCAGCGCTGAGAACACGTACTCGTCGGCGTCGAAGGTGGTCAGCACGATGACCCTGGCGCTGGTCCCCGCCTCGACCAGTCGGCGCAGGGCCTCCAGCCCGTCGAGGTGGGGCATGCGGATGTCCATGAGCACCACGTCCGGCGCCAGCCGCTGCACCACCTCGATCGCCGCGAGACCGTCGGCTGCCTCACCGACCACCTCGAGGTCAGGTTCCTCCCCCAGGATCATGGCGAACCCGGCACGGACCAGGTGCTGGTCGTCGGCGATCACCACGCGGATGGCCATCTCAGCCCCGTCCGGCCGGGCTCGGCACCGGCAACGGGAGCTCCGCTCTCACCCGGAACCCGCCCTCGATCTGCGCTCCCGCCTCCAGGCGACCACCGAGCACGGCGGCCCGCTCGCGCAGGCCCATCAACCCCGCGCCATCACCGGGGCTGGTCTGGGGGCTCGCACCGCTGACGGCCGCTCGCCCGGCCTCGGTGCGGCCGCCCACGATCGGGGCCCGAGGCGGCTGGAGCCCCCGGCCGTCGTCGGTGATCTCCACCACCAGCCGGTGTTCGCTGCCCTCCAGGCGCACCACCACCTCGCTGACCGGGCCCGCGTGCTTGAGCACGTTGGTCAGCGACTCCTGGGCGATGCGGTAGGCCGAGACCCCCACGCCCGCCGGCACCTCCCGCA
>PWWI01000316.1 GCA_003561535.1 Nitriliruptoraceae bacterium
ACCACCTGCGGTGGGACTCGCTGGGTGAGTTCCTGGCACTGACGGCCTCCTTCGACCACCTCGCCGACCGCTTCGACAACGCGCGGTCGCTACTGCTCTGACGCACGCTCTACACCGCGGTTGGGCGCATCCTGGAGGAGGGCCGCTCGCCGTCCCGGGTGGTGCCGGAGCTCGACAACCGCGGCAGCCACTTCTACCTCACCCTGTACTGGGCCGAGGCGCTCGCCGAGCAGACCGACGACCCGGAGGCCGCGGAGATCTTCTCGGCCCTGGCCAGGGAACTGGCCGAGCAGGAGACGACGATCGTCGAGGAGCTGAACTCGGTGCAGGGCCAGCCGGCCGACATCGGCGGGTACTACTGGCCGGACCGCCGCAAGGCCGCCGAGGTGATGCGACCGAGCGCGACCTTCAACGCGGCGCTCGAACGCCTGGTGCAGGCCACCGCCGACCAGGCCTGACGCACGGGATCGCCCCGCCACCGACCGGTCGCCCTACCCTGCAGGCGACCGGTCGGGAGTACACCATGGCGGACAAGGGACCACCGGCCTACGCCTGGGATTGGTTCTCGCGCCAGAAGCTCCTGTGGCGCGAGGCACGCTCCCGGTTGGCCAGCGGCGGCGGACCGCTGGCCGGGCGCTACGCAGCGGTCGAGGACCGGCGCGACGTGCTGCCCCTGCTCCGGGCGGACTACCCCCACGACCCGGACGTGCGACGCGCCGTGGACGAGACGATCGCCGAGGTGGCCTTCCTCGGTCGGGTGGACGTGAGGTTCGCGGAGCTCGGGGTGCGCAGCGCTCCCCGGGGCATGCGCTGGTGGTGGACCGCGCTGACCGGTGAGCCGCTCGACGGGCCGCAGGCGGCCCGGCAGGCGCCGACCGAGGTACCCGAACAGCTGGTGCTCGGTGACCTGGCCGTGCTCGACCCGGAGCCAGCCCTCGACGACGTCGCCGGTGGCTACGGGGACCGGCGACACTGAACCGCGGCGAGCCGGAACGCATCCGGCCCCGAAGCCCGGGCATGGATGATCACCCCACTCCCAACGGCGCCGCTGCCGGCGGGGCAGCAGGCGCCGCTGCCGGTGCGGCCGCCGGCGACGCCGCGTCCGAGGACCACCCGTCCGAGCGCGGTCGAACCTCGTCGGGCGCGACCCAGCGGCTCGAGCCCGACGACGTGTGGCGGGCCGGCGGGCCGGCTGCCGACCGTGGGACAGCGCTGCGCAACGCCCACGACGGCGCCGGCGAGGTCGGCCTGCCCGTCGCCCGGGCGATGATCCGCAAGGTCCTGACCCGGCTGTTCGGCGGCCCGCCCTTCGACCCCGACGCCGACCCCGGCGACCCCGGCCTCACCGGCCCCGGCTCGCCCTCCTGGATCGTGATCGGTGAGCCCGCCGCGATCGCCGGCGGCCTGCGCGGGCTGCTGGTGCAGGTCGCGCACCCGCTGGCGATGGCGGGGGTGCACGACCACTCGGCCTTCCGCGAGGATCCCCTGGGGCGGCTGCAGCGCACCTCGGCCTACGTGACGACGACGACCTTCGGCTCGACCCGTGAGGCGCTGCAGGTCTCGATGCGGGTGCGGGCGGTGCACCCGAAGGTCCGCGGGACGGCCCCTGACGGTCGCGCCTACCGGGCCGACGACCCCCGCCTGCTCACCTGGGTCTCGATCGCGCTCACCTCGTCGTTCCTGGCCGGCCACCGGCTGTGGGCGCCGCAGCGCCTCTCCCCCGCCGACGAGGACACCTTCGTCGCGCAGCAGTCCCGGATCGGGGCGCTGCTGGACCCCAGGGTGGACCTTCCAGGGCTGCTGCGGGATGCGGCCGGCCAGCAGGAGCTCCGCGACGGCCGGGGCCACCTGCCGATGATCGAGGACGGGACCCTGCCCACCTCGGTGGCCGACCTCGAGGCGGTGCTGTCGAGCTTCGACCACGAGCTCGGCATCAACCACCAGGGGCGGGAGGCGCTCGCCTTCCTGCACCGTCCGCCGATCCCGTTGGCAGCCCGGGGCGGCTACCGGTCACTGCTGACCGGTGCCCTCGGCTCCCTCGGCCCTGAGCTGCAGGACGCCCTGGAACTGCGTTGGCCGGCGGTCGCGAGCCGGGCCGCGACCGCCCAGGCCGGGGCGACGCTGCGCACGATGCGGCTGATGGTCGGCACCTCCCCGTCCCTGCGGGCCGCCGAGCAGCGGACCACGTCCGCAGCCTGAGCTCGATCGCCGCCGGTCACACGGCGATCGCCGGCACAGCTGGGGAGATGCCGGGGCTCGGGGGCTGGGGTTAGGGTCACGGTGGTAGCCCACCACCGGCCCGATGCGAGGACCCAGATGACCCCCGATGCCGCCCCCCCTCCGGCGCCCACAATCGCGCCCGCGCAGGGCCGGCTCGGCGTGATCTGCGTCGGCCTCGGGGCGGTGGCGACCACGTTCATCGCCGGGGTCGAGCTGATCCGACGCGGGCAGGCCGCCCCGATCGGCTCGCTGACCCAGATGGGCACGGTGCGGCTCGGCAAGCGCACCGAGGCCCGCACCCCGCGGGTGGACGAGCTCGTGCCGCTGGCGATGCTGGACGACCTCGTGTTCGGCGCGTGGGACCCCTTCCCCGACGACGCCTACGTGTCCGCGGTCAACGCCGGCGTGCTGGACGTCGCCCGGCACCTGGAACCGATCGCCGATGCCCTGCGGGCCATCCGCCCGATGCCAGCCGCCTTCGATCCGGCCTACGTCAAGAAGCTCGACGGCCCCAACGTGATGGCCTCCCGGGCGAAGCGTGCGATGCTGGAGGGCATCCGTAGCGACCTGCAGTCCTTCCGCGAGGAACACGGCTGTGACCGGATCGTGATGGTGTGGTGCGGCTCCACCGAGGTCTACGTCGAGACCGGTCCCCAGCACGCCGACCTCGGCGCCTTCGAGGCCGCGATCGACGCCGACGACCCCGCCATCGCGCCCTCGATGCTCTACGCCTACGCGGCGCTGCTGGAGGGGGTGCCCTTCGCCAACGGCGCCCCGAACCTCACCGTCGACACCCCCGTGCTGCGGCAGTTCGCCTCGGACCACGGCGTGCCGATCTGCGGTAAGGATTTCAAGACCGGGCAGACCATGGTCAAGACGGTGCTGGCTCCGATGTTCAAGGCACGGATGCTGGGCATGGACGGCTGGTACTCCACCAACATCCTCGGCAACCGCGACGGCGAGGTACTGGACGACCCGGAGTCGTTCAGGACCAAGGAGCACTCCAAGCTCGGGGTGCTGGACACGATCCTGCAACCGGCGGTGTACCCGGAGCTGTACGGCGATCTCGACCACGTGGTGCGGATCAACTACTACCCGCCGCGCGGGGACAACAAGGAGGGGTGGGACAACATCGACTTCTTCGGCTGGCTCGGCTACCCGATGCAGCTGAAGGTCAACCTGCTCTGCCGCGACTCGGTCCTGGCCGCACCGCTGGCCCTCGACCTCGCGCTGTTCCTGGACCTGGCACAGCGGGCCGGGATGGGCGGGATCCAGGAGTGGCTGTCGTTCTACTTCAAGGCACCCCAGGTGGCGCCGGGGCTGTACCCCGAGCACGACCTGTTCATCCAGCTGACCAAGCTGAAGAACACGCTGCGGTGGATGGCCGGGGAGGACCAGATCACCCACCTCGGGGTCGAGTACTACGCCGACGCCTACCTCCCGAGCGACTGAAACCCGCGCTGACCTGCGCATCTGGCGTACACGCCGCGTGTTCCGGCGCACCGCGCGTTCCGGTCCACCGCGCGTTCCGGTCGCCGGCGTCGGGCTGCGATGCGGCGCGATGCCGGGTCACTTCACCGGCCACCGTTGGCCGGCATCTTGCCCCGCTGTGACCACCTCGCAGCGCCGGGGCACACAGCCGGCCACCCCTGGCCGGAACGGAACCCCGTCCGTCACCCGCGACGGTCGCCCGCCGCCGGCCGGTCCCGCCGCCCGGACACCGCCGCGTCCCAGCTCGCCGACGGCACGGTTGTCCACAGCCCACGATCGACCCGGAGCGGCTCCAACACCGCCGCCTGCTCCACTGCCCCCATGGCACACCCACCCGATATCCCGGCGACGAGGACAGCGCCGGACTCCTGGCCCCAGCCTTCCCGCGAGGGGGCCGATGGGCCGACGCACCGGCCGCCAGAGGCGGCCGCGACCGACTGCCACGTTCCGCAGGAGCCCGCTGTCGTCGGCCTCGGCTCGACGCAGCCCCTGCGGAACGGTGACGCCGCCAGCGCGATGGTCGATGCCAAGGCAGCCGCGCTCGCCCGCTCCCAGCACGGGCGGAGCACCCGACGCCAGCTGCAGGCGATCGGGATCTCGCCACGCACGATCCACCGTCGGGTCACGACCGGCGGGTGGACAGCGCTGCCAGGCGGCGTGATCGACCTCGGTACCCACCAGGCGTCGTGGGAGCAGGACCTGACCGCGACCCTGCTTGCCGCCGGTGGCGACCGCGGGCAAGCCTGGGCGTCGCACCAGACCGCTGGGCAGCTCCACCAACTGCTCGACCTCGACGCTCCGCGTCGGCACCACATCACCGTCCCACGGCACCGACGGCCGAGGGTCCCGACCGGCCTGCTCCACCGGGTGCGGTCCCTCCCCGCCGATGAGCGCACTCTCGTCGCCGGGTTCCCGGCGACCACGGTGGCCAGGACCCTGCTCGACCTCGCGTCATCGATGACGCCGGCACGGCTCGAGCCGGTCCTGTGGGATGCATGTCGTCGCACCGATGATCTGACGCTCGGGGTCGCACAGCTCCTCCAGCGGTACCCCGATCGCCACGGCCGACCGACGCTGACCAGCCTCCTCGCCGACCTGCACCCGCAGGTGGCCGCAGCGGAGTCACCCTTGGAGGTGTACGGGCTGCTCGCCCTGCGGGACCCAATGCTGCCGGACCCGGTCCTGCAGTACCGGGTCCGAGATCGACACGGGCGCATCGTCGCGCGGTTGGACGCCGCCTGGCCCGAACACCGGACCGGCCTGGAGTTCGATGGGGCGAGGTACCACGGGTCGCCCTCCCAGAGGGCGCGGGATGCACGTCGTCGGCAGCAGGTGCGCGAACTCGGATGGGCCCTCGTGGTGGTGAGCGCGAAGGACCTGGCGGGTGCACGGTTGCGGGCCGTCAAGGCCGAGCTCCGACGCCACCTCGTCGTCGGCTGAGGGCGCCGAGCCAGCCGAGGGCGGCGAGCCAGCCGAGGTCGGCGAGCCACCCAGGTCCGGTGCCCTCCCTCCGATCGGACGTGGCGCTCCGGCTGGACCCACGCCTGTTCCGAGCCGGCACCGGTGACGACGCCTCGAGGCAACTCCGGCGTGCGCCTCCGGCTCCGGGTCCGCTCGCTCCGGGGTGGGATCCCGGCCACCGAGGGCCGCCATCACGCCCCGCAGCCGCTACCTCGGACGCCCGGGGCGCGGTACCGGTCACTCCTGTCCGGCACCGGTCACCGACGCTCTCGGCCGGTTGGGGCAGGAAGGCCGCAGGGCTCGGCTGGCCAGTAGCGAGCTACCGTGCTGTCGCCCGTCGATGAACCGTTCGTCGCGCTCGCCGGCCACCGCGACGCCACCTGGAGGGCAGGTGCACGTTGGTTGACCGTGGCCGCCGAGCGACCCATCCCACCACCAGCCAGGGACCCCGACCGAGGAACCGCCGGCGATGGCCGACCACCCGGCACCGCGACTGACCAGCGGTGACGCGGCCGTGTTCGGGCTCGGCGCCATGCTGGGTACCGGCACCTACACCGGAATCGGTCCCACCGTCACGGTCGCGGGAGCCACGGTCGCGGGAGCCGCAGTCGCGAGAGCCACGCTCACGGGAGCCGTGGTGCTGGAGGCCGGATCGGCGCCCGGCGCGCTCTCGTTGCGGCTGCGGATGAGCCGGAGGCGCTGATGCTCCCCGACCTCGTCGCCGCCCTGGCCTGCCCCCTCGACGGGGGCGGGCTGCGGCTCGATGGCCGGACCCTGGCTTGCGGTTCGGGCCACCGGTTCGACCTGGCGCGACAGGGGTACGCGACGCTGACCGCGGCCCCGCTCGCCCACTCCGGCGACACCCCCGAGATGCTCGACCGCCGCAGCCGGGTCCACGAGACAGGGCTGCTGGCAGCGGTCCATGGCGCCGTGGTCGATGTCATCGCCGACGCCCTACCCGAGGGCATCGTCTGCGACGTGGGCACCGGTGCCGGCACCTACCTGGCGAGCGTGCTGGACGTGCTGCCGTGCCGGACCGGGGTGGGCGTGGACGTATCGAAGGCCGCGGCCAGGCGCGCGGCCCGCTGCCACCCCCGGGCCGGCGCGGTGGTGGCGGACGTGTGGCGCGGCCTGCCGCTGCGGGACGCCAGCGTCGCCGTGCTGCTGGACGTGTTCGCGCCGCGGAACCCGGCGGAGTTCGCCCGGGTGGTCACGCCGTCCGGATCGGTGGTGGTGGTCACGCCGGATCCCGACCACCTCGCCGGTCTGCGGGAACGCGCCGGGATGCTGGACGTGCCCGCCGGCAAGGCCGCGCAGGTGGCCCGTGAGCTCGCGCCCGGCTTCCGGCCGGTGGACACCCGGCAGGTGCAGCAGGAGGTCGAGGTGACACGGGAGCTGGCCGTCGACCTCGCCACGATGGGCCCGAGTGGGCACCACCTCGATCCCCTCGTCCTGGCCACGAGCTTCGCGCCACCGACCACGGGGCGCGAAGCCACGGGACGCGAAGCCACGGGGCGCGAAGCCACGGGGCGCGAAGCTACGGGGCGCACCACGCCCGGCGGCACCCCGACGGGGACCGCCGGCCCCGCACCATCCACGCTCAGCGTCACGATCGCCGCCACCATCAGCCGCTTCCAGCGCCGGTAGTCCCCGCAGAGAAGCCGGGGCCTCTGGCTACCCTCGGGATGACCGCGCGGTAACCGCAGCCGCACCCGCAGCCGCACCAGCAGCTGCAGCCGCAGCCGCACCTGTCCCCGCCGTCAGCGGAGGTCAGCCCGGTGAGCACAGCCCCCCACCCCGGATCGGGGACCCCCAGCGACGCCTACGCCGGTGCCGTGGACCACTACACCTCGCCGTCCCGACGCGACTGGGTCAAGCGCGAGTGGGAGGAGCCCGAGCTGGTTCGGGTGCTCGACGCGGCGGTACGCGCGAGCGCGAACTCGAGCGTGCGCGCACCAGCGACGACGCTGGACGTGCTCGACGTGGGGTGCGGTACCGGGGTCGCGCTCGAGCTGCTGCGGGCCGCGCCCAGCCTGCGCTCGCCCGACGCCCCGAGCGTCCGCTACCTCGGTATCGACCTGGACCCCGAACTCCTCGGGGTGGCCGCGGCGCGCTTCGGCGATCCCAAGACCCGCTTCCTCCAGGCCGACATCACCGATGGCATCCCCGACGCGCCCCACGACCTGTACCTCTCCACGGGCGTGCCCTACTCGCATCTGACCCACGACGAGCTCCGCGAGGTCGTCACCGACGTGCTGCGGGCGGCCCGTCGGCACCCGCGGCCGACGGTGCTGCTGATCGACGTCCTGGGTCGCTACTCGATCGAGTGGACCCTGCGGTGGGGCCAGACGCGGTGGGACTACCGCATGAGCTTCTTCGAGACCGACCAGGAGCACAGCTCCACACCGATGTCCACCTACGGCGGGGCCGAGCTCGACGCCCTGCTGCGGCAGGCCGCCGAGGTGGCCGGCTGCGAGCTGGACCGCATCGAGCTGGTGGACCGGTCGCTGGTCGTCGGCCGTCACACCGCCACCGGCGAGTACACCCCGGGGCTGCGCAACTACCGCCAGCTGCTCAACGACCTCGCCGACCCCGACACCCTCGTCGAGGTGGCGGACCTGCGGCTCGGCGACGTCGAGCTCCCCGACGCGCCAGCTGCCGTGACCCGGTTCTTCGCCGGCTTCGTCGCGCGCTGGGACGCGCGGATCGAGCTCGCCCAAGCCGAAGCGCGGGGACGGGACGACCGTGAGGTGGCGGCCACGCTGCAGCCCGCACTGGCGGAGGACCTGCAGGCTCTCGAACTCGCAGCCCAGCCGGGGCTCGGGGTCGGGCACTCGCTGACCGCGACCGTGGTGACGACGCCCGGTGGCTGAGCGCCCATCCTCGCCCCACGGGGCCCCGGCCCCTGCGCGAGGGCCCTCGCCCGTCCCCGGGCTGGCTGCCGTCCTGTTCGACCTCGACGGGACCCTGATCGACAGCGAGCCGCAGTGGCGCGCCCTCTACCGCGGACTCGCCGACCACCTCGGTGTCACGCTGGCACCCGGCTGGTGGTCGCAGCTCGTCGGCCGGAGCCTGGGCGAGAGCGTCGAGGTCCTCGCCGGCCGCGGCCCCCTGCCCCGCGAGGAGCGCGACGAGTTGGTGCGCTGGCTGGTCGACCGTGGCGTCGAACGGCTGCGCTCGGGACGCCTCGACGACCCCGAACAGCCGCCGGTGACCTGGCGACCCGGGGCGCGCCGCCTCCTCGAGGAGCTGCACGCTGCCGGCGTACCGACCGCGGTGGTGACCGCGACCCCCCGCCGGCTCCTGGACGCGGTGGCCGACCACCTCGGGCTCACCAGCACCACCAGCGTCGCGGGCGACGAGGTCACACGGTCCAAGCCCGATCCGGAGGGCTACCTCGCGGCCGCATCCTCGCTCGGCGTCGACATCGCCGACTGCGTCGCCGTCGAGGACTCCCCCACCGGCGTCACCGCCGCCGAGGCCAGCGGTGCCCGGGTGCTGGCCGTGCCCCATGCCGTCGCCCTGGGCGAGGAGCGCGAGCGCACGGTGACCACGAGCCTCGCAGAGGTCGGTGTGGAGGACCTGGAGGCGCTCCCGGGACGCGACTGACCGCCACCCCGCCCCGCGGACGAGGGACCCGGGCCGGCGGTCCCCGCCTCTCCTGCAGGGCCCACCGGAAGACGCGGGGGGGTCGATGGGCCCCGGTTGGCCACCGATCCGACCTCTACCCTCGGAAGAGCACGCGAGTCGGTCTCCTTGGCCCGCAGGAGCGTGTCCATGTCGGAACACCAGGTAGATGTCGCCATCGTCGGCGCCGGTCCCGCCGGACTGTACGCCGCCACCTACTGCGGCTTCCGCGGCCTGAGCATGGTGGGCATGGACTCCCTCACCGAGCCCGGGGGTCAGATCACCGCGCTCTACCCGGAGAAGGAGATCCACGACGTCGCCGGCTTCCCGGCGGTGACCGGGCGGGAGCTGGTGCGGCAGTGCATGAAGCAGGCCTCTGCCCACGAGCCGACCTTCCTGCTGGGCCACGTGGCCGAGGGCTTCACCCGCCACGACGACGGGACCTTCACCCTCACCACCGACCAGGATGCGGTCATCGATACCCGGGCCGTCATCATCGCCGTCGGCCTCGGGCGATTCACGCCGCGCCGGCTGCCCGGCACCGAGGCCTACGAGGGCCGCGGGCTGGACTACCTGGTCCACGACCTCGACACCATGCGGGACGAGGACCTGCTGGTGGTCGGCGGCGGCGACTCCGCCGTGGACTGGGCGTTGACCTTCGAGCCGATCGCCCGGTCGGTGACGCTCATCCACCGTCGCGACGCGTTCCGGGCCCACGAGGGCCCGCTGGCCCGCCTCATGGAGTCGAGCGTCGAGGTCCTGACGAGCACCGAGGTGGCTGAGGTCCACGGCGAAGACGGCATCGAGGCCGTCGAGGTGGTCGACAACCGGACCGACGAGCGCCGGGTCCTCAAGATCACCCGCATCCTCGCAGCGCTGGGGTTCCACGCCAACCTGGGGCCGGTCGCGGACTGGCCGATCAACCTCGAAGGGCGGCAGCTGCCCGTCAACCGACGGATGGAGACCGACGTGCCCGGCGTGTTCGCCGCGGGCGACATCACCATCTACGACGGGAAGCTCAAGCTCGTGTCGGTCAGCTTCGGGGAGGCCGTGGTGGCGGCCAACCACGTCGCGGCCTACCTCGACCCGAGCGTGCGGGCCTTCCCCGGCTACAGCAACGCCTGAGCGGTGCCGCCGACAGCGGGTCGCCGCAGGGGCGGCGCTAGCCTCCCACCGCCGGTCGCCATCTGCCCGTCGGATCGTCGGGCCGGACCCCGAGGAGAGCGAACGTGACGCAGCTGGACGTCGACCTGAGCATCATCGGTGCGGGCCCCACGGGGCTGTACGCGGCCTACTACGCCGGGTTCCGAGGCCTGTCGACCGCCGTCATCGACTCGCTGACCGAGCCCGGCGGGCAGGTGACCGCGCTCTACCCGGAGAAGGACATCTTCGACGTCGCCGGCTTCCCTTCGGTGAAGGGCAAGGAACTGATCGACCGGCTGGGCGAGCAGACCGCCCCCTACGACCCCAACTACCTCCTCGGTCACCGTGCCGACGACCTGATCCGCCATCAGGACGGGACCTTCACCGTCACCACCAGTCATGGCGACGAGGTGCGCACCAAGTCCGTGGTCATCACCGGGGGCATCGGCCACTTCACGCCCCGCCCGCTGCCCGACGGCGAGGCCTTCGTCGGCCGGGGCCTGGTGTACTTCGTGCGAGCGCTGGAGTCGATGCGTGACGACGACGTCCTGATCGTCGGCGGCGGTGACTCCGCCGTGGACTGGGCGCTGAACCTCGAGGGAATCGCCCGCACGATCACCCTGATCCACCGCCGCGACCGCTTCCGCGCCCACGAGGACTCCGTCACCAAGCTCCTGGCCTCCAGTGTCGAGGTCCTGACCTACACCGAGGTGTCCACGATCGAGGGCGCCCACGGCATCGAGGCCGTCGAGGTGTTCGACAACCGGACCGACGAGCGACGGACGCTCAAGGTCAACAAGGTGGTCGCCGCCCTGGGGTTCAAGTCCGATCTCGGTCCGCTGAGGACCTGGGACATCGTCATCGATGGCCGCAACATCCTCGTCGACACGCGCATGCAGACGACGCTGGACGGGGTCTTCGCCGCCGGTGACATCACCGAGTACGAGGGCAAGGTTCGGCTGATCTCGGTGGGCTTCGGTGAGGCGGCGACCGCGGTCAACAACGCCGCGGTGTACATCGACCCGACCGCCCGGGTCTTCCCCGGCCACTCCTCCGGCGGCTGAGGCCACGAGCACCCCGGCAGATCATCGCCGGATCCCGACGGTCGTCGGCCCCGTCAGCCGACCAGTTCGGGAAGGACGCGGCGGACGGCCAGCAGCGCCTCCGCGGCGGTGGGTGCCGTGAGCAGGAGGCCGCCGCACTCCACGACCGGGGTCACCGACCCGCAGCACACCAGCCGGTCCAGGAAGTCGGCGGCCGCCCCATCCTCGCGGGCATCCCTGATCTCCACCTCGACGCCCGCGGCGGGATCGGCGAGCGCCATGAGGGACCCGACCACACGCGAGGTGGCGCGGTCGTCACGGTCGATGGTGACCCGGATGGTGGGCATCGTGGCTCCGGTGGGAAACTCGGTGGACAACGGGTGCAACGCTTCGCACCCACGATCCCTTCCCACGATCCTTTCCCCCGGGGGTCGATGACCTGACGGCAACGGTCCCACTCTGGCGTGGCCTCCGACCCTGGCCGGCTGTCGTCCGCCGCACCAACGTGGGTCGATGCCCCCGCCCCCGCAGCCGCCCACCAGCCCGGCCGACGCCGGAGTCGGCACGCTGCTGCCCGACGTCCGACCCGACCAGGTCGCCGCGCGCGCCGTGGCGTTCGTCCTGCTCGCCATCCTGCTGTCGTGGCTGCCGCTCGGGCTCCTGCTCGTCACCACCGGGGACCCCGCCGCCGACACCGGGGCGATGGTGTTGTGGCTGCTGGGAGGGCTCGGACCGGGCCTGGCCGCGGTCCTGCTCAGCTGGCACCACGAGGGGCGTGCAGGCCTGCACCGGATCCGCGCATCCCTGACCCGGTGGCGGCTCGGTCACCACGGTTGGTTGCTCCTGGTCCCGCTGGTCGTCGGCCTCCTCGGCGTCGCCGTCGCCGTGTGGGTCGGGGAGGCGGCCTGGGAGGTGGCCGGACCGTCCTACCTGCTGCTGGTCCCGGTCGTGCTGGTGGGAGGGGTGGTGTTCGGGGGGTTGGAGGAGATCGGGTGGCGAGGCCACCTCCAGCCCCTGCTGCAGGTGCGGCTTTCGGGGCTGGCCGCCGCGCTGGTCGTCGGGGTGGTGTGGTCGGCCTGGCACGCGCCGCTGTTCCTGCTCTCCGGGACGACCCAGGCCACGAGCTCACCGGTGTGGTTCACCGTCGGCGGGCTCGCCCTGGCGGTGCTGTTCGCCTGGGTGTGGAACATCTCCGGGGGGAACCTG
Source organism: Nitriliruptoraceae bacterium (assembly GCA_003561535.1). Taxonomy (GTDB): domain Bacteria; phylum Actinomycetota; class Nitriliruptoria; order Nitriliruptorales; family Nitriliruptoraceae; genus T1Sed10-7. The sequence continues at coordinate 12,192 of PWWI01000316.1, forward strand.
CTCCTGCTGGTGCTGCTGCACGGGGCCCTGAACGGCTGGTACACCGTCGCCGTCCAGGGACTGGCACCCGAGGCCCTGGGCGCGGGCTTCGAGCTGGTCACCGCCCTGGCCGCGGCGGGCCTGGCGCTGCTGCTGGTCGCTCGGGTCGGTCGGAACCTCGGCGTCACCACACCCCGGCGAGCCGCTGGGAGCGTGCGCTGATGGGACTGCTCGCCAACCTCGCACTGCTGCTCGGCTTCGCCTGGCTGGTCCGCGGGCTGCTCTCCGCTCACGAGGTCACCTGGCCCCGCACCTTCCTCGCGGTGTTCATCGGCGGCGTGCTGGGGACCGCCATGGCCGTCCTGCTGGTGGTGTCCCCGGCGGAGCTGGTCGGCATCGACGCCGAGGACCTTCCCCGCGCTGAGCTGCTGCTGATCGCCCTGCCCTTCCAGCTGGTCAGCACGATGGTGGCCGTCGTGGCCTTCGAGCTGATCTCGAGCCGACCGGCCAGGACCGGGTTCCGCCTGCGCAACCCCTTGCGTGCGCTGGCCCGGCGGTTCCGGATCGTCGGGCGCGGACTGCAGGTGTCGCGGATCGCCTCCCGCCACGGGCTGGCACCTCTGCTGGGCTTGCGACGAGGTGGCACGGACATCCGCAGCCCCGAGGAGCTGGCCCGACGGGCCCGGGAAGCGCTCGAGGACGCCGGTGGCATGTTCGTCAAGCTGGGACAGCTGCTGGCCACGCGGCCCGATCTGCTCCCACCGGCGGCGGTCGCCGAGCTCGGCCGACTCCACGCCGGTGTCCGACCGCTGCCACGCGAGGAGGTGGTGACGGCCCTGACCCAGGAGCTCGGCGCCACCCCTGAGTCGCTGTTCACCGACCTGTCCTGGACCCCATTGGGGTCCGCCTCGATCGCCCAGGTCCACGCCGCCCGGCTGCCCGACGGCACCGAGGTGGTCCTGAAGCTGCGGCGACCTGGCCTGGAGGAGGTCGTGGAGCGCGACCTGGCCATCGTCAGCTGGCTGGCGCACCTCGCTGAACGCCGCACCGCCTGGGGACGTGCCTACGGCGCCAGCGCGCTGGCTGCGGAGTTCGCGACGGCACTGCGGGGAGAGCTCGACCTGCGCACCGAGGCCCGCCACGCGTCCGAGGTGGCCGCTGCCCTCGCCGGCGAGCCGCGGATCGTCGTGCCGCAGATCGTCGGCAACCTCAGCACGGAGCGCCTGGTGGTGATGGAGCGCCTACGGGGTCGCCCGCTGTCGGATCTCACCACCCCGCTGACCGCTGAGGTGGCCGGCGAGCGGGCCGACGTGCTGTGCACGAGCCAGATCGACGCGATGCTGGCCGGGGACCGCTTCCACGCCGACCCCCACCCGGGCAACGTGCTCCACCTCGACGACGGACGGATCGGGCTGATCGACCTGGGGGCCACGGGCAAGCTCGACGCCTTCGAGCGCGCCTCGATGTTCCAGCTCCTGGTCGCCCTCGGCCTCCAGGAGCCCACCCTGCTGTCGGAGGCGTTGGTCGCCGTCGGCGCCATCGCCCCCCACCACGACCGGGACCGCCTCGAACGCGAGCTGGCGAGGTTCCTCGCCACCCACCTCGACAGTGGCCTGCCGTCGGCCACGGCGCTCACCGAGCTGCTGCGGTTGCTCACCGAGCTGGGGGTGCGCCTCCCCGCCCAGGCCAGCACCATGTTCCGCGCCCTGGCCACCCTGGCGGGCACCGTCGAGCACCTGGTGCCCGGCTATCCGATCGTGGACCGGATCGCCGAGCGCGGCGGCGCGGAACTGAAGGCGCGCGCCACGCCCGAGAGCATCGGCGAGTTCGTCCAGCAGGAGTGGGCGCAGGTCGGCCCGCTGCTGCGGCGGGCTCCCCGCCACCTCGACCGCATCGCCACCCAGCTTCAGCACGGCGGCCTCACGACCCGCGTCCGGCTGTTCGGCGATCACGAGGACGTCCGCGTCGTGGAACGGCTGGTCAACCGGGTGGTGCTGACCGCACTGGCGCTGGGCGCTGGACTGCTGTCGGTGCTGATGCTCGGGACGTCGGCCGGCCCCCTGCTGGCCGGCTCGGACCTCCGGCTGCTCGAAGTGCTCGGCTGGCTCGGTCTCTTCGCCAGTACCGTCCTGCTGCTGCGGGTGTTGCTGGCGGTCCTGCGCGCCGAGGCCGAGGACCCCTGACGGGACGCTCGCACCCGATTCGAGCGCCGTCACCGGGCCCGACCAGCGCTCGGCCGGGTCACGACCCGTCGCGACCGGCGCCGGGCGGGACGGCGAGGTGGTCGTCCCCGGTGCGGGTCAGCAGCAGGCGCACGGCCGCGACCACGGCGACGACCGAGAGGATCCCGGTGCCCAGGGCCGCCTGCCACCCGAGCCGGCCCGCCAGGGCCACCAGCGGGGTCAGGAACGGCACGACGGCGAGGACGAGCAGGGCCGTGAGCCCGGCGATGCCGTGGCCGGCCAGCTTGAGGGCCACGACGCAGCCGAGGGCCAGCCCCACCCCGGCACCGAGCAGCACGAGGCTGCCCACGACGCCCGAGAAGTCCTCCAAGGGGCCACCTCGGCCCTCGAGGACCGGATCCAGCCAGCGGTGGACCAGCCACATCAGGCCTCCGCCGAGCGCGCAGCCGCCGACCGCACCGATGCTGCCGGCCAGGATCCCGCGCCGCCGTCCCACCGTCCGATCCCTCCGATAGCCGGGCCGCTCGCTTCCGAGCATCGCGGCTGCCGGACCGAGCGGCCAGAGCCGAGGGTCCTGCGATGCGCTACCGTCCCGGCTACGCGGCGGCGAGGATCCCCGACCCGCCCGGAACACGACGACGTCGACCGACCGCGCCCGCTCCCGGCGGACCGCACGGCCCGGCGCTCTTCCGGCCCTCACTCGGAACGGGCCGCGGCACCCGCCGCATCCGCTCCTGGCTGCGTGTTCACCACGCGCCAGCGGTCGCGATGCTCAGCGAGCAGCGACCGATGCGCACGCGCCTGTGGGCCATCCATCGGCGCGCCAGCACCGCCGCCGCGCTCGCGGCCGGCGACACGACGCGCCCGCCACGACGGCTGGGCGACCGGAGTCCCTGCGTGACCACTTCCTTCTCTGATCTCGGCGTCTCGGCCGAGCTGTGCGAGCGACTGACCGAGCTCGGGTTCACCGAGCCCTTCCCGATCCAGCGGCTGACGCTGCTCGACGCCCTGGCCGGCCGCGATGTCTGCGGCGAGGCCCCCACCGGCTCGGGCAAGACCTTGGCCTTCGCGCTGCCCGTGGCCATGTCCGTGGGCCGTGGCACCCCGGGACGCCCCCGTGCGCTGCTGCTGGTGCCGACCCGCGAACTGGCGAGCCAGGTCCGCGCGACCCTCGATCCGCTGCTCGCGGTGACCGGCGGCAGGGCCATCTCCCTCTACGGCGGCACCAGCATCACCAAGGACCTGCAGCGGCTGCGGAGCCGCATCGACGTCGTCGTCGCGACGCCCGGCCGGCTGGAGGACCTGATCCAGCGACGCGCCATCCACCTCGGTGACGTCGACCTGGTCGTCGTCGATGAGGCCGACCGCATGGCTGACATGGGCTTCCTCCCGGCCGTCAAGCGGCTGCTGGACGCCACCTCCTCCGACCGCCGCACCCTGCTGTTCAGCGCCACCCTCGACGGGGACATCGACGTGCTGGTGCGCCGGTACCAGCGCGACCCGGCCCGACACCGGTTCGCGGTGCCCGAGGAGGACCGCGGCGACGTCCGCCACGTCTTCTGGCCCGCCGAGCGCACCGAACGCCGCGCCCTGACCGGTCGCATCCTGTCCCGCACCGGCCCCGCCATCGTCTTCACGCGCACCAAGCACGGTGCCGACCGGCTCGCCAAGCAGCTACGGCAGGACGGTGTCACGACGGCGGCGATCCACGGCAACCGCAGCCAGCGCCAGCGGGAGGACGCCCTCGCGCGGTTCTCCGCCGGCAAGGTCCAGGCCCTGATCGCGACCGACGTCGCCGCTCGGGGCATCCACGTCGACGACGTCGACCTGGTGCTCCACTATGACCAGCCCGCAACGGACAAGGACTACGTCCACCGCTCCGGGCGCACCGGCCGGGCCGGCGCGCTGGGGCTGGTCGTCTCCCTGGTGGGTGGCGAGGAGGCGCGCGACGTCCACAAGCTCCAGCGCACCCTCGACCTCCCCGCCGGGCTACACGAGCTCGACCTCGACCTCCTCGACGCGGACGTGCTCCCGAGCCCACGCCCGGCGCCCACCAACGCCCGACCCGCCACGGCCGGCCAGCGACGCGGCGGCGGGCAGGCCGCACGTTCGCGCCAACGGGCCCGTCGCGCACGTCGCCGCTGACGCTGGGCGTGGCACCGGTCCGGCTAGCCCGGTGCTCGTGGGCTCCCCGGCAGGTGCCAGGAGGCTCAGCCGCAGCAGTGGTTCTTGAAGCCGCAGTGGGGGCACTTCCAGCGCGTCCCGATGGGGTCGTAAGGGGTCTCGCAGTGCTCGCAGGGGATCACGGTGGCTCCGAGGGTCCGGCGACGGGTGGCAGGCTACGTTGCGGCGCACGCTGCCCGTTGGAGGCCGTGCACGCTGCCCGCGCGCCCACCTCCCCGTGGTCAGGCGACCTGCGATGCTCCTCCGTAGCGACGATCCCCCGGGAGGTGGACAGGTGGAGGAACTCATCATCGGGCTGCTGGCCGTGGCGGTCGGCTTGCTGCTGTGCTTCGCGGGTTACGCCGCGCTGCGACTGGTCATCGCCATCTGGGGGGCGTTCGCCGGGTTCCTGCTCGGTGCGGGCCTCGTGGCCACCTTCACCGGTGAGGGGTTCCTCGGCACGCTGCTCGGTTGGGGGGTGGGCGCGGTCCTCGCCCTGGCGTTCGGGCTGATCGCCTACCTGTACTACGCCGTGTCGGTCGTGATCGGGATGGCGGCGATCGGTTTCTCGCTTGGTTCCACCGCCATGCTGGCACTCGGCGTGTCGTGGACCTGGCTGATCGTCCTGGCCGGCGTCGCCGTCGGGGTACTGCTCGCCTTCCTCGCGATCGCCGGGGACCTCCCGATGCTGCTGCTGGCCATCCTGGGCGCCTTCGCCGGCGCGAGCGCCACGATCGGCGGGCTGCTGCTGTTGCTCGGGATCCTCGACCGAGGCGACCTCGCCTCGCCGGAGACCACCGCGACCCTGGAGCTGGGCTGGTGGTGGAGCGCCGCCTACCTCGCCCTGGCCGTCGCCGGCCTGGTCGTGCAGCTGCGCTCCGTCGAGGCCCGGCGCGGCACGCTCCGCGACGGCTGGAGAGGGACCGCCACCGCCTGACTGAGCGAACCACCCCGGTTGGGTGAGCCACCCACCCCCGGGCTGGCCTACCGTCGCGCCGGCCGACAGCACGAAGCCGGACGGCATCGCATCGGCCCCGGTGCGTGAGGAGGGATGGGATGCAGACCCGGGGCGCCCGCTACCTCGTGTCCGCGCCGGACCAACCCCGTGTACGGCGGGCCGGTGACGTCACCAGCGTCCTCGGTGGCGGGCTGCTCCTCCTCTGGGCGGTGGTGAACCGGGAACGGCTCGGACCGCTCAACCGCGCGCTGGCGGAGCTGGTGGACGTGCTGCCGAGCTGGAGCTTGGAACCGCTGTCGGTCGTGTACTCCTTCGGCTTCGTCTACGGCGTCGTGGTCCTGGTGCTGCTGCTGGCCGGTGGCCGGGCCAATCGGGACGCGCTGCGCGACGTGGTCGTGGCGCTGGTGCTGGCCGCGACGATCGGGGTCGTGCTCGTGCGGCTCTTCCACGGAGGGTGGCCCTACATCATCCCGGAGCTCGGGATCTCCACTCCCGAACGACAGACGCCGGTGTTCCGCATCGCGGTCACCACCGCGTTGCTGGTCGCGGCCTCCCCCCACCTGGTCCGACCCTTCCGGCGGGTGGGCTGGGCCATCGTGGCGCTCGCGGTGCTGGCCGGGTCCGGACTGGGCTTCGGACTCCCGAGCGATGCGGTCGGGGCGGTCGGGGTCGGGCTGATCGCCGCCGGGGCGACCTTCCTGTTGCTCGGGGCACCGAGCGGCCTGCCGGATCGCGCCACGATCGCCGACGCGATGGACCGGCTGGGTGTGCCCGTCACCGACCTACGCTTCCCGCCGTCGCGCTCCTGGGGGGTGCGACGGGTCCTGGCGACGACCACCGCCGGCACGCCCGTGCTGGTGAAGGTCTACGGCCGTGATGCCACCGACCAGCAGCTGCTGGCGAAGCTGTGGCGGACCCTGTGGTACCGGGAGGAGCGCCGCACCTTCACCTTCTCCCGGCTGCAGAGCGTCCAGCACGAGGCGCTGGTCACCCTGTGGGCGGCTCGCGCGGGAGTGCCGGTCCCCGAGGTGCTGACCGCCGGGCGGGCCAGCGACGAGATCGCGCTGCTGGCGGTGACCGCCGGTGGGACGCGGCTCGACCGCCTTCCCCCCGAGCAGCTCAGCGACGCGCTCCTCGAGGAGCTGTGGGACCACGTGGCCCGGCTCCACCAGGCCGGTATCGCGCACGGCTGGCTCGATGCGTCGTCGTTCCGGGTGGTCGACGGACGGATCGAGCTCCACGACCTCAGCGCCGGGACGATCAGCGCGACCGCAGCGGACCGCGCCCGCGACGTCGTCGAGCTGCTGTTCTCCACCGCCGCGCTGGTCGGCCCCGACCGGGCCGTCGCGGCCGCTCGGGCCGGGCTCGGCGACGACGCCCTGGTGGCCGCGCTGCCCTACCTCCAGCTCCCGGCCCTCGACGCGGCGACCCGGGCCCGGGCCGACGATCCCAAGGCGCTGCTGCGCGACCTCATTGGCACCCTCACCGAGACGCTCGGGCACGAGCCGCCCGAGCGGGTGGAGCTGCGCCGGATCTCGCCCCGCACCCTGGTGTTCGCCGTGCTCGGCATCGTGGCAGCCCTGGCCATCGTGCCCATGATCGGCGGCATCGATCTGGCCTCGGTGGCGGCCGAGCTCTCTGACGCCACCTGGTCGTGGTTGCTCTTCGCCTGGGTCATCGGCCAGGCGGTGTTCGTCACCGAGGCCACCTCGATGGCCTTCGCCAACACCGCCTCGGTGCCCTTCCGGCCCCTCGTCGTGCTCCAGATCGGCGCGAAGTTCATCGGGGTCGCCACCCCGGGGGTCACAGGCACGGTGGCAGCCAACGCTGCCTTCCTGTCACGGTTCGGGGTGTCACGGGCAGCCTCGCTCACCCAGGCGACGATGGACAGCGTCGGCGGCATCCTCGTCGAGGTGGTGGTCCTCGTCCTTGCCTTCACCTTCAGCGACCTCGACCTGGGGGTCGACCTCGGCGGCACGGACCTGGCCGTCGGGCGCCTGGGGATGGTCCTGCTCGCCGTCGTGGCCACCGCGGTGCTGGTCGTCGCACGGATCCCGAAGCTGAGGGCGCCCGTGGTGGCGATCCTGAACACCATGTGGGAGGCCGCCCGCGGCGTCGTCGCCGACCCCGTCCGGGCGCTCGGCATCCTCGGCGGCAACCTCGCCACCCGCGTGGTCCGCGCGCTGGTGCTCTGGTTCGTGCTCGTCGCCCTGGGCCAGCAGCTCGGGCTGGCGGTGGTGCTGGTCGTGGTCATCGCGACCGGGATACTGCAGGCGGTGGTGCCGGTCCCCGGTGGCATCGGCGTGTCGGAAGCGGTGATGACCGGCTTCCTGGTCGCCCTCGGGGTCCCGGAAGCGGCCGCCTTCGCCGCCACCGTCGCCTACCGCTTCGTGGTGTTCTACCTACCGATCGCCCAGGGTGCGGTCGCGATGGTGTGGCTCAGCCGGCACGACTACCTGTGACCTCGGGGCGCGTCGGGGTGGGGATCCGGCCAGCCGTGGCCGGCTGCTCACCCCGCAGCCACCAGGGTGGCCACGTCGGGGTGCCACCCCAGCCGCCGCTGACCGACCCGCTACTCCGCCCCCGCCGGGGTGGGGATCCGGCCGGCGGTGGCCGGCTGCTCACCCCGCAGCCACCAGGGTGGCCACGACGGGGTGCCACCCCAGCCGCCGCTGGCCGGTTGCTCACCCCACACGCCGCCGCTGGCCGACTGGCTACCCCGCACGCCGCCTCTCGGCGAGCACGGCGCTCAGCACCGAAGCCACCTCGGCGTCCCGAGGCAGCCGGACGTGGCTCGCGTCGACGGTGGTGACCCGGGCAGGTCCTGTGCCCTCGATCCGGCGCCATCGGCCCACGCCCGTGGCGGAACTCGAGCGCACCAGCGCGTCGCCGAGCACCGCGTTGAGCGGGTGGCCGGAGTGCGGGTGGAGCCGACCGACGACGAGGTGGTGGCGCGCCCCCACGAGCCACGGAGCATCGACCGGTCGCCCCGTCAGCAGCCCGTCCACCCGACCCTCCGGCCACGCGGCTGTCTCGGTGGTCCCGAACCGCAGGTCCTTGATCCCCTGGGACCGCCCGTCCAACAGCGCACCGATCGGGGCGGCGTGCCGGGAGGTCCGGCGCAACGTCCAGCTCGTGACGTTGGCGACCTTCTCCAGCCACGACCCCAGGTGGGGGGTGCCGAGGTAGAGGAGATCGCCGAGCCGGTCCAACCACCGCGCCCCCCGGGCGACCGCCGCCGCGCAGGCCGCGCGCGCCAGCAGCCCGCCCATGGAGTGCCCGACGAGGGTGAGCGAGGCCAACGGGACCGGCCACGACGTGACCACCGCCTCCATCGCCGCGTCCAGGTCGCGGCCGTTGCGCTCGATGGTGCGGCCGGTGGCGTAGCGCACGAGCAGCGGGGTCGCCCCGGACGCCTCGACGGCCGCTGGCAGGCAGACGGCCCGCTCGTCGGTCGGGAACCAGACCTGCTCGGTGTCCACCAGACCGTGGACGAACACCACCAGATGGGGCCCAGCCATCGGCACGGCTGCCGCCAGCTCCTCCGGCGCCACCGGCCCCGACCGACCGGGGTAGCGCAGCGACAGCTCCTCCTCGAACGCCGGCGCCACGGACAGCAGCTCCGGTGACAGCACGCCCTGGGCGATGGCCCGCGCCTTGATGGCGGCGCGGGACGGCGGTGGCGACGCGGTCGGGGTGGCCTCGCCGTCCGCCGTCGCAGCGGCACGACCATGCGGGAACTGACAAGCGGCGGCGGCCACCTCTCCCGCGCCTCGCAGTCCCAGTCGGACGGCCCGGTAGGCCCCAGCGGACACGGCGTCGGTGTAGCGCTGCACGGGCCGACCGAGCGGGCCCAGCCACCGGTAGACGCTGTCGCTGACGGCCCGGTGGACGCCCTCGACCGCGGTGACGACGACCTGGTCGGCCACCGCCGCCGTCAACCTCGACCATGAGGCGGCAGCGGTTCCGACCCTCTCGGTCACCTCGGCTCCTCGCTCCCGGCCGTTCGGACGATAGTGCCGAACGACCTTCTGCGTCGATGACTAATGTCATGCGGACACGGGTCGGATGCGCGTCAATGAGCGGTACGGTCACCTTTACGGTTCCGCACAAGGTGACGCGCCGAGGCGACGGGCCTCGACGAGAGCTCGCGAGATCGGCTCGACCGCACCCGCATCGACGACGCCACGTCGTCATCCCATCCGCACCACGATCAGGGAGAGACCATGTCCAACCGCACACTCGCATCCGTCGGGTCCATCACGCTCGGCATCCTGCTGATCCTCGGCAGCGTCGGGACCTGGGTGCTGGTCAGCACCACGCTGTCCGACCAGAACATCACCACACCCGAGGACGCGGTCTGCCTGCCGGACACCGAGGTGAACGGCCCGTTCTCGGCGTACTGCCAGGCAGAGACCATCGACCGCAACGTCCGCGAGATCACCGGCGGTCTGACCTACGCCGAGCTGCCGCGCGACGACGAGCGGCGAGGGACGGCGCAGAACGCCGCGTTCCTGCAGGCCTCGCTGTTCACGTCCGTGCTGGCCTTCGGGGTCGCCGCGATGGCCTTCGGCATGGGGGGCATCTTCATCCTCATCGGGCTGGGCATGCGCGACGTCAAGGAGCAGTTGGCCTCGGACACGCGGTAGTCACCGCCGGACGCCGGTGGGCGTCACGACCACGCTGCGCGGGCGGCGGGACCGGAGACGGTCCCGCCGCTCGGTCGTGTGCGGTCACACGTCGCGATCACGCTCGCCTCAGGCGGACCCTCACGCCCTCACCTGCCGGGATGGTGCACGCGGTGGGGACCCCACGACCACCGCTGCACGATCGGCTGGATCTGCCACGGGTGGGCGACGGCCCGCAGCACCGAGATCGTGGCGACGAGCACCACGCCGGCGGTCCCGGCCGCCGACAGCAGCATCACCCCGGACAGGAACGCGGCGACCACTGAGACGGCCCCGAAGCTGACGATCGCGTCGAAGGGCACCTGCCGGCACCGGCGGGTCAGCACGACCGCGCCGATCACCCGGCCCATCGACAGCGCGGAGGCCACGGTGACACCGAAGAGCAGGAACAGCCCCGAGGTGGCGGTCACCTCCGTCCAGCCGCCACCCGCCAGCACCAGCTCGACCAGTAACGCCGCCCCGAGGGTGACCGACACCACCTCGACGACCCCGGCGACCGGGGTGCGGCGCGCCGGGTCCCGCAACCGCCACGCCAGCGTCAGCAGCGCGAGCGCCGTCACCAGTGGGATCGTCACCTCGAACCGCGTCACCATCCGCCTCCGCAACTCTCGCCTGCTGCCCGCCGCAACCCAGGATGCCACCTCGACGTCCACGACGGGCGCCCGATCGGCGGTAGCGTCCTATTGGCATGCCGACCACCTCCGCGCCGACCCACCGCCCCAGGCTGACCCTGGGACGTCTCGAGCTGTGGCCGCCGGTGGTGCTCGCTCCCATGGCGGGTGTGACCAACGTCGCCTTCCGATCGCTGTGCCGGCGTCACGGCGGCGGGCTGTACGTCTCGGAGATGGTGGGAGCCCGAGGTCTGCTCGAGGGTGACGCCCGCTCGCGGCTGAAGGCCGCCTTCGGTCCGGACGAGACGCCGCGCTCGATCCAGCTCTACGGGACCGACCCGGCCGACACCGCGGCGGCGGTCCGGCTCCTGGTGGCGCCGGAGGCCGACAGCGCCCGAGCCCCGGTCGACCACATCGACCTCAACTTCGGGTGTCCCGCGCCCAAGGTGACCCGTCACGGTGGAGGGGCGGCGCTGCCCTGGCACACCGACCTCTACGCCGACATCGTCGCGATGGCGGTGGCCGCCGCCGGTGAGGTGCCCGTCACCGTCAAGCTGCGGCTGGGCATCGACGACGCGCACCTGACCTACCTGGAGGCCGGTCGCATCGCCGAGGACCTGGGCGTCGCCGCCGTCGCGCTGCACGCCCGCACCGCCGAGGACCGCTACGGCCCGCCGGCCGCCTGGGAGCACATCGGCCACCTGGTGGACGCGCTCACGGTCCCCGTGCTCGGCAACGGCGACATCTGGGAGGCCGCCGACGCGCTGCGCATGCAGGCCGAGACCGGCTGCGCCGGCGTGGTCGTCGGCCGTGGGTGCCTGGGGCGCCCGTGGCTGTTCCGCGATCTGGCCGCTGCCTTCGACGGGCGCCCGATCCCACCTGCGCCCCGGCTCGGGGAGGTCGCCGACCTGCTCGTCGAGCACGCCGGGCTGCTGGCCGACCACCTCGGCACCACGACCGGGCTCCGGGAGCTGCGCAAGCACACCGGCTGGTACCTCCAGGGCTTCCCGGTCGGCAAGCCACTGCGGCGCGCGCTCCACCAGGTCAGCACCCTCGACGAGCTCCGGCACCTGCTGTCCGACCTCGACCGCGATCTCGCCTTCGACGAGTCGATCCGGCGGCAACCTCGGGGCCACACCACCCGGCCCAAGCGGGTGATCCTGCCGATGGGCTGGCTGGCGACCCGTTCCCACGGCACCAGCCGCTCCCCCGACGGCGCGGTGGTCTCCGGTGGCTGAGCCACGGTTGGTGCTGGCCTCGGGGAGTCCTCGCCGGGCCGACCTGCTGGCCCGGCTCGGACTCGATCCCGAGATCCGGCCGGCCGCGGTCGACGAGACGCCGCTCGCCGGCGAACCGCCGCTGGAGCTGGTGGTCCGCCTCGCCGACGCGAAGGCCCGGGCCGTGCAGCACCCGACCGCCGACGAGGTCGTCCTGGCGGCCGACACGATCGTGGTGCTGGACGACCAGGCGCTCGGCAAGCCCCGCGACGACGCCGAGGCCGCAGCGATGCTCCGGCGGCTGTCGGGCCGGACCCACGAGGTCCTGACGGCGCTGGCGGTCCACCGGGGAGCACGGCACCACCGCACCACGGTGACCACCCAGGTGCGCTTCCGGGCGCTCACCGACACCGAGGTGGCCTGGTACCTGGCGACCGGGGAGCCGCGGGACAAGGCCGGCGCCTACGCCCTGCAGGGCGCGGGGGCAGCGCTCGTCGACCACCTCTACGGGAGTGACACCAACGTGATCGGGTTGCCCCTGGCCGCCACGGTGCAGCTGCTGCGACGCGCCGGGCTGGACGTGCTGACGCCACCGGAGATCTGAGGGCGCAGGGTCAGCCTGCTCGGCCGTAGCCCTCGCCGAGACTGCTGCCTTCGCCTTCGGAGCCGCCATCCCGCTCATCCACCGACCCAGCGTCGGCGTCGTCATGGGATCGCCGGGACCAGGCGGTACGGGCCCAGGCGACGAAGCGCTCGGCCTGCCGGTTCGCCCACACGTGGACATCGCGGGCCCACTCGTACTCCCGCGCCAGGATGGCGATGCCGGCGACGGCCGTGAGCGCGCCGGGACCGGGCAGGAAGGGTGAGGCGAAGGCGAGGCTGACCAGCAGCACGAGCCCCCCGACGACGGTCACCCACACCCGCCGGGCGTGGTCCTTGACACCCCTCGGGACCGGCGGCAGTGGCGAGGTCTTGCTCGGGTCGAAGGTCTCCGGGGCGCCGACGTTCTGACGGACCAGCGCCGACAGCACGCGGCCGGCAGCGCGCGAGCGGGCACGGGTGGTCAGCGACAGCTCGGCCATGACCTCCTCGCCGTCACCGTTGAGGCGGACCCCGACGGTCTCCGGGGTCGCCCGATCGAGGTCGAAGCGCACCAGCGAGCCGAGCTGGGTGTGGGTGTCCGCCACGCTGGGGCTCGCGATGTGGAGCAGGCAACGCTGGTCGGTGACCACGAGCACCGCCGGTGCCCGGACCCCGGGCACCTTCGCGTGCGCCCAGGCCAGGAGGGATTCATCGCCGTCGAACTGGGAGCGCAGGGGACCGAGCACCAGCCCTTCCCGGAAGCGTGCGACAGGTCCCATGGAGGCAGCTTACGGGCCGGGTCCGACACCTCAGCGTCCAGCGGACGGTGGCCGCGCTCGCCGGCGTGCTTGAGTCGCACGACCACGACGCCTACTGGGACGACCCACCATCTGCCCGCTAGGTTCCCCCACCGACCGGGTCTGCCCCAGCCTCGGGCCGCACCGCCCGCACCGCCCGCGCAACCCGCACAACCCGCACAACGAGGTGACGTGAGCCGCACGCGACGCAGCATCCCCGTCCTCCTGGTGATCGCCCTCACGGCGACCCTGCTGGCACCGATGGCCAGCGCGGAGCCGGACACCAGCCGGCTCCAGCAACTGCAGCGGGAGCTCCGGCAGCTGGAGGGGCAGGCATCCGAGCGTCGCTCGGAGCTCGGCGCGCTGGACGCACAGGAGAGCCGGCTCAGCAACGAGCAGGCCGCGGCCCAGGTCCGCCTGGAGGAGATCGAGGCTGAGCTGAGCCTCGCCGTCGAGCGCTACAACGAGGCCGTCGTCGCCCTGGAGGCGGTCCAGGCCGCACGGCAGGCCACCCTGGACGAGCTTGCCGAACTCGACGCGGAGATCACCGTCCTGAGCGGCACCGTCGCCGATCATGCGCGCCGGCTGCACAAGATGGGTCCGTCGCTGGAGTTCGCGGTCGTCGTCGGAGCGAGCGATCCCGCCGACATCGGCTTCCGGTCCGCATCGCTGCGCCAGATCATCAGCGCCGATCAGGTCAACCTCCAGCGACTGGGGGCCGCCACCGACCGTGCGGCAGCCCTGGAAGCGCGGCTGGTCGTGCAGGAGGCCGAGGCCGCTGCGCTGGCCAGTGAGGTCGAGGAGCAGCTGCTGGCGGTCGAGCAGCTGTTCGAGGACCGGGCCGAGGAGCTCGCTGAGCTCGAGGCGACCCTGGCGGACGTGCGCGAAGAGGTCAGCGAGCAGCAGACACGCCTGGAGGCGGACGAGGAGGCCGTGGTCACCGCCCGGCAGGCCGTCGCCACCGAGCAGCAACGCGTCGAGGAAGAGCGCCGCCGGTTGGAGGAGGAGCGCCGCCGACAGGCCGAGGCGGAACGTCAGGCCGAAGCGGAACGTCAGGCCGAAGCGGAACGTCGGGCAGAGGCGGAACGTCGGGCAGAGCGGCAGCGGCAGCAGGAGGCCGCAGCTACAGCCGCGAACACGTCCTCGAGCAACTCCTCCAGCAACTCATCCAGCAACTCCTCCAGCAGCTCCTCCAGCAACTCCTCCTCGAGCAACTCCTCCTCCAGCAGCAGCTCCCCCGCCCCGGCGCCGGCCCCCTCCACCCGCCGGTCAGCGGATGTGGCGGTCTCGACGGCGCTGGCCCAGGTCGGCAAGCCCTACCTGTGGGGCGCGACCGGACCGAACGCCTTCGACTGCTCGGGGCTGACCTCCTACGCCTGGCGTGCCGCCGGGGTGACGATCCCGCGCACCTCCGGGGCGCAGTTCGCCGGCCTGCGCAAGGTCACCAGGGCCCAGCTGCAACCCGGTGACCTCGTGTTCTACAACTCGCCGATCAGCCACGTCGCGATGTACGTCGGCGGTGACACGATCGTCGAGGCGTCACGCAGCGGGATCCCGGTGCGCACCGCGAGCCTGTCGGCACGCAGCCCGGTCGGCTACGCCCGCCCCTGATCTGCTGACGCCGGGTCGGTCCAGCAACGGCCGTTACGCTGCCGGCACCGACCACCACCGCCGTCAGGAACCACGATGTCCGACCCGTCCTCCCCGGACGGCGATCCGTCGGCTGACTGGGCACCCGACACCATCGCGGTGCGCGGCGGGACGGTCCGCAGCCGCTTCGAGGAGACCTCCGAGGCGCTGTTCCTGACCTCCGGGTTCGTGTACGGCTCGGCGGCGGAGGCCGCCGCCGCCTTCGCCGGCGAGCAGGACCGCTACATGTACAGCCGGCTGCGCAACCCGACGGTGGCGATGCTCGAGGAGCGGCTCCGCCGGCTGGAGGGTGCGGAGGCCGCCTGGGCGACGGCCAGCGGGATGTCGGCGGTGTTCAACGCCCTCGCGGCCACCCTGCGTTCGGGTGACCGCGTCGTGGCCGCGCGGGCGCTGTTCGGCTCCTGTTTCCAGGTGCTCGACCAGATCCTGCCGCGCTGGGGGATCCACACCGAACTCGTCGACGGCACCGACCTCGAGGCCTGGGAGCAGGCGCTGGCGACACCGGCCCGCGCGGTGTTCTTCGAGACCCCCTCCAACCCGATGCAGGAACTGGTCGACATCGCTGCGGTCAGCGAGCTCGCCCACGCCGCGGGTGCCCGGGTGATCGTCGACAACATCTTCGCCACCCCGGTCCTGCAGCACCCGCTGGCGCTCGGAGCGGACGTGGTCGTCTACTCCACGACCAAGCACCTCGACGGCCACGGCCGCACCCTCGGAGGGGCGATCCTCGGTCCGGCGACCTTCATGGAGGACGAACTCCAACCGCTGATGCAGCACACCGGCCCGACCATGAGCCCCTTCAACGCCTGGGTGGTGCTCAAGAGCCTCGAGACGCTGCGGCTCAGGGTCGAGCACCAGACCGCCACCGCGTACGAGCTGGCGAGGTGGCTGGAGACCCACCCCAGGGTGGACGGCGTGCGCTACCCGCTCCTGGCCTCCCACCCCCAGCACGAGCTGGCGCGGCAGCAGATGGCCGGGGGCGGCTCCATCGTGACCTTCTGGGTCCCGGGCGGCACCGAGCGGGCCTTCGCGGTCCTCGACGCGCTCGAGATCATCGACATCTCCAACAACCTCGGGGACGCGAAGTCGCTGGCGACCCACCCGGCGACCACCACCCACCACCGGATCGGACCGGAGGTGCGGGCTCAGATGGGGGTCGGCGACGGGGTGATCAGGATCTCGGTCGGGCTCGAGGACCCGACCGACCTGCAGGGCGACCTTGACCGGGCCCTGTCGGGGTGAGGGCGGCTGCAGACCGGCTCGGATGGTTGACGCGACGGGCTCGGTGACGGACGATGCCGCATCCCGAACGAGCGAGGGTGCGATGCGCCTCAAGACCCCCCGTCGCCACGACCGCGAGCAGCAGGTCGAGTACGGACCCGACGGTTACGACCGTCACGGGTTCAACCGCGCGGGACTGCACCGCGACACCCAGGATCGTTACGGACCCGACGGGCGCGACCAGGACGGCGAGCCACGAGCCTCCCGGCTGCCGCTCCTGCGCTGGCACTGAGGGCCGAAGGCCGGGATGCCCCTGCTCGGATGGGCGGCCCTCTACCCTCCCGTGGCCGGTAACCGGGCCGCCGTGGCCCGGTCCCACCCGACGGGGGTCCATCGATGCGGCTCAGCTCCCGCTCGCTCACGCTCTCGCTGCTGCTGACCGCTCTCGCGGTCGCGGTCGTGGCGGGCGCCATCGCGCTGGTCGGCGGTGGGTCGACGGCGCCGGTCATCGCGGCCGGACCGTCCGAAGCCGACGCGGCCGACGCCGTCGGGGGTGACGAGCCCCGGCCCGAGCCCCCACCCGAGCCTGCCGACGAGCCCGACCCGGAACCGGCCCCGGACCCCGATGACGAGGAGGACGACGGCCTCGAGGCCGAGGAGGAGGCGTCGGAACCTGCCGAACCCGTGCTGCCCCCGGGCCCCCCGAGCGACGAGCGCACGTTGTCGGTGGCCAGCCAGATCGGGGGCGACATCTCGCCGAAGTCGGTGGTGGCCTCACCCGGCGGGTTGTTCCTGGCCCAGAACATGATGTACCGGCACACCATCACCGTCTACGACCGTGACCAGGAGCTGCTCGCCACGATCGCCGACACGGTCAACCCGGCGTCGTTCGGCCTGCCAGGTCCCGATGCGGACGTCCGCGGGGCCCCCGTCGAGGCCGCCTTCACCCCCGACGGCCGCTACGCCTACGTGTCCAACTACGCGATGTACGGCCCCGGCTACGACCGCCCCGGGACCGACACCTGCAGCCCTGCCGACGGCTACGACGACAGCACCCTGTACCGCGTCGACCTCGACGCGCTCGCGATCGACCAGGTCATCCCCGTCGGCTCGGTGCCCAAGTACGTGGCCGTCCCCCCCGACGGCTCCACGGTGCTGGTGACCAACTGGTGCAGCTACGACCTCAGCCTCGTGGACGTGGCCACGGGCACCGAGGTGGAGCGCCTCGACCTCGGCCGCTACCCCCGGGGCATCGCGATCACGCCGGACGCTGCCACCGCCTACCTCGCGCTGATGGGCACCTTCGACGTGCTCGTCCTCGACCTCGAGGACCGGTCGCTCGACCGCTTGTCCGGGATCGGTCGCTCGCCCCGCCACCTCGTGCTCTCCCCCGACGGCGACACGCTCTACGCCACGCTCAACGGCGAGGGGGTGGTCGCCCGCATCGACCTCGCCACCGAGGAGGTCATCAAGATCACCACGGGCGAGGCGCCGCGCAGCATGGACATCGCCGCCGACGGGCGCTCGCTGTACGTCGTGAACTACTTCTCCGACACCGTCAGCAAGGTGCGCACCTCGGACATGACCGTGCTGCAGACGATCGACGTCGCCAACAAGCCGATCGGGATCACCTACGACCGCGGGACCGGCCAGGTGTGGGTGGCGAGCTACTCCGGGGTGCTCACGGTGCTCGACGACCGCTGACCAGCGTCGCGAGCGCCGCCCTGAGCGCCGAGGTGGCGGCCACCTCGGTGTCGTAGGGGGCGACGAGGTGGTCGGTGACGACCTGCGTGAGCCGTTCCCGCAACCGCCGGGTGGTCCGGGACCGGACCCTGCGACCGGCGACACGCAGCAGCGCACGGGTCACCAGCCCCAGCAGCACCCGCACGGCGAGACCGGCCAACAGCAGCGCCGCTGGCCAGCTGAGCTGGTCGGTGAGCTGGGGCGGGGTCGGCTCCGGGAGCCCCAGCCAGGCGATGGCGCGCAGCAGCACGAGCCAGGCGAACCCGACCACGGCGGTGGCCTCGGCCAGCCCCCGCGCTGCCGCCATCGCCGACCACCAGCGTCGCCGCTCGGCCGTGATCTCGTCGGCCACGCTGCCCACCGCTGCGACCACCTGCGGCGCCGCCTGCCCAGCGGCCTGCTCGACGGCGCGGTCCAGGCCCGCGTAGCTGTGCCCCACCGTCGAGGCGAGGTCCACCTCGTCGGCCAGCCGGCGTGCGAGGGTCTCGTGGGTGCGCGCCGTCGCCTGGCGGTCCGAGGTGTCGGCGGCGCCGGCCCCGAACCCGAGCCCCCGGCCGAACCTGGCCGCGAGCTTCACCGGCGCCAGGACCATCCGCGCCAAAGGTGACCGAGTGGCCTGGCGAGCGGCGGCGCGCTGCTCGAGCTCGGCGGCGGCAACGACCCGGTGGCCGTCGGCCGCGTCGATCGCCGCCTCGACCAGCGGCGGCACCGCGACGGGTGTGACCGGCAGGGTGGGTGTCCGCGTCAGGACGTCCTCAGCGACCACCGCGGCGTCGGCCGCCAGGCGGGCCACGACGGCCTGATGCTCGCGCGCGAGGTCGGCGAGGTGGTCGGCGAGCGCCGGGATGCCCTCGCCGGTGGCCGCGGAGGTGAGGTGGACCACAGCGGCGCCCAGCCCGTCGGCCTCCAGACGCCCCGCGAGGTCCTCCCGCAGCCGGCCGACGTCGTCCGCCTCGAGCTCATCGCAGCGGTTGAGGACCACCGTGACCACCTCGGCGTGGGCGCGCAGGCTGGCCAGCGCGCCCTCGTGGAGGTCGGCCCGGGCGTACTTCACCGGGTCCACGACGACCGCCAGCACGTCGACCCGGGCAGCCAGCCGCTGGCTCGTGGTGCGGTGCAGTTCGGCGACGGAGTCGTGGTCGGGGAGGTCGACCAGGACCAGCCCGTCTGGCAGGGCACCCGGGACCTCCCGCCGGTCGTCGATGGCGAGCCAGTCCAGCAGCCGACGCGTCGGTGCATCGAGGCTCGAGGTGATGGCCACCGGGTGGTCAGTGGTCGGACGGCGGACCCCCTCGACCACGACCTCGGCGCCGGCCAGCCGGTTCGCCAGCGCGGACTTGCCGACCCCGGTACCACCGGCCAACGCGGCGACCGTGATGCCGTCACCGAGCTCCAACCGTTCGCGCACGTGGTCGCGGAGCTCGCGGAGCCGATCGACGTCCTCGTCGGGGCAACGGCCCGCCGCCAGCTCGACGGCGGTGTCCAGCGCAGCGTGCCATGGCGCCGCCGGCGCGATGTGGTCGACGCCCTCGCCAGGGAGGGCCGGCGCGGCGCGATCGGAGGCGCTCACCCGCCACCCCGGCGGTGCTCGTCCAGGGCCGCCACCACCTGCCGGGGCGGCCGGGCGGCGCCGATCGCGTCGTCGAAGGGACGGCGCTCGGCGGCGGTCGCCCCGGCGACGCGACGCTGCAGGTCGGCGCGCATCTCCTCAAGGAGCCGGTTGACGTTGTGCTCCCCGAGCAGCTTGGTCAGCAGCCACTGGCTGGCCGCGGCCGCGCCGGCCGCGATGCCCACCTCGCCCGCGGTCAGACCGCCGGAGACGGTGAACAGCACCAGGATCGCCGAGGTGGCCACGGAGTTGATCGCGAGCGTCGCCCGCTGGGCCCGGGCCTTGCGGGGTGCCCCGACCTCCTCGATCAGGGCGGTGGTGGCGGCCTGCCAAGCATCGATCATGCTGCGCAGGGACCGTTGGCGGTCGCTGGCGGCCTCCCGAAGGCGGGGGTGGCGCTCCAGCAGGTGCACCCCCGCCCGGTCGGCCTCCAGATCGCGGCGGGTCGCGACCGTGGCCCGCTCCAGCAGGCGGTCGATGATCCGGACGAGCTCGTCACCGACCTCGGCCTGGACCTGCTCGGCCCGGCCGCTGGCGGCGAGCCCCAGACGGTCGCGCACGAGCCCTCCCAGCTGGGTCGCGGTGGTCTGCACCTTCAGCAGCAGCTCGTTGCCACCGACCAGCCGCCGCCAGCTGTCCAGCACCTCGGCCCTCAGCGACAGTCCGGCCTCAAGCTCGGCCTCGAGCCCCGGGGCCACCTCGGCGAACCGGGCCTCCACCAGCCGGTCGAGGCGATCGGCGTGCTCGAGCTCCTCGCGGACCGCCCGGTCGATCGTCGCCAGCTCCGAGGGCACCGCCGCGGCCAGACCGGCCAGGGCCCGGCGACGGATCTCGCGGCGCTGCTCGATTGGTGCGAGCGAGGCGAGCCAGTCGCTCAGGGGCGCGACGGTGGAGGCAGGCAGCTGGTCGTCGACCACCTCGGTGTGCTCGATGCCGAACAGGCGATCCAGGTGGACGCCCTGGTCCTCGATCAGCCGGGCGGCGTCGGCGAGCAGCTCGTCGCGCTGCCCCGTGGGGAGCTGGGTGACGGCTACTGCGAGCAGCGCCTGCCGGCGCTCGGCGCGGCGCAGGTAGCTCATACCGACCTCGTCGGCGTAGGTCCGCGCGGTGGCGAGCCACACCCACACGTCGGCGGCGTCGAGGGCCTGGTCGGCCAGCCACCGGTTCGCGTGCTCCACCGAGTCGATGTCGGGGGTGTCGAGCACCGCGACACCGGCGGGCAGGGCAGCGCTGCTGGCCAGCAGCAAGGTCCGCTCCCCCACCGCCTGCGCCGCCTTGGCGGCCTCCACCCGCACCAGCCCCTCGAGGACCCGTGCCGAGGCGAACCACCCGTGGTCGTCCGGGTGGCAGACCACGGTCGGCAGCCGGGTCGTCGGCCGGACCACGCCGGCCGGCGCGACCGGCTGGGCCGCGAGGGGGTTCACGGTCGTGGACTTGCCCGCACCGGACCCGCCGCCGACCACGACCAGCAACGGGGCGTCGGGCTCGGCTGCCCGGGTACCCACGCCGCGCAGCAGTCGCGCCACCCGGTCCCGTTCCCGGGCGAGCTCCGGACCGGCCGAACCGGACAGCACGAAGCCGAGCCGGTCGAGGGCGTCGGCCAGCGCGGACAACGACCGGGAGCGGTCGTCGGTCCGGTCCTGCGCGGTCATCGGCGTGCCTGCGTCGAGGTGGACGGGGAGGGGAGCATGGCGCCCACGGACAGCCAAGCAGCCCAGCTGGCGTGGTGCTGCCCCGGGGACCGGCCCCGGAGGACCTCCGTCGCTACCGAGCTGGCCGGAGCGCCGGCGCGCCCGAGCCGGCATGCTGCGACGTGTCGGGTCCCCGGACCACCGACGACGTCGGAGCCCACCCTGATGACCTCAGCCCGCATGCTCAGGGTCATCGCGGCCGTGGTGCTCGCGGGCCTGGTGGTGGGTGCGGCTGGCCCGGTCACCCTCAGGCTCGTGGCGCTGGCCAGCGTCGCCGACGGGCTCGGGTTCGACCCACCCCGGCCCATGGCCCCCGAGGTGGTCCGCGAGCCGGGGGTGCTGGGTGGGGTCGAGGTGGACCGCTACCGGCCGGTGGCCGCCGAGCGCCGCGGACGGCTCCCTGACAACGTGACCATCTCGACACCACGAGCGCTCTCGCGGCCCGCGGTCGTGCTGCTGCCCGGCGCGACCCCGCCGGGCCGGGACGATCGCCGCGTGGTCGCGATCGCCACGGCCATCGCTCGGGCCGACCGGGTGGTGCTCGTCCCGGAGCTCGAGGTCTACGACGAGCAGCTGCTGCCCGCCGACATCGAACGGATCACCGACGTGGCCATCGCCGCCGCGGCCGAGCAGCCGGGGGTGGTGCTCGCCGGGCTGTCCTTCGGCGGCAGCCTGGGCATGATCGCCGCCGCCGACCCCAGGCTCGACGACCGGGTGCGCCTGGTCGCCACCTTCGGTGCCTACGCCGACCTCGCCGGCGTCGTCCAGGCGGTCACCACGGGGATCTCGCTGGTCGATGGGGACCGCATCAGCTGGGACCCTGACCCCCGGGCGGGCGACGTGGTCCGCGAGCAACTCCTCGGCCTCCTCGACCCCGAGGACCGCGCGCAGGTCACCGAGGCCCTCGACGACGACCTCGCCGTCACCGAGCTGCGTCCCGAGCTCCGCGCGGTCCACGACCTGCTGACCGACCCCGACCCGGCCCGCACCTTCGACCACCTCACCGCAGCGCCGGTGCGGGTGCAACAGCGGATCGCCGAGGTGTCCCCGGTCCGTGCCGCACCGCGGCTCGCCGCCCCGCTGGTCAACCTCCACGCGGTCGACGACCCCGTGATCCCGATCGGGGAGCAACGACGGTTCGAGGCCAGCTACCCGCAGACCCGCACCATGGAGCTGACCACCTTCGACCACGTCGGGCTCACCGACCAGGAACACGGATGGTGGGTGACGGTGCAGGATCTGTGGCAGACCGCCCGGTTCGTGCACGCGATCCTCGACGCTCGGTGACCGAGCTCGCCTCGCGACCCGCACCGGTCGGGGTGGCCTCGAGCCCAGGGAGGCCCCGCACTCCCGACGGCCGGCGCGGAGAGGGCCCGGCGGCAGCTGCACCCGCCGGGCCCGGGGACGGCGCGTGACACCGCGCCGCAGCGGTGGATCAGATGGGGACCGGCACGAAGCCGGCGGACGGGAACACCCCGACCATGTTGAGCACCGCGATCAGCAGGGTGGTCGCCACGATGCTGGTCGCCGGCGGGTCCCAGTGCGTGTCACCGTGCATGAAGAAGATCCGCTGGGCCGCTTCACCGAGGAGCCCGCCGAGCAGCCCGAACAGGGCACCGATCAGGACCCCCTCGAGCAGGACGATCTCGGCCTGGACCGCCGCGATCTCCGGCGCGACCCCGAACCCTCCGTAGGCCGCGACCGCCGTGGCCGCTGGCAGCGTCACGTGGTGGGTCACCGGAACCGCGACCTGCGGGGCTCGCATGTCGTCGAACCAGGAGAGGTTCAGGAAGACCAGGGTCGCCGCACTGAAGCCGAAGGCGAGGAACATGCTGCCGGTCCAGTAGAAGGTCAGGCCGGCCAGGGCACCGAAGGCGGCGCTGATGATCGCCACGTTGCACCACTTGTAGAACCACGGCAGCCACGGCTCGACGTCGAGGCGCTCCTCGGGGGCACCGTTGGCCCCGTCGGTCGCGTGGGTGTCGCCCCGCTCGAAGGGCGAGATGTCGAAGATGCCCTTCCCACGGACCTCACCGATGATGGGGAAGCGGAACACGATGCGGTGCACGAGCGCGGAGAGGACCACCGCCACAGCGATCGGGTCCCAGGGCAGGGAGAGCAGGTCGGACACGTAGAAGATGCCCCAGCCGAGGACACCGAACAGCCCGCCGACGACGAGCACGTCGGTGTACTTGCCCGCGCAGGCGACGATGATGTTCTTGCCCGGGTGGGCGCCCCAGTTGCCGCCGAAGCCGGGCCCGAAGTAGCCCTTCTTGGCCGCGTAGGCCGCCGCCGCGGCACCCGCGGCGAAGGTGATGTGTGGCCCGAAGAACGCGCCGAAAGCGAGGTCGAAGGTGTAGCCCCCGAGCTCCATCCCGGCGATGTTGATCCCCGCGACCCTCAGGGCTTCGCCACCGATCAGGACGAAGCCCATGAACACGAACGCAGGAAGAGCCCCGAGCGCCGCTCCCAGCACCCCGCCCGCGAAGGACGTGATGATCATCGTCAGTATCTCGGTCGCCTCCATCGTGCATCCCTCCACTGTCCGTCTCGATGACCGCCGGCGCAGCAACGATCGAAGGTGGACAGCGTTGGTCGCCGGAGGCCCGGGACCCATGCGAGCGGGTCCCGCTGGTACCTGCGGTCTCCTCGAGGCCTCCTCTCACGGGCCCTGCTGGGTGCGGGTCGGGTCCGCAACCGCCCGGTCGGCGGCGCGGGGTTCTACTCCCTCTGTAGTGGACCGGGGCCGGCGAGAGAAGAGGCGATGGTCCTCGATCGGGCCCCAGGTCCGAAGGACCACCGGCCAGTGTCCAGGTGAGCAGCCACCTCGGGGTCAGGCGCGGCCGGTTCCACCGACGTCCTGGATGCGGGGGAAGGGTCGCGCCTGCTCGAGCTCGAAGGCGAGCTCCAGCAGGGGGCGCTCGTCCCCCCAGGTGGCCGACAGCATCGTGGAGGTCGGCAGCCCCCCAGCGTCGAGCGGCCCGGGGACGGCGATCGCCGGGAACCCGGCGACGTTGTGCAACGGCGTGATGGCGACCTGGCGGACCAGCCGCACGATCAGCTCCTCGTACCCGACCTGCGGGCTGAGGTAGCCGAGCGACGGCGTCCGCTGTGCCACCACGGGGGACAGGACGACCTCGTGGTCACCGAACATGGCCGCGCACCGGCGTCCGGCGCGCTGCAGGCGTGCCAGCGCCGCGGGCATCTCCAGCAGCCGGCGCCGGGCATGCACCCGCAATCCGACCGACAGCGCGTCCATCCGCGACGGGTCGAACGCGCGGTCCAACGTCCTGCCGGTCACGGAGATGAGGAGCGACAGCAGCCCCCAGTAGTGGAGGAAGTCCACCGCGAACCGTTCGTCCACCGGCATCGCGACGGGCTCGACCCGGTGGCCGGCCGACTCGAGCAGCGCCGCCGTGTCCTGCAGCGCCCGCCGGTTCGTGAGGTCGAGCTCGGCGGGCCCGACCGTCTCCTCCAACAGTCCGATGCGCAGGCGCCGCGACGAGGCACCGACGACGCGTCCGATCGGAGGTAGCGCCGGGTTCCGCCAGCGTCGCTCCACGGCGTGGACGAACGCGGCCGTGTCCCGCACCGATCGGCTGACCACCCCCTCGGAGATGAGGTTGATCGGCATCCTCTGAGCCTGCAGGCCGTCCAGGTGCCGACCTCGCGTGGGCTTCAGCCCCACCAGCCCCGCGGCCGCCGCGGGGATCCGGATCGAGCCACCGCCGTCGTTGGCGTGGGCCAACGGCACGACGCCGGCGGCAACCAAGGCCGCCGACCCGCCCGAGGAGCCACCGACCGAGCGGTCCGGATCCCACGGGTTGCGAGCCGGGGGCGCACCGGCGAACTCCGTCGAGGCGTTGAGACCGAACTCCGGCATCCTGCTCTTGCCCAGCGCGGCCATCCCCGTGGCCAGGAACTGCCGGGCGTAGCGGCCATCGGCCGGAGCCGGCCCGGCGACGAACGCGGCTGTGCCGAAGGTGGTCGGCATCCCGGCCACGTCGGTGTTGTCCTTGACGTAGGTGGGGACGGCGTCGAGCTCCGAGTGCCGGTTCGGGACCCGGCGCGGCCGCGGCGCCTGGTGCGCGACGGCCCCGAGCGGCTCAGCGACCGCTCCGGCCCGACCCTGGGCCGCAGCAACGAGCTCATCCGCATGGACGGCCCCGCTCGCCACGAGCCGGCCGAGCGCGACCCCGTCGAGCTCGCCGAGCACGTCGTCGAAGAAGGCGTGGAGCCGCGTACCGGGCGGCGAGGGAGAGGCTGAGGCATCAGCCATGCGTCCCTCCCGCTGTCGCCCGGACGTGCAACCGGTCACGGTAGTGGGCGGCACGCCCCGACGACGACCCCCGGGCATGACCCGGGACGCACGCAGCCGGCCGCGCCACACCCCTGACCGGGGGGACGATCCGCGGCCGCCCAGCGCTGTCCAGCTCGATCCCCACGAGGTGGCGGGGTCGACGCGTGGCCATCTCCCCCGGTTGGGGTGGTGTCCCCGTGGACACCAGACGCTCAAGTCTCCACGACCCGACATCGAGGTTGTGAGGTTCGCATGGAGTTCGTGACGGCCGCCTTCAACATCGTCCTCGTGATCTTCATCACGTCGACGATGCTCACCGCGGGCCTCGGGACGCGGATCGCTGATCTGACCAGCGTGCTGCGCCGCGGCTCGCTGCTCCTGCTCGTCCTGGCCGCCAACCTCGTCGTGGTCCCGCTGCTGGGTTGGGGGGTCGCGGCCGTGTTCGGCCTGAGCACCGCTGCGACCATCGCGCTGCTGCTGGTCGCCTCGTCGCCCGGGGCCCCCTTCGGCGCCAAGCTCGCGATGATCCAACGAGGCGACGTGCTCACCGGCTCGACGCTGCAGGTCCTGCTCGCTGCGGTGGGTTCGGTGACCTTCCCGCTGACCGCCAACGTGCTCTTCGGTTGGGCCGGACTCGGCGGAGATCTGAGCCTGCCCGTCGCCGATCTGGTCCGCAGCGTCGCGATCCTGCAGCTGGTGCCCTTCGCGATCGGGCTGTCGCTGCGCCACTGGACGGAGGCGATCGCCGCGAGCTGGGAGCCCGTCGCCCAGAAGGTGTCGTCGCTGTCCTTCGCGGCGGTCCTGGTGCTCGGGGCCGGGAGCTCGTGGGAGCAGATCGTCTCCCTCCTCGGCAGCCGGACGCTCCTGGCCGCAGCGGTGTTCACGGTGCTGTCCGCGATCGCCGGCGGGGTGCTCGCCACGGGTCCTCGCATCCGTCGCACCACCCTGGCCGGCATCGCGCCGTTGCGCAACGCCGGCCCCGCCTTCGCCGCCGTGGCCATCGCCTTCGACAGCGACCCAGAGATCCTGGCCGCTCTCAGCGGCATCCTGCTGGTCGGGCTCCTCGTTGCCATCCCTGCGGCAGCCCGGCTGGCCGCCATGCGACCGGAGGCGGCTCCCGAGGGCGCAGTCGCCTGAGGTGGACGGGGTCAGCGCTGGCGTTCGTACGCCGCGGCGGCGGCGCGGTTGGTCGCGAAGATCCGGTCCGCCCCGACCGCTTCCGCCAGTCCGTACCTCGCCAGCAGGTCGGCGATCGGCCCGCGGACACGGCTGAAGGCCATGACCACGCCGCGGTCGGCTGCCGCAGCCATGCCGTCGGTGAGCGCCGCTGCCGCCGTCGGATCGATGTCGCTGACCGCCTCGAGGTCGATGACCAGCCAGCGGGTTCCCGGTTCGGCCGCCGCGGCGGTCAGGGTCGTGCGCACGTCCTCTGCGTTGGCGAAGAACAGGGGACCTTCGGGTCGCAGGATCCGGAGCCCGGTCCCCTCAACGGGCTCGTCGGCGGCCGTGTACCGGCCCTCGGGCCCGTCCGGGGGCACCCCGAGCGTCGACCAGGGCATGGCCGCGGCACGCCGTACGACGTCGATCGAGGAGGCCAGGGCCGCGACCACCAGTCCGGTCAGCGGACCGAGCAGCAGCACGGCGATCGCGCACCCGAGCGCGATCGCGAGGTCCCCGCGGCGCACCCGTGCGAGGTGCCGGAAGGTCGGCACGTCGATGATCTTGACCACCGCGTTGGCCACCAGGCCGCCCAGCGCCGCCAGGGGGATGGCGGCGATGAGCCCGGAGAGGAACACCGCGGCGATCCCCGCCAGCACGGCAGCGACCAGCGACGGCACCTGCGTCCGTGCTCCCGCAGCGGCCATCGCGGCGGTCCGCGACGCGCTGGCACCCATCGGCATCCCAGCGAACACCGCGGCCGCGACGTTGCTCAGGCCGTAGGCGAACACCTCGGCGTTGGGGTCGATCTCCTCACCGTGCTTGCGGCCCTCGCTCTGGGAGAGGACGGCGCCTTCCGCGATCGTCAACGCCGCGATGGCGAGCGAGACCGGCAGCAACAGCAACCACGCGTCCAGTGGCATGACCGGGAAGGAGGGGGCGGGAAGGCCGGCGGGGACGGGTCCGAGGACGGCGACACCCTCGGGACGCAGCCAGGCGACGGCGCCACCGACGACGAGCAGAGCGATCAGCGACCCGGGCGTGCGAGGTGCGACCCGCCGCAGCGCTCGGACGATGACGATCGTGCCGACGCCGACCGCGACGCTCGCCATCGACGCCTCCGGCAGCGCCGCGATGAGTCCGATCACCTCGCGGACCCAGCCGTCGGCCTCGACGTCGACGGCGAGGATCCTGCGCACCTGCGAGGTGAGGATCTCGACCCCGAGCCCGGCGATGAACCCGACCAGCACGGCGTGGGAGAGGAAGCGGACCAGACCGCCGAGCCGCAGGAGCCAGGCCAACAGCAGGAGCAGGCCCGTCAGCAGCGCCGCACCCAGGGCGGCGACGGTCGGCTCGACACCCATCGCGACGACGGGCACGAGTGCCGCTGCCAGCAGGGCAGCGATCGTCGCGTCAGGGCTGAACACGAGCCGCCGCGATCCGGTGGTCAGTGCGAACACGAGCAGCGGCACGATGGAGGCGTAGATCCCGGTGGTCGGCGGCAGGCCGATCACGCTCGCGTAGCCGATGTTGATCGGCAGGGACAACGCGACCAGGGTCACGCCCGCCAAGACCTCGTTGACCGAGCGGCCCGCGGAGTCGAGCAACAGCGCGCCACCGACGGGCGGTATCGCTGGGAGCCGACGCGGACCTTCCTTTGCCGTCACGCGTCGTCGCCCATGGCCACACCCTCGTCGTCGTAGCTGTGCACAACCGCCGACGGGCTCGGTCCGCCGCATGAACAGCGAAGGCATGTTGCTCGCCACGGCAGCGGGCCGCACCACCTCGTCGGGGTGATGCCGCCCGGCCCACGGACGTCGCGGTCCTGCACGTTCGCGTAGACTAAGTGGACGCATCCATGCGCTTGGGAGCCGGGCAGCGACAGCGGCGATGTTCGCCACGGCCCTCACGTCCCAACTGGTGGTGCGATGGGAGTCGCTCGCGCGGCCGAGCGTTCCAGGCTCAGGAGTGGGGCGTTGGCGGTCGGGATCGAGGAGACGCCGGCAGGTCTCGCCGTGGACCCGCGCTTCCACCCGCCGGCGGCGTCTGCGCTCGACCTCACCCGCGACCGTCTGCTCGAGGTCCTGCGTCACGACGCGGCGCCGGTGACGTTGGTGTGTGCTCCGGCCGGCTTCGGGAAGACCTCGCTGCTGTCGGGCTGGGCAGGCCAATCACCTGAGGGTGCGATCGCCTGGCTGAGCCTGGACCGGCATGACAACGATCCGGGACGTCTGTGGTCCGGGCTCCTCGGGGCGCTGCGTGCCACCGGACGGTTCCCTCCTGGGTCGCGCCTGCACGAACTGCTCGCACCCGCCGATGAGGTCGAGTCCGGCTTCGTCGACGAGCTGCTGCGAGAGGTCGTGTCGGTGGGCGAGCCGCTGTGGCTGGTGCTCGACGACGTCGAGGTCGTGCGGCACCCGAAGGCGCTCGCCTCGCTCGAGCTCCTGCTGCAACGCTCGCCCTCGAACCTGCACCTGGTGCTGTCGGGGCGAGCCGAGCCACCGATCGGCCTCCCCCGGCTTCGGGTCCGTGGCGCTCTGAAGGAGATCCGTTCCCAGGATCTCGCCTTCACCCTGGAGGAGACGTCACAGCTCGTGCGACGGCGTGAGGTCGGGCTCTCGGACACCAATCTCGAGGTGCTGTACACCCGCACCGAGGGGTGGGCAGCGGGGTTGCAGATCGCCTGCCTGGCGGTCAGCGGTGGTGAGGAGCCCGGAGCGTTCGTCGAGCGGTTCGACGGTGACGACCACCAGGTCGCGGACTACCTGCTCACCGAGGTCATGGCTGCCCTGCCTGCTGCGACGCGCAGGTTCATGCTCCGGACCAGTATCTGTGCGGATCTCAGCGTCGGGCTCGCTGAGCGGCTGAGCGACCGTATGGATGCGGCGCGGTTGCTGAACGGGCTCGAGCAGGGCAACGCGTTCATCCGGCGGGTGGGTCGTGGTCGTGCGACCTACCGCTACCACGACCTGCTGCGCACGTTCCTGCTCGCGGAGCTACGTCGTGAACAGCCACGGGCCGAACGCGAACTGCAGCACACCGCGGCACGGTGGTACCAGCAGCAGGGCGACCACCTGCACGCGATGGAGCACCTCGCCATGGCGGGCGACACCGAGCAGGTGGTCCAGTTTGCGCGCTCAGAGGGGCTCGCCGCGATCCTCAGCGGCCGGTCCCGCCGACTCCACCTGATCCTGGCCGAGCTGCCAGAACCCGATCGGAGCGACCCGGTCGTGGCCCTGCTGCTGGCCGCCGCTGCGCTCGAGCTCGGGAACACGCCGGAGGCGGACCGCTGGCTCGTCACCCTCGACCTGGATGCCATCGCGGGTGCCTCCGATCCCGGCGTGGCCGTGCTCGCCGCCGCGGTCGCCACCGCCCGCGCCAGGTTCGACCTCGACGTCCACGCCGCACTCATGCGTCTGGAGGCCACCCCGGCCGGGACCACCGGCGACCCCGACCTCGACCTCTACGCCCTCCACCAGCGAGGCGTCGCACGGCTGTTCATCGGTTCCTACGCGGGTTCGGTGTCCGATCTGGAGCGAGCGACCATGCTGGCGCGTGCCGGCGGACGGGATGCGATGCTGATCGCCGCGCTGTCGTTCCTCGCCGGCACACATGCGAGCAGGGGCGACCTCGCCGCCACGCAGCACCACGCCGCCGAGGCGGTGACCCTGGCCGAGCGTCGCGGCTGGGGGCGCTCCCAGTCGATCGTGCACGCCTACATGCTGCTCGGCTGGATGGCCTCGCTCCGCGGTGACACCGAGACCGCACAGAGCGCAGGCGCCCGAGCCGTCGCGTTGCTCGCGGAGCACAACGAGCCCGACGTCGAACTCGCCACACGGAGCCTCGAGCTCTACCTGTTCGCTGGCCGCGACGACGCCTTCGACCTGCTCCAAAACTACCTGCGGCTCTACGAACGGCTCGCGGACGCGGACGTGTCCCCCGCCCTCCTCGGGTACGCCGCTCCCGTCGCCCTGCAGGTCTGCCTCGACCTCGGCGAGCGGCAGGCAGCCCGAAGGATCGCCGAGGTGGTGATCCACCGAGCGCCGGCCCCGGGTGAGCCGGCACTGCTGCGGGCCATGCTGCAGCTCGATGGCGGCCAGCCGGCAGCGGCCCGACGCGAACTCACCCCGGTCCTCGACGGCACGGCAACCTGCCATCTCATCACGACCAAGGTCCGGGCGTGGCTGCTCGCTGCGACCATCGAGCGGGATGCCGGCAACCTCACGCTGGCGCAGGAACGGCTGCAGACGGCGCTGCTGCTGGCCGAACCGGTGGAGTTGCTCCAGCCCTTCACCGAGTCCCGGCGGTTCGCCGAACTGCTGATCGGTGGCAAGGGCCGCTTCGGCCGGACCGAGGCCTTCGTCGACCGCATCCTCGACCGGCTCCCCTCCTCGACCGCTGACGAGCGCGACGCCCTCGTCCGGCTCACACCCGCCGAACTGGAGCTCCTGCGCGAGCTCCCCTCCCTGCTGACGCTACGAGAGGTCGCCGAGGCCCGCTCCGTCTCGATCAACACCGTCAAGACGCACCTCCGCGCGATCTACCGCAAGCTCGGCGTGGAAGGGCGCCGCAGCGCCGTCGAGGCGGCCAGGATCCGCGGACTGCTCTAGCGTTCGCCGACGATCGCCCAGTCCGTCGGGACATCGGCGCCGCCCTCCGGGGTCAGTCGCGCACCGGTCCGGGCCAGCTGCGGGTCGGGTGACACCTTGCCGGCGAGCAGGCTCTCACCGAGCCCGAACGTCCCGGCGAGCTCGATCAGTTCCGGCGGCACGAACCCGAACATCGATGCCAGCGCCGCGCGGTCCCCGGCCGAGTTGACCCGCATCAGCAGCAGGTTGTCGCACTGGGAGAGGACGTTCTCCGGCAGCTTGTCCGGCCGCTGGGACGCGAGCAGCAGGTGGATCCCGTACTTGCGTCCCTCGCCGGCGATGCGGGTGAAGCGGTCGACTGCCAGCCGCTCCAGCGGGTCGGCCGGATCGGCCGGACACACGTCGTGGGCTTCGTCGACCACCAGCAGCAGCGGTCGCCGACGCTTGCGGCTCGCCCACAGCTGCTCCAGCACCGCCATCGCGACCGCGATGCGCTCCCGGCGCTCCTCGAACCCCGAGGTGTCCGCGACCAGAGCTCGCGGTTCGTCCCGCGCCCACACCTCAGCGATCGTCGAGCCCGACGGCTTCGCCCACGCCGCCATCCGATCCACACCCAGGTTCTCGACCCGCATCTTGATCAGGCCGAGCACCTCATCGCCGCTGTGGCGGAACAGCTCGATGGCGGCGTCCATGGACTCGACGCCCTCAGCCGGCGCGCTACGCAACGCGTGGAGCAACGCGTTGTACTCCGCACGATCGGCGATCGGGTCCAGCTGCAGCAGGGCGGCGGCAGCCGTGGCCCCGAGCTCCCGGAACCGGATGCGCAGCGGCGCCACCGCGTCCCGCGGCTCTGCTCCCAGTACCCGCACGTCGCCCGCCGCCTCGGCGTAGGCCGCAGCCACCGCCTGGTCGACACCTGCCCGGGTCCGCCCGAGATGCACGTGGTCGCCGTTCGGGTCGAGCACCAGCAGCGGCAGCCGGGTCCTGAGCACCAGCTCCTCGAGGAGCCGACCGAGGCTGTAGGTCTTCCCCGACCCCGACTGCCCGCACATGAACGTGTGCCGGTTGAAGCCCTTCGCCTCCAACCGAGCCACGACCTCGGGTGCGTCACGCAGCGTCCCCAGCTCCAGGGTGGCTGCCCGCCGAGCCAACCGTTCCGCGACCAGCTGGTCGGGTGCCACCGAGCGGGCTCCGGTAGCTGAACGTCGTGCCGTCGATCGACCACGCGGAACCCACGACGTTCGAGCCACCCATGACCGCTCCCGTGCTGGCATCTTCCCGGTTCGACCCATGGCATCCTGCCACAGACCTGACCAGCACGAGTCACACCGCGGCACCCCGAAGGAGTGATGTCACGCACGATCGCGCCCGACGTCACCGGCCCGGGTGCGCCATCATGTCGATCACGACCACCACGCTGAGCAGCAGCGCAGCGTCCTCGCCGGCAGCGATCTCGACCCCGTAGGTATCACGGACCCGGAACCAGCGCCGTGACACGCTCGCCACGGTCGTGCCGCCCCGGCGGATGCGGTACTCGTGGTCCAGGATGTTCCCGGTGGCCTGCAGGTCGTCACCGCCGGGGACATCGATGGTCCAGCGGTCCCGGAGGGGGGTCAGCAGGGCGTTGTGGACCCGTGCAGCGACGCTCCCGTCGGGACGTTGGACGCTCATGGATTCGCGGACGCGCAGGACCTTCTCCTGGATCCGATAGAGCTCGGTCCCGGCGGGATCGAGGAAAAGCAGCGTCGAGCGCACCCGCAGCGCCTTGCCGTCCACGAGGTAGGCGAGGTTGCCGTCCTGGTCCGTGATGCGGAAGTCGTCACCGATCGAGACCATACGTTGCCGCAGCTGGTAGCGCCTCGAGCCGGCAGCGTCGGATGTGCCTGCGGCCCTCGTTGTTGCGGCGGAACGCGCCACCGCGCCGGCGGCGACGACACCCCCCGCTCGTGCCATGTTCGGTCGTCGTCTTGTCAACGGTCCATCCTCCTGTGGGTCTTCCGGTTC
Organism: Nitriliruptoraceae bacterium; assembly: GCA_003561535.1. Classification (GTDB taxonomy): domain Bacteria; phylum Actinomycetota; class Nitriliruptoria; order Nitriliruptorales; family Nitriliruptoraceae; genus T1Sed10-7. Next base: position 45,335 of record PWWI01000316.1, read on the forward strand.
GCGATGGTCCCCGCCGGTCGGCGAGGGTCGCTCCTGCAGGCCGTGCGCAGCCAGGCCAGGACCCGCTTGCCCGACACCACTCCGTCGTCGGGGTGGGGACGGCCCGGCGGGCTCTGCCCGTACTGCTACGGGGTGACGATGTTGAACCAGAACGGGAACTCGTCGAGCAGGCCGAACACGCTGAGCAGGCTCGTCGGGTCCCCGGTGATGTCAGCGTCGTCGCCGCTGGTCAACGCGGTAGCGGGATCGTCGGCGGCGAGGAGGCCGTTCAACCAGGCACGGGTGGCGGTGATGGTCGCATCAGCGGCCACCTCCTCGTCGCCAGCGGCGGGCCGGTTGTGCAGCACCCCGTTCGACAACTCGAGCAGGTGCCGCTCCTCGACGTCGGTCAGGACGAGCAGGGTGGAGCCGGCGAGCTCGGCCGCGTCGCGGTGCTTGAGGCGGATCGCGAGGTAGTCGAGGATCAGGCTGGTGGGCATCGCGGCGATGACGTCGGGTGAGGTGGTGCTGGGGGGGGGCAGCACCATGACCCCGTCCCGCAGTTCCTTCGCGCCGGTGAGGTAGAAGTTGCGCCAAGGGCCCGATTCGGCCTGGTAGCCCAGCTGGGTCAGGGCGTCGGCGAGCAGCTCCCGGGCGGCGGTGTTGTCGGGCTCGGCGAACACCACGTGCCTGACGACCTCGGCGACCCAGCGGTCGTCGCCAGCCTCGTGATCGTCCCGGGCACGTTCCAGGATCGCCTCGGCACCGCCCATGTAGGCGACGTAGCGCTTGGCGGCCTCGACCGGTGGGTGGGGGTGGAGGGTGGCGGGGTTGCCGTCGAAGAAGCCGAGGTAGCGCTGGTAGATCGCCTTGACGTTGTGGTTGACCGACCCGTAGTAGCCACGTGACGACCACGTGCGGGCCAGCGCCGGCGGCAGCTCGAGCTGCTCGGCGATCTCCAGCATGGTCTCGCCATGGTTGGCGAGCCGCAGGGTCTCGTCGTGCAGGTAGCGGTAGGTGTCACGCTGGATGCGCAGCAGCTCGAGCGAGGCGTCATGGCCCCAGGTCGGCCAGTGGTGCGAGGCGAACACCAGCTCGGTGTCGGCACCGAACCGGGCGATCATCGTGTCGATCGCCTTCGACCAGCCGAGCGCATCGCGGACCTGCGCGCCGCGCAGCGTGTACAGGTTGTGCTGGACGTGGGTGACGACCTCCGCGGTCCACAGCGCCTTCCAGGCCGGCAACAGGAACACGAACTCAGCCGGCGCCTCGGTGTCGGGCGTGTACAGGGTCTGCAGCTCGACCCCGTCGAGCACGATCGAGGTGTCGTCATGCCCGATCAGGTCGGTCGGCTCGAGCAGCCCGAACGTGCCCGTGGAGGTGGTCTTGCCCAGCCCCGCACCGACCTGCCCGGTCGCCGACGGCGGCAGCAGGTTGCCGTACATGTACGAGGCGCGGCGCGACATCGTGTTGCCGGCCATCACGTTCTCGCTCACCGCCTCGAAGGTGAACCCCTCCGGCGCGACGATGCGGACCCGACCGGCCGCGACGTCCTCTGGTGAGCAGACCCCCCGCACCCCACCGAAGTGGTCACCGTGGCTGTGGCTGTACACCACCGCGGTCACCGGGCGCCGCTCGACGTGGGAGTTCACCAGCTCCAACGCGGCCGCAGCCACCTCGGCGGAGATCAGCGGGTCGAGCACGATCCAACCGGTCTCACCCCGCACGAAACTGATGTTGGACAGGTCCAGGCTGCGCACCTGGTAGATCCCGTCCACCACCTCGAACAGCCCCCCGACGCCGCTCAGCAGCTCCTGGCGCCACAAGCTCGGGTTCACCGTCGCCGGCGCATCACCGGCGACGAAATCGAACTTCCGCGCATCCCACACCGGACGACCGTCCTCCGTGGTGACCGTGTCGGGCAGTGGGGCGAGGAACCCACGCTCGACGAGGTCGAAGTCGCCGGTGTCATCGAACGGCAGCGTGGTTCGCACCGCGGCGTTGGCTGCGGTCGTTGCGTGAGTGGGCTCGTTCACAGCTGGGTACCTCCAGGTTGCATGTTGGCGCCGCGGTCGCGAGCGGTCGCGAGGGGGCCGACGACCCGCTCTGGGGCCGTTGACCAGTCATCCGCGCCAGGGCGGTGAAGTATGGCGTCACCCGGCCGCTGGCTCGTCACCCCGAGCGGGTGAGCACGCCATCGGAGGTCACAACGACCTGGCGGGGCCGGTGCGGGCCAGGACACGAGCCGGGCAGGGCGGCCGCGGGTGGGAGGGTGACCTCGACCGCGTGCGGGACGACGCACCTGCCCATCCCACGCGACGGTCCTGATCGACACCTCTGCCTGGATCGAGGACCTCCGCGGCACGGGCCGCCCGTGCAACAACTGGATCCGCAGACTCACCGCCTAGGTTCGTCGGGCACTCCACGAGCACTCGATGAGCGTCGGGCTGCTGGGCCGTCTCGAGCCGCGACAGCTGGTCGCATCCGGGCCAGCCTGTCCGCGCACCGCCCGTCCCCCACATGCCGCCGCTCGCTCGTTACTCTGGGTCAGCGGCAATCTTTCGATCTCCGGTGGGGGTGGGACAGGAGCTGTACCCGTTGTTCGAGCGGGGTCACGGTCGAGCGACCCCGCTCGCCGTCAACGAACGGGTGCGCCATGAGATCGATGCGATCGAGGACGACTGGGTTGAACGGCGTGTCCATACCGCCGTCGGTGGGATGGGTCAGCACCTACCCGCCAACGACGTGTGGTCTCGCGACCTACACGGCATCGCTGCTGGGCGCGCTCGAGCGCCAACGAGCGGTCGCTGCCCGGTCCACGGTCGTCAGCTTGGTCGACGAACCGTCGGCATCCACCGCTGCGGGCGTCGAGGTCCACGAGCACCTGCGTGGGGACGCCGCGGCGCTCGCGCGGACGGTCGCGGTCCTCGACCAGCACGATGTCGTGTCCATGCAACACGAGTCCGGGATCTATGCCGGCGACGACGGGGCCGAGGCGACGGACCTGATCGACGCCGTCGCCGCGCCCACACTCGTGACGTACCACACCGTGCTCCGGGAGCCCAGCGCACGGCAGCGACGGATCGTCACGCACCTCGCGGCTCGTAGCGCACGGTCGATCGTGATGAGCGTCGCCGCGGCACAGCGGCTGGTCACCCACTACGGCGTGAGGAACGACCAGATCGAGGTGCTGCCCCACGGCTTCGATCCACGGCTGTCGCCGCCGCCAGAGGGTGTACGTCCCCCCGACCCGTCGACCCGCAAACTGGCGCTCACCTGGGGCCTGATCGGCCCCGGCAAGGGACTCGAGGTCGCGATCGAGGCCTTCGCTGCCCTCACCGATCTCGACCCACTCCCCCGCTACCGCATCACCGGCGCCACCCA